>CAXUOA010000171.1:0-6568 GCA_964252625.1 uncultured Acetobacteraceae bacterium | reverse complement strand
GTCGCGCTCCGCCAGCAACTGCGCCGCCAGTCCGTTACGATAGGTCTGCGCCGGCAGCACCGGCTTGGCCGGGACCGACCCCAGCTTCGGATAAGGCTGCCCGGCCCCGGGCGGCGGCGGCCGCTGTGCGGCGATCTCGCCACCCTGGAGATCATGGAACAAATCCACCGGGGCGCTCAGCGGATCGCATCCGCACAGCGCCAACCCCGTCGCCAGGATCAAACCTGCGGACGTCCAGCCAGCCCTCGCTTGAACCAAACTATCCCGAAGCCTACCCTTTGACCAACAACCAGGCATAAAAGCCGCAGCCTCCGACCGACGCGCCGGTCTAACCCGGTCGGCGCCCGCCGGAAAGGATACACCAGGAAATGCCCGACGCCCGTACGCCAGACGCACCCGCCGACCCCAAGCCCATCGACTTCAAGCTCGCCGACCCCCAGGTCATCGGCCGCACGATGGCCGACGTCGCCGAAAGGTCCCAGCGTATCGTCGCGGACTGGCTGGACCGCCAGTCCCGCACGGTGCCCTCGGCGGACCCGCTCAACATCGGCCGCGCTTTTCTGGAGATGACCGCCCGCCTCGTCGCCAACCCGGCCCATTTGGTGCAGGCCCAGATCGGCTTCTGGCAGGACTACGTCACCCTCTGGCAGAACACCACGCGCCGGATGATGGGCATGGACAGCACCCCGGTCATCGAGCCGGACGCCAAGGACAAGCGCTTCCGTGACGATTCGTGGCGCCAGGGCGAAGTCTTCGATTTCATCAAGCAGAGCTATCTGCTCAGCGCCCGCTACGTGCACGATGTGGTGGGTGGCGTGGACGGTCTGGACCCGAAGACCGCCAAGAAAGTCGATTTCTACGCGCGCCAGTTCATGGACGCGATGAGCCCGTCCAACTTCCTGCTCACCAACCCCGAAGTCCTGCGCCGCACGAAGGAGACCGGCGGCGAAAACCTCCTGCGCGGCCTGAACAACCTGCTTTCCGACCTCGAGCGCGGCCGCGGCAAGCTCAGCATAAGCATGACGAACCCCGACGCCTTCAAGGTGGGCGACAACATCGGTGTCTCCCCGGGCAAGGTGGTGTTCCAGAACGAGCTCATGCAGCTCATCCAGTACACTCCCACGACAGAAACCGTCCTGAAGCGCCCGCTGCTGATCCTGCCGCCCTGGATCAACAAGTTCTACATCCTGGATCTGCGCCCGAAGAACAGCCTGGTCCGCTACGCCGTCTCCCAGGGCCACACCGTGTTCATGGTGAGCTGGGTCAACCCGGACGCGCGCCTGGCTGATGCCGGCTTCGAAGACTACATGCACAAGGGCATCTTCGCGGCGCTGGACGCGATCGAGGCCGCAACCGGCGAACACGACGTCAACTGCGTCGGCTATTGCCTGGGCGGCACCCTGCTCGGCGCCACGCTGGCCTGGATGGCCAAACGCCACATAGACCGCATCAAATCGGCCACCTTCTTCGTCTGCCTGCTGGATTTCGAGGAAGCCGGCGAGCTCAGCGTCTTCATCGACGAGGAACAGCTCAAATCCCTCGAAGACCGCATGCAGGAACAGGGCTACCTCGAAGGCGGCGACATGGCCGCCACCTTCAACATGCTGCGCGCCAACGACCTGATCTGGTCCTTCGTGGTGAACAACTACCTGCTCGGCAACGATCCGTTCCCCTTCGACCTGCTCTACTGGAACGCCGACGCCACCCGCATGCCCGCCCGCATGCACAGCTACTACCTGCGCCACATGTACCAGCAGAACCTGCTTTCCAAACCCGACGCGCTCACGCTGGACGGCGAAACCCTCAACCTTGGCGAGGTCACCACGCCCGCCTACTTCCTCTCCACCCGCGAGGACCACATCGCCCCCTGGCGCAGCACCTATCGCGGCACCCAGCTCCTGGGCGGCCAGACACGTTTCATCCTCGCCGCATCGGGCCACATTGCCGGCGTGGTGAACCCGCCGGAAGGCGGCAAGTACAACCATTGGGTGAACGACACGCTGCCGCCGGACCCGCAAGCCTGGCTGGACGGCGCCGTGGAGATGTCCGGCTCCTGGTGGAACGACTGGAACACCTGGGTCACCGCCCATGCCGCGGAGAAAGTTCCGGCGCGCGTCCCGGGCGACGGACGGCTGGTCCCCTTCGAGGATGCGCCTGGCAGTTACGTTCTGGTGAAATCGGGGGTTTAGACCAACCCGCTTCGAGATTGACACTTGGGCAGGCAAGAAAGCGCCGTCTTTTGTGCGATAAGCAGGAAAAGTTTTCCTGCTTATCAACCAGGCGGCATGGTCTATGCTGCGCAGACCGACCGTCGGTCAGGCACTGGAACTCGGCATCCGTCAGCCCTCTCATCAAAGCCCGCATCATTGCCTCCTTCAATGAGCGAACCATGCGCGAAAACAATGCGGTGCATGAGGCCGTGTTGCCTGGTTGATAAGCGGGAATGTGTTCTGGTGCTTTTTCAAAACAACTGCCTGCTGTAACTGCGTCGGCCGCGAGACTGGTTGATGTATACAAAGCGGCTTGGGTTCTGACTCTCTGAGAGACAAACTCCGCGCCCTCGTCCGGGACAACTACGACGATATCCTGGAGGCATGCAGGAAAGCCTGCCTATTCCTGACTGACGATCCAGACCGCATCCGCTCAATCGGCACCCGCGATTGGGCAACGGTCAGTGCTAAAGGCGGTTGGTATGAAAGGGGGGTAATGTCTCTACTGAATTGCCTGTCGCGGGTGCAACCGACGTGGTGCAGACCGATCTAACCTCTCGAGTCACAACGATGGTCGTCACCGCGGTGCAGGTGTTCACAGTAGTGTTCGAACCTGTGCCCGAACTTCCCACGCCCAAACCTTTTGCAACCTTGTCGCGTCCTGTGGTCCCGCAGGTTCAGCTTGGCGGCGCCATCGTAGGCGGCACGAACAACTCCGGCGTCAGCACCGGTGCCGTATCGATACCCGACAGGCTGAGCTCCAGCGTCCGGTGATAGGGGTCCGTCACCGACACGCCGAGCAGGCGCAGCGGCTGGTCCGCCATCTGCAACGTCAGACTGCCCTGCCCTGCCGCCCCGGTCTTGCTCAGCGTCACCGCCAGCGACGCGCCCTGATGCACCAGGCCGTCGACCGTGACGTCACCGTCCAGATGGATCACCGGTTCCAGCAGGATACCCAGCGGCGTGCGTGACAGCGGCTGCGTCGTCAGCGCGCCGTTGCTGCGGTCCAGGATGCGCACCCGCCCGCCGCTGATCACCATCACTCGCGCACCCGGTCCCTGATATTCCAGCCGCAGGCGCCCGGGCCGGTCGAGCCATACCAGCCCTGCTCCCGTCCCGTAGGCGCCGCTCTGCACGAAATGCGCCTCGAAACGAGGCATCGCATCGAGAAAACGCGTCACCCGCGCCAGGTCGTCCTGGTCTCGTCCGGACAGCACAGGCGCCGTCTTCACCATGCAACCGGAAGCGGCCAGCGCCAAAGCCAGCAGGATGATCCGCCTCAAATGGTGTGCTCCCTGGCAAACGCGGCTGCCGCCCCGAACAGGCCCGGCTCCGGGTGGGTGATCAGTTTCACCGGCATGGCGGCCAGCATCGGCTCCATGCGGCCTTTGGCACGGAAGCGCGCCGCAAACCCGCTGCCTGGCAGCTTTGCCGCAATCCGGGCGCCAACCCCGCCGGCGATCACCATGCCATGCGCGCCCTGTGCCAGGGCAATGTCGCCCGCCAGGCTGCCCAGGCACAGGCAGAACCGGTCCAATGCCGCCGCCGCCAGCCGGTCGGTCCCGCTCAGCGCAGCCTGCCACAGGGTCTTGGTGTCGCGATCCGCAACCGCCTCTCCCTCCAGCCCGGCCAGGAAGGCATGTATGTGCGTCAGCCCTGGTCCGGAGACGATCCTCTCCGCAGACACCCGGCCGAACACCGTGCGCAGCTGGCACAGCAGCCCGTCTTCCAGGTGGTCGAGCGGGGCCCAGTCGATATGGCCACCCTCCGCCTCCATCACCTGGTAGCCGGTCGGTCCGCGGAGCACGTGGGCCACGCCCAGCCCGGTTCCCGGACCCAGCACGCCGATCACGCCCGTCGTGGGCAGCGGCACGTCCGGCCCCGCAAGGTGCTGGAAGTATTCTTCGGGCAGCCGCGCCACCGCGTGGCCGACAGCGCCGAAATCGTTGATCAGCGTCATCCGCTCCAGCCCGAGCTCGTGCGCGAGCGTGGCCGGGCGCAGCACCCAGGTGCTGTTCGTCAGCTTCAGCGCTTCGCCGGCTATGGGAGAGGCGATCGCGAGCGCGGCTGCCGGCGGCAAAATCCGGCCGGCCACAGCCGCATAGGCTTTCCAGGCGGACACGATGCCGTCGTAATCACCCGTTTGCAGGGTGACCGGCTCGCCCAGCGTGGTCACGCGTCCGCCACCCACGCTCGCCAGCGCGAAACGCACATGCGTGCCGCCCAGATCTACGCCCACCAGGTCCAAGCCGGTACTCTCCAGACAGAAAACGAACCTGCTTTACGTCAGCCTCCTGCAGCCCGCCAGCAGGGACGCGGTTGCGCCGGCGGGCAAGCTGCCAGTATGACACACCGGATGTCGGATGGCCTGAAGACCACCACGGGGGAAACACGGATGCGCGCGGCGGCCTTTGCGCTCTGGGTCGTGCTCTGCGCCGCGCCGGGCGCATACGCGGCTCCGCCCGTGCAGGAGCTTGCCGGCCCTTCGCGCACGCCCCCCGGCACCCAACCGGACGTGCATCCCGCGATGGCCGAGCACCTGGCCGAGCGGCTTGCGTCGATCACGTTCGCTCCGGGCTCCGCCAACCTTACGCCCAGTGCCACCAGGTTGCTCGACAGTTTCGGCCGCGCTCTCGCCGCCGACCGCCTGCGGCTGGAATCTCATTCCGGCCTCAACCGCGACCTTGCCGGAAGACGCGCCGATGCGGTTGCCGGTTATCTGAAACAGAATTTCGGTGTGCAACGGAACCGCATCGAGGTGGTCACCGCCACGAAGGCGGATGACCGGCGGGTTCGGGTGGAGGATTTGCGGCAGTGATGCCGACGGACCTGTTTTTTGCCCGGTAGGCGAGATTGGGGCAGCACCCCATAAGCGCGAACTCCAGGCCTTTCCGAGCGTGCCGGCTTGGATCCGACACACGGCCGGTCGCCGAATCAGCCGACGCGCGTGATGAGGTCTGCACCGCGCTGCAGACCGGCGGTGAAATCGCGAGCCTGGCAGAAGTGCCGCCGTCTGGCACGATCATCTGCCCCGCGGCGGCCGCGATCACACCGATACAATCCTGGATTCGCGCTCGAGAGGCAGGCCCCGATTTACCTCACTACCGCTGCCGTCATTTCGGCGCCAGAATATAGAACAACCCGGCCGCGACGGCGACGGTGATGGGCAAGGTGAAAGCCCAGGCCAGGCCGATGCGCGTCAGCATGCCCGGATTGATGCCCGCGCCCGACCCCACCATGGTGCCCGCGATGCCCGAGGTGATGATGTGCGTGGTGCTGACGGGCAGGCCGGTGAACCCGGCGGTGCCGATCAGCAGCGCGCCCACCAGCTCGGCCGAAGCACCCTGCGCCGGCGTCAGGTGGGCTTTGCCCAGACGCTCGCCCAGCGTGTGCACGATGCGCTTGTAGCCGATCATGGTGCCCAGGCCCAGACAGACGGCGCTCAGCATGCGAACCCACCACGGCGCGTATTCGACGGCCGAGTGCATGCTGCCGCGCAGCTTTTCCGCCAAAGCGCGGTCCTGCGGGCTCGCTTGCTTGTCCTTGCCGATCGCCTTCAGCTCGGCGGTCAGGGTATAGACCTCGGCGCGTATGCCGGACCGCGTGGCCGTGGGGTCGGCCTGGCCGCCCGCGCCGGGGTCGGTGCTCTGCGGCGTGCTGGCGGCGGGCTTGGCGTCATCACCCAGAACCGGGGCGGCCTGCTGCAGGCGCTGCGCCGAATCCAGTGCCTCCGCCTTTGCCTGGTCGCCGTATTTCTGCACCAGCGGGATCGCCTGCTCGGCATAGTGCGGCAAAGCGTGGATGCCGGCCTGGTCCAGCGGGTTCAGCGCGAAGGTCGCGGGCATCAGCCCGATTATGGTCAGCATGATGAGCCCGATGCTCTTCTGCCCGTCATTGGTGCCGTGCGAGAAGCTGACGCCGGTGCAGGTCAGGATCAGCAGGCCACGCACCCAGCCGGCCGGCGGGCGGCCGTCATGCGGCGCCTCGTACAGATGCGGGTCGCGTATCAGCTTGCGGACCACGATGTAGAGCAGCCCGGCGCCCACGAAGCCCAGAATCGGCGAGATCAGCAGCGCGCGCAGCACGTTCCAGATCTGCCCCCAGTCCACACTGGCGCCGATGCCGCGATGGTGCAGCAGCGCATCGCCCACGGCCACACCGATCAGCGAGCCGATGACGCAATGCGAACTGGAGTTCGGAATGCCGAACAGCCAGGTGAAGATGTTCCAGGCGAGCGCGGTGGCGAACAGCGCCACCAGCATGGGCACCGCGGGGTCTCCGTTGGGCGGGGAGAGCACGTCCGGCGGCAGCAACTCGACCAGCGCGTAGGCCACCGCGATGCCACCCAGCAGCACGCC
>CAXUOA010000170.1:4565-6579 GCA_964252625.1 uncultured Acetobacteraceae bacterium | reverse complement strand
ATCCACATCTTCGACCCCACGTTACGCCAGCGCGGCTCCCTGGTCGATCCGGACGCCCTGAAGGAGTTGATCCCCGGCACCTCCAGCCGCGCCGACGCGGTAGCCCTGATCGGCTCGCCCACCGCGCACGCCACCTTCGACGACAACACCTGGATCTACATAAGCCAGATCACCAGCACCCGCATCGGCCGCACCCCAGGCATACATAAGCAGAAGGTGGTTGTCCTCAGCTTCGACCAGTCCGGCACCCTGCGCGGCATCCGCCAGCTCGACAAAGCCGAGGGCAAGCCGGTCGACATGGCTGCCGGCGCCACCCCCTCGCCAGGCAGCGAAGCCTCGTTCTTCCAGCAGCTCTTCGGCAACGTCGGCAAGTTCACCCCAGCCGGCCTGCCCGGCGGCCTGGGTTCCACCACAGGTGCCAACGCGCCTGGCAGCACGGGGAACTCGCTGCGCTAAGCCGAGCGAACCAGGCACGCCCTTTTTAAACAAAGGAGCAAAAACCTTTTGCTCCCCCGCAGGTGCAACAGCCGGGTCCTTCCGGAGCGATCAAGGCACCGACAGCGATTTCGCCCGGAGGACAACACCGACGGAACGGGCAGACATCGCGTGCGCCGAAACTGCCAGAAAAGCCCCTACCGCCTCCACGCCCGGCAAACCGGGAAAACGCCCCAACCCAACCAGGAAGCATTGCCCTCGTCACGTCCGCGTGATTGCGTGCATACCCTACGCAGCAACAACCGGGACACGCAGGGGATGCCGGCACACCATTGGCTAGGATTGCTGGCAGCCGCAGCACCGGCACTCCTCGCCCACCCAGCCGCCGCGCAAAGCACCTGGGCCCCGCTTGCACCCAGCCAGATCGAGCAGATCACCGTAATCGGCACCAGCCCGCTGCTCGGCAGCGGCGTGGACCGCAACACCATCCCCGTCGATACCCAGGTGCTCGGCAGCGCCAGCATCGCCCGCGAAGGTGCGCCCGACGTCCTGCAGGCCCTCAACACGCAGATCGCCGGCATCAACCTGGACAGCGCGTCGGGCAATCCCTATCAGCCCTCGCTGTTCTACAACGGCTTCGAGGTCTCGCCCCTGCAGGGCACCTCGCAGGGCATCGCCGTCTACGTCAACGGCATCCGCTTCAACCAGCCCTTCGGCGACACGGTGAACTGGGACCTCATCCCCGCCATCGCCATCAGCCGCCTCAACGTCGAAGGCTCCAACCCCCTCTTCGGCCTCAACGCGCTGGGCGGCTCCTTCAACATCGCCCTGAAAGACGGCTTCTCCACCCAGGGCGGCCAGGCGGACCTCTCCGGCGGCGCTTTCGGCACCGTGCAGGGCGACATCGAATACGGCGTGCAAAGCGGCAACCAGGCCCTCTACATCGCCGGCAGCGTCATCCACC
The DNA here is from genome assembly GCA_964252625.1 of uncultured Acetobacteraceae bacterium. Lineage (GTDB taxonomy): Bacteria > Pseudomonadota > Alphaproteobacteria > Acetobacterales > Acetobacteraceae > BOG-908. The sequence continues at coordinate 5,180 of CAXUOA010000170.1, read as the reverse complement.
AGGATGGCTGGCGGGACCTGCAATCCACCGACATCGAGAACCTCTTCGCCGACTATGCCCTGAAGCGCGACGGCGCCGAAATGCACTTCGACCTCAGCGCGGCAAACTCGGTGATCAACGGCCCCGGCACCGCCCCGATCGAGCTCCTCGCCATCGACTCCCGCGCCCAGTTCACCGCCCCCAACGGCATCAGCAACCGCACCATCCAGGCCGCCTTCCGCACCGACATCGCCCTCAACGACGTGCTCAGCGTCCAGGCGCAAGCCTATTACGACTACTTCCAGCAGCACGTGGTGAACGGCAACTCGGCCAACGACACGCCCTGCGACGACGCCAGCAACCTGCTCTGCCAGGGCCCCGGCCAGCCCAGCACCACCCGCAACGGCGCGCCGATCCCCGCCTTCCTCGGCAACACCGCTGCCTACAGCGAGCTCGACGTCAACACCACCAACACCAACGCCTACGGTGCGGCCGCCCAGCTCACCGACACCGGTGACCTCTTCGGCCTGAAGAACCACCTCGTCGCCGGCGCCTCGTTCGACGGCGCACAGACCGAGTTCTCCGCCACCGCCTTCATCGGCGGCCTGACCCCGCTCACCCGCGTCTATATCGGCC
>CAXUOA010000170.1:0-4555 GCA_964252625.1 uncultured Acetobacteraceae bacterium | reverse complement strand
ATCGACGAACCAGGCAGCAACACTCCCGTCCGCGTCGCCATCACCGATTCCTACGCCGGCGGCTTCGCGTCCGACACCCTGAACCTCACCCGCGCGCTCGCCGCCACCATCTCCGGCCGCTTCAACTTCGCCGAGATCGACCTGGCAGACCAGGGCGGCGGCGACCTCACCGGAAACCACGCCTACGCCCGCTTCAACCCCGCCGCCGGCCTAACCTATGAACTCTCCCCCGCACTGACCGCCTACGCCGGCTATTCGGAAGCCAACCGCGCGCCCACCCCGGCCGAACTCTCCTGCGCCGGCCCGCAAAACTCCTGCAGCCTGGCCAACTTCTTCGTCGGCGACCCAGACCTCAAACAGGTCATCGCCCACACGATAGAAGCCGGCCTGCGCGGCCACACCAACATTCTCCCCACCGCCCGCCTCGGCTACGACCTGAGCCTGTTCCGCACCGACTCCGACGACGACATCGCCTTCATCAACAGCGTCACCCTCAACCGCGCCTACTTCGCCAACATCGGCCAGACCAGGCGCCAGGGCGCCTCCGCCCGCGCCGACCTGCATCTGGACCGCGTCTCCGCCTACGCCTCCTACACCTTCACCGACGCCACGTACCAGTCAGGCTATGTCGAATCCGGTGGCAGCAACCCCGCCCAGGATGCCCTCGGCAACATCATCATCCGCCCAGGCAACGAACTTCCAGGCGTGCCCCGCAGCATCATAAAATACGGCATAGACGGCACGCTAACCCAAGCCTGGCACGCCGGTATCGACGGCCAGTACCAGTCCGGCCAATACCTGTTCGGCGACGAAGCCAACCTCACCCCCCGCCTGCCCGGCTATTTCGTCATGAACCTGCACAGCACCTACGACGTCACCCCAGCCTTCCAACTCTTTGTCAGCGCCCAAAACCTGCTTGACCGCCGCTACTACACCTACGGCACGTTCTCGCCGACCAATTCGGTGTTCCTCGCGCAGGCGCCCAACGCCACCAACCCGCGCAGCTACAGCCTGGCGGCGCCGCTCGGGTTCTTTGGCGGAGTGCGGGTGAAGTTTTAGGCAAGCAAAGCAAGGCCTTCTTTTTTGCAAAAAAGAAGCAAAAAACTTTTGTCTCTCCGCATTTGAAACGTGCTTGCTCTCCAGCAGAAACTGCTTTGCTACTTCGGTTTTTTCAATATCCTGATACTGCACAGCCATTTTTCGGCGAGAGGCGGCCACTCGGTCGTGATCGGAGCGGAGGTCGGACGCAGCCCGAACGCGTGGCCGCCCGCTGCATAGAAATGCATTTCCACCGGAACACCCAGATCGCTCAACGCCAACCCATACGCCAACGAGTGCCGCACATTGTCCGTGGCGTCGTCCATGGCGTGGAAAAGCAACGTTGGCGGCGCTTTCGGGCTTACCGCCACCCACGGCGACAATTTCAGATTTTGTTTCGAACCCGTCTCGTCCCAGAGATGCCCGGAGTAGAGCAGTATTGCGAAATCAGGACGTGAGGACTGCCGGTCGGCCTCGTCCACCGGTTCGTAGGCACGCCGCTCCGCATTGCTGATTGCCGCGGCCAAATGCCCTCCGGCCGAGAAACCCACGACGCCGATCTTGCCAGGATCGATTCCATAAGAAGAGGCGCGATACCGCAGCAATCCCATGGCACGTTGGGCGTCTTGCAGCGGCAGCTGTAGGCCCGGCGGTGTCTCGACGCGGCCTTGGCCATGCCGCCACGCCTGCGGAACCCGGTATTTCAGCAATACGCAGGTCATGCCGATATGCGTGACCCAGTCGCAGATCTCGGAACCTTCCAGATCCATGGCGAGCGCCGCATAACCACCGCCCGGCAGGACAACAACCGCAGCCTGACTGTCCTGCAGCCTGGGCTTGTAGATCGTCATGGTCGGACGCGAGACGTACGTCGCATAATGCCAGGGCCGCCCGGCCACCAGCTTGGAGCCGCGGCCGACCTCTTCGGGCCTGTCAAACTCGGGTTTCCGGATGGCGATTCCCTGCGGCCACAGCGCCACTTGGTTGCCCCCAGGCCGAGGATTCCAAACCGTCGTTTGCAAATCTGCCATCGGGCTTTTAGCGATGTCGCCTGTCTGACCGGAGGTCGTCCCGCCGAAGCCAGCCAGTGTTGACAGCGCAATCACCCGCACCCATTGCCCCACGCTTCCCTCACCCCAACCACCCGACGACTATTTAAACAACCCATCACCCGCAGCGAACGGAACAAAAGTTTTTTGCTTTTCTTCTTAAAAAAGAAGGCCTTTATTCCTTGGGGGGAACACCGGCGGCCTCATCCGCATCGCCGTCAAAACGCACGCGGGCTGACCAGCATTAAGCAGGCAAGGCCTTCTTTTTTGCAAAAGACGCAAAAAACTTTTACTCCCCCGCACTCGCAGCCTGCGTATCTATCCGGAAAACACCCGGACGCCGCAAATGCGCGGGGACAAAAGTTTTTTGCTTCTTTTTTGCAAAAAAGAAGGCCTTCCTTACTTTTCCTTCCTACGGTCCCGCCACCACACTCCCATCATCACCCGCAACCACCGGAAGCTGCACGTAGCTTGCCGCATCCGGCGCGTGGAACACCCGGTCGGTCGCCTTCACGTAATCACCCGGCTTGGCAAAGAAGATGTTGGGCACAAAGCTTTGCGGGTTCCTGTCATACAGCGGGAACCAGCTCGACTGGATCTGCACCATGATGCGGTGCCCGGGCAGGAACACGTGGTTCACGTTCGGCAGCGCAAGCGTGTAGCCCACCACGTCGCCGGCCGGGATGGCACTCGGATGTGCGGGGTCCCCGCGGTAGCGCCCACGCAGCACGTCCATGCTGATTGCGAGCTCGTAGCCGCCAAGCTCGGGCTGCTCCGGCACCACGTCCGGATACACATCGATCAGCTTGACCACCCAATCCGCATCCGTGCCGGTGGTCGATGCCAGCAGATGCGCCACCGGCGCGCCGGTGATCGTCAGCGGCGCCGTCAGCGTCTGCGTGCTGTAGCTCAGCACGTCCGGCCGTCCGTCCGCAAAACGCTGGTCATCGACCAGCCAGGTGTGCCACGTCGAGTCCTCCGCATAGGTCGGCCGGATCGGCCGCTGCCGGTACGGCACCGGCTTGGCCGGATCGGAGACGTATTCGTCGAACCGCGCGCTCCCCGCCGCAGGTTGCGAGAACGACAGCCCGCCATTCGCCTGCAGGTACAGCGCACGCCCCGTGTCGGCGCACGCCTCGCAAGCCTGCGGCCAAGTTCGATAGGTCCGCCACGTGTTGGTCCCGGTCTGGAACGCCGTCACCGGCGCCGTGTCCGCCGGCGCGCCGCCATCCTTCAGCCGCGCGTCCAGGAACGGCAGCATGACGTGCTTACGGAACCACGCACCGGTGTCGGCACCCCAGTCGAACGGCCCGAGCACCGAAGCTTTCGTGTTGGCTTGCCCGTGATACCACGGCCCGATCACCAGGAACCGGTTTGCCGCGTCCCCCTTGGCGGCCGTGGCCTCATAGGCGGCAACCGCGCCGTAGATGTCCTCCTGGTCCCACTGGCCCTGCACGAACAGCGTCGGCACCGTAAGCGGCGCGCGCGCCAGCAGCTTGTCCACCGCCTGGCCCTGCCAGAAATCGTCATAGGCGGGGTGCTGCGTCAGGCGCTGCCAGAACCCGAGCTGCTCCATTCCCATCGCGTGGCCGAACGCGCCGGCCGAGACGTGGCCAAGGAACAACGGAAAATCGTCATGCGCGGAAGCCCACCACGCCTTGCTCGAATCCTTCGTCGCCTCCTGGGAATAGACGTAGTCCATCATCTCCTCGCGGAACGCGCCGTGGTGGAACCAGTCGTCGCCGATCCAGGTGTCCACCATCGGGTTGATCGGCACCGCCGCCTTCAGCGCCGGATTCGGGTTGATCAGGCTCATCAGCGTCGTGAACCCGTCATAGCTCGTGCCGATCGTGCCGACCCGGCCGTTCGACTCAGGCACGTTGCCAACCAGCCAGGAGATCGTGTCGTAGGCGTCGGTGCTGTGGTCCACCTTCGTGTCGTTCAGCGGCCCCACCAGCGGCCGGTTCATCACGTAGTCGCCGTCCGACTTGTATTTCCCGCGCACGTCCTCGACCGCCACGATGTAGCCGTCTTGCACGAGGTCGCGGAGCACGTAGCGCGTCGCTTCGGCCACGAACGGCGACACCACACCGTCCGAGTGCTTGTCGGCGTCATACGGCGTCCGGTCGAGCATGATCGGCCCGTGCCTGACGTCATGCGGCACGATGATCACCGCGTGCAGTCGCGCGCCGTCGCGCATCGGGATCATCACCTCGCGCTTGTCGTAGTCATACGTGCCGAGCGCCGGCAGGAATTTCGCCGGGATGTCGCCGCTGCCCGCGCTCTCGTCATGCGCGCCGGCCGCGCCGGCCGCGCCCAAATCCGCCTGCTTCGCCTTGGACGCCACGGCGGGTGCGGATGCCGGACCAGGCGCGGTCTGTGCCACCGCCGCTCCACACTGCAACCCACCCAGCACCATGGCCGCCACCAGAACCGATCCCCTGCCCGTCACCGCACCACTCCAACCC
>CAXUOA010000169.1:1528-6587 GCA_964252625.1 uncultured Acetobacteraceae bacterium | reverse complement strand
CATACGTGCCCAGATCCTCGCACCAGAACCGCAGCTCGAACGCCTGCTGCAGACGCAGCGCCTTCGCCTCTTCGGCGGCGGCCGCGTCGGCCTGTCCCATCGCGCGCGCGATGGCGGCCGCCGCCCGGCGCGCCGCATAGACGTAGCCCTGCACCTCCACCAGCGCGATCGGGCCCACCGCCAGCGTGCCGTCGGCGTGGCTGATGCTGTCGAAACTGTCTTTCCAGCCCTGGTTGGCCAGGCCCTCGTCGGTCTGGCGGAAGTAGCTCACGAAGCCGTCAGGGTCCCGGTCCGCGTAGCTGTCCATCCAGCCCAGCGCCGCGTGCAGCTGCGGCCAAAGTGCGGCCACCGTCGGCAGATCGCCCGTGCGATCAAGGTAGGCACCGGCCAGCATGACGAACAGCGGCGTGGCATCCACGCTGCCGTAATAGCGGCGGAAAGGAACCTCGCCCAGTTCGGCCATCTCGCCGCGCCGCACCTCATGCAGTATCTTGCCCGGCTCGGCATCGGAGGCCGCATCGTGCGTGGTCGCCTGGTTTGCCGCCAGGTAGCGCAGCACGCCGGCGGCAATCGCCGGGTCCATCCACAGCACGTTCAGCGCGGTGAGGATGGCATCGCGTCCGAACACCGTGCTGAACCAGGGGATGCCGGCATACGGGTAGGGGCCGCCCGGCAGCTCCGTCGTCAGCATCGTCAGGTCGCTGATCGCCCGGCGCATCGCCTCGTTGAACACCTCGTTGCTACTCTCGATGCCGGCGGCGCCGGCGCTGCGCTGGCGGGTCCAGCGGCGCTGCTCGATCATGCGGTTGACGAAACTTTCCGCCGGCCGGCGTGCCGCCTCGGGCGCCGCGGCCGGCGGCTTGTCGCAGGCGATCTCCACGAATATCAGGCTGCGTCCGTGCGGCGGCAGCATCACGTTGAACAAAGCGCGGCCCGCGTCGATGCGTTCGGGCGGGGGATCGAACCGCAAATCGGCCGTGCGGCGAACCTCGTCCAGCCCGGTATAGGCCAGCCGCACCGTACGCAGCGTGACGGCGGCCGGCTCGTGCCGTCCGTGCCGCGTGCGCGTCATCCCGCGCACCTCGAACAGATCGATGAAATCCGCGCCGTAGCGTATCTCCACGGGAAGCGTATGCGCCACCACGTCGAAATTGCGTATGGCAATGCGTTCGTGGCAGACGCCCTGCCACAGGAAACGCGAGCGGCGGACATGGATCAGGTTGCTGTCCAGCCTGGCCGCACCGTCGCGGTCCGACGGCATATCCGGATTGCTCAGGTCGCAGGTGAGCGTCGCGTTGTCGTCGCGCAACGTGGAACTGAGCAGGACGAGCTGCCGCCCCGCCACCACGAACTCGAACTCCGACAGATAGCGCGTGTCGTTGAAATACAGCCCCTCGGTGCCGCCAGGTCCGGGCCGGATGTCGCCACGCTGATCGAACACGCCGAACATATCGTTGTGTTTCAGCGTGCGGAAACGCTGCTCCACCAGGGAGACCTGCGCGGTGATGGCGAAATCGCCGGGTTCCGGGGTTTGGTCTGGCATGCTGGCCTTGTGGCGCGGGGTGTGGTGCGTGCAGCATACCGCGTCGCCGCGTCCGGGTTCCCCGCGGCTTTCGAGGAACCTGCCCTGCCGAAACAACGTTGCTGAACGTCATGGCGATTCGCGACACATCGATTGCGGCCTACCGGGAAAAACGTGACTTCGAGCAGACCCCGGAGCCGGCGCCGGGTGCGGCCGCCGGCGCCGTCGGCACGCTGATATTCGTGGTCCAGAAACACGCGGCCAGCAGGCTGCACTGGGATTTCCGGCTCGAGCAGGGCGGCGTGCTGTGGAGCTGGGCGGTGCCGAAGGGCCCCAGCATGGACACCGCCCACAAGCGGCTCGCGATGCGCACCGAGGACCACCCGCTGGACTATGCCGGCTTCGAGGGCGTGATACCGGCGGGCAATTACGGGGCCGGCACGGTCGAGATCTGGGACCGCGGCCTCTGGCTGCCGGTGGGCGACGCGGATTCCGACCTCGCGCGCGGCGAGATGAAATTCACCCTCGACGGCGCCCGCCTGCATGGCCGCTTCGTACTCATCCGCCTGAAGCCCCGCCCCGGCGAGCGCGGCGAAAGCTGGCTGCTGATCAAGGAGCACGACGCGCAGGAACGCACCGGCCTGGATGCCGGGGAACTGGAAGCCGTGGCGCTGCCGAAACCGGAGCCCAAACCGGAGCCAAAGCCGAAGCAGGCACGCAGGCGCGCGGTTGCCGGCAAGCTCGCGCCAAACCCGGCCCATGCCGCGCCGCTGCCGGAGGCGCAGGCGCCCATGCTGGCCAGCAACGCCGACGTTCCGCCGCAGGGTGCGGAATGGCTGAGCGAGATCAAGTTCGACGGCTACCGCGTCATCATACGCAAGGACGGCGGCGATGTGCGCGTGCTGACGCGCAACGGTCTGGACTGGACGAACCGCCTCTCGGCCGTGGCCCGCGCGGCCGCCACCCTGCCGGCCGAGACGCTGCTGGCCGACGGCGAACTCGTGGCCTTGCAGCCGGACGGACTCTCCAGCTTCCCGGACCTGCAGGCGGCCCTGAAGGAAAGCCGCACCGACAGGCTGCATCTGTATCTGTTCGACCTGCTCCATCTGGACGGACGCGACCTGCGCGACCTGCCCTTGACGGAACGCAAGGCGGCGCTGGTGGCGCTGGTGCCCGAACAGGATTTCATCCGCGTCAGCGACCACCTGGAAGGGATCACCGACCAGGTTCGCAAGAACGCCTGTGCGATGGGCCTGGAAGGCATCATCTGCAAGCGCGCCGACAGCGCCTACCAGGCGGGCCGCAGCCGGGACTGGCTGAAGGTGAAATGCCACGGCCGCGAGGAGTTCGTCATACTTGGCTGGACGCCGCCGCAGGGCAGCCGCTCCGGCCTGGGATCGCTGCAGCTCGGCTTCTACGACGAGGCGGGCAAGTTGCACTTCGTCGGCGGCTGCGGCAGCGGTTTTACCGAGACCACGCTGCAGGATCTGGCCACACAGCTCCACGCGCTCGCAAGCGACCCGCCCAGACAGATGTTGTTGACGGAAGAGAAGCCGCCGTCCGACATCGCCTGGGTGAAGCCCGCGCTGGTGGCGGAAATCCAGTACACCGGCTGGTCAGGCGCCGGGCGCCTGCGTCACGCCGTCTTCCTCGGCCTGCGCGAAGACAAGGCGGCGGGCGACGTGGTGCGCGACGTGCCGAACTTGGAGGCCAAGCGCCACGAACTCGGCGCGCGGTCGCATTCCGGCCGTATCGTGCGCGCCCAGAAACCGGCGGATAGGAGCGCGGAACTCGGCGGCGTGCGGCTGACCCATCCGGAGCGCGAGCTTTGGCCCGCCGCGGACGGCCACCCCGCGGTGACGAAGCAGGATCTGGCGGGCTACTGGCAGAAGATGGGACAGACGGCACTGGACGCCATCGCGCACCGGCCGCTCGCTTTCGTACGCTGCCCGGACGGCATCGGTGGCGAGCATTTCTTCCAGAAACACGCTAACCGCGGCATGCCCGCCAGCCTGCAGGAGGGCGCCTTTGACGAAGCGCCCTACCTCTCGCTCAAGGGCACCGACGGGCTGATCGCCACGGCGCAGATCGCCGCGGTGGAGTTGCACAGCTGGGGCAGCACGCTGGACGATGCCGGACGGCCCGACCGGCTCGTGTTCGACCTGGACCCGGGCGACGGCATTACCTGGCCGCAGATCGTCCGCGCCGCGCACGACATCAAATCCAGGCTCGAGGCCGACGGATATGCAAGCTGGTGCCGCACGTCGGGCGGCAAGGGGCTGCACGTCGTGGTGCCCCTCGTCCCGTCCTGCGACTGGGATTGCGCGCGTGCCTGGTGCCGCGGTTTTGCCGAAAAGCTCGAACACCAGTCGCCCGATCTGTACGTCGCGTCCGTGCCGAAAGTGCGCCGGCGGGGCCGCATCCTGATCGACTGGCTGCGCAACGGGCTCGGCTCCACCGCCATCGCGTCGTTCTCGCCGCGTGCACGGCCGCACGCCACGGTCGCCGTGCCCGTCACCTGGCGCGAAGTGACCGACAAGCTCGACCCGCAGGCCTTCACGCTGCACACCGTTCCCGCCCGCATCGCCAGGCTGAAAACCGATCCCTGGGCCGGCTTCGGCGATGCGCGCCAGACTCTTGCACCATCCGTCGAAAAGAAGCGCAAGCATGGCTGAACGCCCGATCTGGCGCGGACATTTGCGCCTGGCCCTTGTCTCCTGTCCGGTGGCGCTGCACACGGCGCACCGCGAGACGTCCAACCTGCATTTCAACTTCATCAATCCCAAGACCGGCAACCGTGTGCGTATGGTGACACTGGATGCGCAGACCGACGAGGAACTCCAGCGGCGCAACCTGGCGCGCGGCTACGAATTCGAGAAAGACCAGTACGTCCTGCTGGACGACGAGGATTTCGAAAAGGCGCGCATCGAGAGTTCAAGCATGCTGACGGTGGACAAGTTCGTCACCGCCGACAGCATCGATCCGGTGTATTTCGACACCAGCTACTACATGGCGCCCGACGGAGATTCGGCGCAGGACGTGTACGTCGTTCTGCGCGACGCGATACGCCAGGCAAAGACGGTGGCACTCTCACGCCTCGTCATCTCCCGCCGCGAACGCGCGGTGGCGATCATGCCGATGCAGGACGGCCTGATCGTGCACACGTTGTACGAACATCGTGACATCGCCAACCCGGCCAGCCTGTTCGACCAGGTGCCGAAGGACAAGCCGGACACCGACATGGTGAAGCTGGCGACGCAATTGATCGAACGGCAGCAGAAGCCGTTCGCGCCGTCCGATCTGGAGGACCGCTACGAAGCCCGCTTGCGCGAAGTGATCGACGCGAAGATCAAGGGTTCCGGCTTCAAGCCGGCGGCCGAGGCCACCCCGGAGCGCGGCAACGTCATCGACCTGATGGCCGCGTTGAAGAAGAGCCTCGGGCAGACGGAGAGTAAGCCGGCGGCGAAGGAGAAGGCGGCGCCTCGGAAGGCCGCGCCGAGGAAGAAGGCTGGGTAAGAAAGCAAGCAGTTCTTTTTT
>CAXUOA010000169.1:0-1428 GCA_964252625.1 uncultured Acetobacteraceae bacterium | reverse complement strand
GTTCTTTTTTTCAAAAAAGAACTGCTTGCTTCCTAACTGAGGAACCCAGAATGCCCATGGACAAAAATGCCGTCTGGTTCATCACCGGCTGCTCCACCGGTTTCGGCCGAGAGATCGCGCGCGTCATCCTGGAGCGCGGCGGCCGCGCCGTCGTCACCGCGCGTGATGCCGCCCGCGTCGAAGACATCGCCGCCGAATTCCCGGACCATGCATTAGCACTTGCGCTGGACGTGACGAAGCCGGAGCAGGTCGCGGACTCCGTCAAGCACGCAGAGGCGAAATTCGGCGCCGTCGACGTGCTCGTCAACAACGCAGGCTACGGCTACATGGCCGCGATCGAGGAAGGCGAGGAGGACGAGATACGCGCGCAGTTCGAGGCGAACGTGTTCGGCCTGATCGCGATGACCAAAGCGGTGTTGCCCGGCATGCGCGAACGCAAGCGCGGCCACATCGTCAACCTGTCCTCGCAAGGCGGCCTCGTGGGCTTTCCGGGCGTGGGCTACTACAACGCTTCGAAGTTCGCCGTCGAGGGCCTGTCGGAGGCGCTGGCCGGCGAGGTCCGCCCGCTTGGCCTGGGTGTCACCATCGTGGAGCCCGGACCGTTCCGCACGGATTGGGCAGGCCGGTCGCTGCGCATGCCGAAGCAGGACATGGCGGCGTATGCGGAGACCGCGGGCAAGCGCCGCCGCCAGATCAACGGCTATTCCGGCACGCAGCAGGGTGATCCAGTACGCGCCGCACACGCCATAGTGGACGCGGTGGAGAGCCCCGAGCCGCCGCTGCATTTGCTGCTGGGCAAGATGGCGCTGGACCTGGTGCGCGGAAAGCTGGCTGCGATGAACGCGGAGTTCGACAAGTGGGAAAGCACCAGCCTGGGCGCTGACTTCCCGGCGGGCAGCTAGGGCGTTATACGGGCGGGATGTATGGAGAGAGACCCGGCAATCCTTTTCTGAACGAAAGGATCCGACCCGTGCTTCGGGTCGCTGCGAAGGCCGGCATCCCGGTGCCAGGCCGTCTGCCGGGATGGGCGGCAACGCTATCCCTGCTCGGGCTCCTTGCCACGCCCGTTTCTGCCCAGGTCAGCACGGACGACAAGGCACTCGACCAACTCACGCCGGCGCCGCAGGCCAGAACGCCGGTGCCGCAGGTCGCCAGGCCGGCGCCTGTCAAGCCATCCCCCAATGCGGCCAGGAACCACCGGCACGCCGCGCACGGCACAACGCCCGCGACAGCCCGCCTGACCGTACCGAAGATGCCGGCAGCACCCCCGGCCAACCCGGTCATCCTGCCCCCCGCCTTCATCATGCCGGCACACCCGCCGCCGCCGCCGCCGCCGATACCCGTCGTGGCGAACGCTGCCGGCAGTACGCTAGCCATCCCGAACGGCGGGCGCATCACCTTCGGCGCGGGCGCGTCGGACCTGAATCC
>CAXUOA010000168.1:0-6626 GCA_964252625.1 uncultured Acetobacteraceae bacterium | reverse complement strand
AGACAAAAGTTTTTTGCTTCTTTTTTTCAAAAAAGAAGGCCTTCCTTGCCTTCCTCTTGCAACCCCGCCCGTTCCACGTAAGCTATCCGCCGCTTCGGACCACGCAAGCGCCCAGGCCACGGCGCAGGCGTGGCGGCGGCGTTCCATCCACCCCAGACCCGGCGCCGCGCGCCGGCCCTGTAAGCCTCGAGGATACGGCCCTTTGCAGAAATTTCCGATGACCGCCCAAGGCCTCCAGAACCTGGAAGACGAGCTGCGGAACCTGAAAAGCGTGGAGCGGCCGTCCATCATCGTGGCCATCGCCGAGGCGCGCAGTCATGGCGACCTGTCGGAGAATGCGGAGTATCACGCCGCCCGCGAACGGCAGAGCTTCATCGAGGGCCGCATCCAGGAGCTGGAGGAGGTGGTGGGCGCCGCCGAGGTGATCGACCCGTCCTCGCTGAAGGGGGACAGCATAAAGTTCGGCGCGCATGTCCAGCTGCTGGACGAGGAGACGGAGAAGGAGGCGACCTACCAGATCGTCGGCGTCTACGAGGCCGACATCAAGGCCAAGCGGCTGTCGATCTCCTCGCCGCTGGCCAAGTCCCTGATTGGGAAAAAGAAGGGCGACACCGTCAGCGTCCCCGCCCCAGGCGGTGACCGCAGCTACGAAATCCTGAACTTCCAGTTCGTCTAATGAAGGTGGGGGTCCGGGGGAATGCCTCCATTCCCCCGGCGGGGTCTGGGGCAGCGCCCCCCCTCTCACTTTCGAACGTGCAAGCGGCCGCCAGGCGCATAGAAGGCCGCGTCCTGCGCACCCCCACGGTGCCCTCCGCGATTCTGTCCCGGGTGACCGGCGCCGAGATCACGCTGAAGCTGGACAACCTTCAGGCAGTGGGCTCCTTCAAGGAACGCGGTGCGGCCAACCGCCTGGCGCTGCTGACGCAGGACGAACGCGCGCGCGGCGTGGTGGCGATGTCCGCCGGCAACCATGCCCAGGGTGTGGCCAGGCATGCGAGTCTGCACGGCGTGGCCAGCACCATCGTGATGCCGCTGTTCACGCCGCTGGCCAAGGTGAGCGGGACGGCGGCCTGGGGTGCGCGCGTGGTCATGCATGGCGATACGCTGGCCGAAGCGGCCGCGCATGCGGCGCACCTCGCCCAGCACGAGGGTCTGCTGTTCATCAGCCCGTACGACGACTACGCGATCATGGCCGGCCAGGGGACGCTGGCGCTGGAGATGGTGGAGGACGGTCCGCCGCTGGACGTGCTGCTGGTGCCGGTGGGCGGCGGCGGGCTGATCAGCGGCTGCGCGGTGGTGATGGCCGCACTCAGCCCGCAGACGGAGGTGATCGGCGTTCAGGTGGCGCCGTACTCCGCGCTGGCCCAGCGCATGGGCGCGCCGGCGCACGCGATCGGCGGGGCCACGATCGCCGAGGGAATCGCGGTGCGCGACGTGGGGCTGGAGACGCGCAAGGTGATCGCCGCGCTCGTCAGCGACGTGATCGTGGCGCCGGAGCGGTTCGTGGAGGATGCGATCTCCCTGCTGGCCGAAGGGGCGAAGGTGGTGGCCGAGGGCGCGGGTGCCGCGGCCCTGGCCGGGTTGCTGGCGCACCGGACGCGTTTTGCCGGCAAGCGCGTGGGGATGCCGGTATGCGGCGGCAACATCGACATCCGGATCATGGCGAACGTGCTGCTGCGCGGGCTGCTACGCGACGGACGGTTGCTGCGCCTGCGCATGGAGATACCGGACCGGCCCGGCGTTCTGGCCGACATCGCGGCCGCGATCGGCGGTTCGGGCGGCAACATCATCGAGGTGTCGCACCAGCGCCTGTTCGCGTCCCCCTCCGTGCAGTCGGCACAGCTGGAGGTGATGGTGGAAGCGCGCGACCCGGCCCATGCGGCGGCGATCGAGGCGCGGCTGGCTGCTTGTTATGCCGTGGTGCGAGTGTAGCTAAGGCAAGGCCTTCTTTTTTGAAAAAAAGAAGCAAAAAACTTTTGCTTCCTGCGCTGGCTCAAATGCTTCGGTTAATCCGGATGCAACCGGCTGCTGCAAATGCGAAAGGAAGCAAAAGTTTTTTGGTCCTTTTTTTCGAAAAAAGGACTGCTTGCTTTCTATGCTTAAGGCTCAAGACCGGTTGGTGTCACTGGTAGCCCGGATAGGCCGGCCGCGGCTGGTAGTAGTACCCACCGTAGGGGTTGGCGTTGTAGCCGCCCCAATACGGCCGGTACGCGTAGGCCGGCGGCGGGCGATAGGTGACGGGCGGCGACCAGGTTTCCTGGCGCGGCTGTTCCATCTCCCGCGGTCGCGCTTCGGCATATTGCTGCGACTCGGCCGGCCTGGCAGGCGCCGTCTGCGGCACGGAGAGGAAATGCGGCGGGTCCGAGCGGCCGAACTCCGGATGGTGCTGCGGCAGGACCGGCCTGGCGGCGGATTGTGGCAGCCGGGGTGTCCAGGTGGAGGTATAGAGCGGGCGCGGCATCATCAGCATGTGCACCAGTTCCGGCCGCAACAGTGCCGGCGGATGCATCGGGCGGGGCTTCGGCGGTTCGGCACGGGCCGCCAGCCTGGATGCAGGCGCTGGCGCCATGGCCGGCATGCCGGGCCGCGCGGCCTGGTGCCAGGACGAGGCGGCCGGGCGGGCAGGCCTCGTCGCGGTTGCGGGTTTCGGCAGGTCGTCTTCCGGCACACCGGCCTCGCCCCGATCCTCGGGGGGCGCGGCGTCCGGCACCTCAGAGTCCACGATTGCGGGAACGGTGCCCGCGCGGGCGAGCACGCGGAAGGCATGCGTGGGGGCGGCCACGACAGGCGTGCGCGCCGGCTGCCCGGCTGGCTGATCAGCGGTATCGTCCGCCTGGATGCGCGGCGCCGGTGCGTCCGGGGCAGGATCGGCAGGTGCCGGCACCTCGGCCATGGCAAGCAGGCGCCTGGTCACGATCGGCGGGGCGGCGGCATCGTCATCGGTGGCCGGCACCGGCGGACCGTAGAGCACCCTCGGCAACCGGCTATGCAGGTCAGCCACCTTGGTGAACTGCACGGCATTGAGCGGCTGCAGGGAGAGGTAACGGTCCGCCAGGGGATGCAGGCGGTCCGGGTTGTTGAGAAGGGCCCATTCCGCGCGCAGCAGGCTGCTCTGCTGGTGCGCCACGGTGGTGGCCTGGAACGCGTGCGCAATCTGCCTGTCCAGCGACGCCGCCGCGTGTTTTTCTGAATAGACGTAGAGGCCCGACGCGACGGTGGCGATCACGCCGAACATCGTCAGTTGCGGGCGGAAACGGATCGGGCCCTGGACCGCCGGCAAGGCGGATTGCGCAGCTTCCGCGTCTTGCAGCGCCTGCGCGGCCCGCGCGGTCAGGCGCCTTGGGACCACGACGGTCCAGCGCCGTTGCCCTGAGGCCGTCAGGACATGTGTTGTGGCTGGCGGCTGACTTGGGCCGCCAAGCCTGGCGTCTGCCTGGCGGTCATGCGATTTCGGCTGGGTGTCCGGGAGAATGGAAAGCGGCAAGCTGAACATTGAGGCGTTCCCCACACGCCAACATCCTCGGCTGGAACCGCAGGCAGGATCAAGGAGAAAGATTACGAGTCACGGGGGGTTCCACGACAATTTGTTTGATCTGCCAAAGCTGGGCGACCTGGCTGGCCGACGCCCGAAGCGAGCGGTTTCCCGGGCCGCTTCTCGACCAACGGTCCTCAGGCTGACGGGAGCAAGGCGGGCGCGTGGCACCGGCATACCTGTCTGTGCGGCCCCCGCTAACTGGATAGGCCCATGCAAAAATAAGAATGGGACCGGCGTGATCTTTCGTGTCAGCCTTGATTGACGAAACGATCCTGCATGACAACAACGCTCCGTCGAGATAGGCTTCCACGAGCGGCTCGGCTTGTCGAATTTATGTGACGCTGACGCGGCAGGAGTTCTCGCGCATGACCAGGAGCACCAACAAGGCAGGCCAGGCCGGCGCGAAGCGGGCCGGCATCAGGAACGCACTGCTCTGCGGCGCAGCCGTGAGCGCGATCGTCGGCACCAGCGCGCAGGCCGCCGATCCCGCGTCCGATCCCGGCACCGGAACGGGAACCGGCAAGCCGGAAATTGTCACCGTCACCGCGCAGCGCCGCACGCAGAACCTGCAGGATGTGCCGATCTCGATACAGGTGCTCAGCGGCGAGACGCTCAAGCGCACCAACGTCGAGAATTTCGACGACCTGGTCGCCCAGCTGCCTAACGTGACCGCAGCGGGCCAGGGTCCCGGCGAGGTCAACATCGCCATACGCGGCCTGAGCCTGGGCGCCGGCGGCACACAGGAAAGTGGCATCATCGGCTCGTTTCCTAACGTGGCCGTCTATCTCGATGACCAGTCGGCGCAGGTACCGGGCCGCAATCTGGACGTCTATGCGATCGACCTGCAGCAGGTGGAAGTCCTGGAGGGTCCGCAGGGAACGCTGTTCGGCTCCGGCGCGGAAGCCGGTGTGCTGCGATACATCACCAATAAGCCGGACCTGACCAAGTTCGGCGGAACCGTCGATCTCGGCGGCGCCCTGACCGAGCATGGTGATCCAAGCGGCAACATCGATGCCACGATCAACATCCCGGTCGTGGAGAACAAGCTGGCTGTGCGCCTGACCGCGTATGACGATGACCGCGGCGGCTACATAAACAACGTGCCCGGAACATTCGCCCGCCAGTCGACGGACATCGGCATCCACTACGCCGGCTACACCAATAACGTCCCCGGTGCGCCAAACGCCACGAATTCGGTCAACAACTTCAAGACCGCAAAGAACGACATCAATCCGGTCCGCTACGAGGGTTTCCGCGGCGAGGCGCTGTTCAAGTTCGATGACGACTGGAACGCGCTGCTGACCGAGTCGGTGCAGCGCCTGGACGTGCACGGCGTCTTCTACGAGGAGCCCTACACCTCGGGCAGCAATCCCATCAAGCTGCCGCCGCTTTCGGTGCAGACCTTCGAGTCGAACTACAACGAGGACCAGTTCGAGAACACCGCGCTGACCATCAACGGCCGGGTCGGCTTCCTCAAGCTGGTCTATGACGGCGCCTACCTCATCCGTCACACGTCATCGCAGCAGGATTACACGAACTACGCGCGCGGCGTGTATGGCGACTACTACCAGTGCCAGGGGCCGAACAAAGGCCACCCGAACGTGAAGCCGCAATGTTTCTCACCCGCCGCCACCTGGAACGACCATGAGCAGGACAGCCATCTCAGCCAGGAATTCCGCGTCAGCACGCCCGACGATCTGCGGCTGCGCGCGATCGGCGGGTTCTACTACGAAAACTTCAAGGTGGCCGAACAGACGAATTTCGACTATCTGACGGATACCGGAAATTTCACCTCGATCGGGCCGCTCGACGTAGCCGGCGTCAGCAATCCGAACGTGCGTTCGCCAAATACCGGTTTCTTCACGGATGCCACGCGCGGCTACTCGCAATATGCGATCTTCGGCTCCGCCGATTTCGACATCATCCCGAAAGTGCTGACGGCGACTTTCGGCACGCGGTGGTTCGACTTCTACGACTACGAGAAGGGCTACGTCGCGGGCAGCTTCGGATGCTCGCTGACCGGGCCATACAGCGACTATTCCGGCCCGGCACCCTGCACCGGCGGGAATGGCAACGACCACAACCTGACCGCGGCACATCTGCAGACCCGCACATACGGGTTCAGGAACCGGGCGAACCTGACCTACAAGCTCACGCCGGACATCCTGTTCTACTACACCTATTCCGAAGGCTACCGGCCGCCCGGCTTCAACCGGCAGGCGCCCACGGACCGGCTTGACGGCGAGCAGGGCGACGTCGGCTTCAAATCGGACTCGCTGACGAACAACGAGGTCGGCTACAAGGCGAGTTTCTTCGATCACCGGCTGATCCTGGACGGCTCCTTCTACAAGGAGGACTGGACCAACACCCAGGCCTCGCTGTTCGCACCAGGCGTGTTCGGCAACCTGGCGTTCACCGTCAACGGGCCGAACTTCCGGGTTCTCGGGACGGAGCTGCAGGCCACCGGACGGCCGATGGACGATCTCACCGTGAACCTGAGCCTCGCCTTGAACGACAGCAAGCAGACGAACGCGCCCGGCATAGCGTCCTCCACCGGCGGCACGCTCCCCGGTTCGAGCACCGCGTTCTCGCCAGCCGGCGGCACGCTGGGTGAGGCGCCTGCCTTCAAGACGGCCTTGCGCGCCCGCTACGAATGGTACGAGCTTGCCTATCAGCCCTATGTGCAATTCGTGCTCAGCCACTCCGCGCACGAGCATTCGAACATAGGCGGCATCCTGCGCTCCCCTGGCAGCAATGCGCAGCAGATCCTGACCTCCAACTACGACAACGGACAGTTCAGCGACTTCTTCCAGCAGCCGATCACCAAACTCGACGTGTCGGCCGGCTTCCGGTTCGGCAGCTGGTCCGCGAACTTCTTCATCGACAACATCACGAACGAGCGCGGACAGGAATTCATCACCGCGACCCAGTTCGTGGAGTCGGTCGTGGTGGATCGGCCGCTGACCGGGGGCGCGAAGTTGACGTACCGGTTCTGAAACGAGGTTTCTCATACCAACGGTCGTTGGTTTTGACTTACAGGAAGAATGGGGCTCTGCCCCAAACCCCGCTGGGGCCTCGAGGCCCCAGACCC
>CAXUOA010000167.1:0-6645 GCA_964252625.1 uncultured Acetobacteraceae bacterium | reverse complement strand
CGAGGGTCAATCTCAAAACGGTTGGTACGGAACCCCGCTGTCAAAAGGCGGCCCCCCCTACGACGCCTTGATGGAAAGCTTGCCGAAATTCTCGCCGTTGAACAGCTTGAGCAACGTCTCCGGAAACGTCTCCAGCCCGTCCACGACATCTTCCTTCGACTTCAACGAACCGTCCTTCAGCCAGCCGGCGATCGCCGTCATGCCCTCGGCGTAACGCGCGGCATAGTCGAACACCACGAAACCTTCCATGCGCGCGTGCTGCACGAGCAGCATCATGTAGTTCTTCGGCCCGGCTACCGCAGTACTATTATATTGCGAGATCGCGCCGCAGATCACCACGCGCGCATGCCGCGCCAGACGCACGAGCACCTGGTCCAATATGTCACCGCCGACATTGTCGAAATACACGTCGACACCTTTTGGACAATGCTCCCCCAGAGCGCGGCCGACATCTTCCTTCTTGTAGTCGATCACGGCATCAAAACAGAGTTCGTCCTTCAAGTAGGCGCATTTTTCCGGGCCGCCGGCCAGCCCGACCACGCGGCAGCCTTTTATGCGCGCGATCTGGCCGACCAGGGCGCCCACAGCGCCAGAGGCGGCGGATACCACGACGGTCTGGCCCGCTTGCGGAGCACCCACGTCCAGCAGGCCGAAATACGCCGTCATTCCCGGCATGCCGAGCGCGCTCAGATACAGCGGCAACGGCGCGGCCGACGCATCCACCTTCTGCAGGCTTTCGCCCTTGGCCAGCGCATAATCCTGCATGCCGAACATGCCGGCCACGTGCTCGCCTGACTTAAAGCCTTCGTGCCTGGAAGCCACCACTTCGCCCACGGCGCCGGCGCGCATCACCTCGCCGAGTTTGACCGGCGGAATGTAGGATCGCGCGTCGTTCATCCAGCCGCGCATGGCGGGATCGAGCGAAATGTAATGCGTGCGGACGAGCACTTCGCCATCCGCGGGTTCGGGCACCGGCAGGGTGGCAAAGGTGAAGTCGCTGCGTTTGGGCAGGCCTTGCGGGCGGGCGGTCAGTTGCCATTGGCGGTTCTGGTTGGGCATTTTTTTATCCTCCCTGTATTTAACCAAAGAAAGTAAGGCCTTCTTTTCTGAAGAAAAGAAGCAAAAGACTTTTACTCCGCTGTCGCGCGCCTATCCGGTGAGTCCGCGACAGCGGAGGGAAAGTTTTTTGGTTCTTTTTTTCAAAAAAGAACTGCTTGCTTACTTGCTACGCAACATCTCCAGCTCCAGCCACCGCTCTTCCGCGCGTGCAAGCTCCGTCTCCGCCTGCCCCAGCGCGGACGTTGTCGTGTCGAACTTCTTCCTGTCGCGCGTGTAGAGGTTGGCGTCCGTCAGCATACGCTGGTAGCGCACGATGTCCGATTGCAGCTTGGCGATCGCATCCGGCAACTGCGCCAGTTCATGCTGCTGCTTGAACGACATCTTCTTCGGTATGGCCGGCTTCGGCGCGTCCGCCACCGCCGCACGCTTGCGCGCCTCCGCCTTGACCGAGCTGGGCGAGCCGCGCTGCACCAGCATGTCCGAGTAGCCGCCGGCGTATTCCTGCCAGCGCCCGGCGCCCTCCGCCGTCATCGTCGACGTCACCACGCGGTCCAGGAAATCGCGGTCATGGCTCACCAGCAGCACGGTCCCCTGGTAGTCAGCCAGCATCTCCTGCAACAGATCCAGCGTTTCCAGGTCCAGATCGTTCGTCGGCTCGTCCATGATCATCAAATTGCTCGGCCGCGCCAGCGCCACCGCCAGCATCCGCCGGCCGGGCTGGCCGGGGTACAGCCCCCCCCCGGGGGGCCGCGCCTGTTCGGGGCGGAACAGGAAATCCTTCATGTAGCCGATCACGTGCCGCTTCTGGCCATTGACCTCGACCTGGTCGCCGGCGCCGCCGGTCAGCGTTTCGGACAGTGTGGCGTCCGGGTTGAGACTGTCGCGCGTCTGGTCGAGCGTGACGGCGGAGAGGTTGGTGCCGAGCTTGATCTGTCCGCCATCCGGCTGCTCCACGCCCGTCAGCAGCTTCAGCAGCGTGGACTTGCCGGCGCCGTTCGGGCCCACGATACCCACCCGGTCGCCGCGTATGATGCGGGCGGAAAAATCGCGTACCACGGCTTGCGTGCCGCCGTCCGGTGCCGGGTAGGATTTGCTCACGTCCTTGGCCACCGCCACCAGCTTGCCGCTGCCCTCTGCCTCGCTGGCCGCCATGCGCACGCCGCCGGTGGGCCGCACGTGCTCGCGCTTCTGGGCGCGCAGCCCGGCCAGTTCCGCCACGCGGCGCACGTTGCGCTTGCGCCGTGCGGTCACCCCGTAGCGCATCCAGTCCTCCTCACGGGCAATCTGGCGGCCGAGCTTGTGCTGGTCGCGCTCCTCCTGCTCCAGCACCTCGTCCCGCCACGCCTCGAAATTGGCGAAGCCGCGGTCCACCCGGCGGGTGCGCCCGCGGTCCAGCCAGACGATGCTGCGCGAGACGCTCTCCAGCAGCCGGCGGTCATGGCTGATCAGCACGATGCCGGCGCGCAAGGCGGCGAGCTCGCTCTCCAGCCACTCGATCGCCGGCAGGTCCAGGTGGTTGGTTGGCTCGTCCAGCAGAAGCAGGTCCGGGCTCGGCGCCAATGCGCGCACCAGGGCGGCCCGCCGGCTCTCCCCGCCCGAGAGGCGGCCGGGCGCCTCGTCGCCGGTCAGCCCCACCTGCTCCAGCAAGGCGCGGGCGCGATACGGGTCGTCGCCAGGCCCGAGACCGGCCTCCACATAGGCCAGCACGGTTGCCGCGTCGCCGAAATCCGGCTCCTGGTGCAGATAGCGGACCGTGGCGCCGGGCTGCAGGAAACGCACGCCGTCGCTGGCCGCGAGCAGGCCGGCGGCGATCTTCAGCAGCGTGGATTTGCCGGAGCCGTTGCGGCCGACCAGGCAGATGCGCTCGCCTGCGGCCACCGCCAGCTCGGCCCCGTCCAGCAGCGGCAGGTTGCCGCCCAACGTGAGGTGGATGTTCTGCAGCGAGAGGAGAGGGGGCGCCATGGGCGGCGTTGTGTGGAAGGCGGCGGCCTAAGGCAAGCGAAAGAACGACGCCTTTCCGGCAGGAGAAAGACCGCGAAGACCGGCACGTCCCGCATCTGCGGTGACCGGGCCTGCCGGTACGTCCCGCCTGTCCCGCCAGACGAGCAGGGCGGCCGCCAGGGCGGCTGCCGGCATGATGATGATGCCCAGCATGTTTTCGAGTGAAAGCGTGTAGCCGCCGGCGAGCCACAGCACTGCGAAGGCCGGTCTGGCGAGCGGCGAGGCGCGCAGGAACATTGCCGCCATCGCGACGGAAAAGCCTGTCAAGTCATAGATGAAGCCGTACGGCGTCACCAGCACGGCCAGCGACACGGTGACAGCCATGCGCCGGACCGCGTCGGCATCGGGCCTGCGCCAGACGCGATAGATCAGGGCCAGGCCGCAGACACTGCTGGTCAGCTGGAACGCCCAGGACCATGCAACGGACGCACCGAAATGGCGCGCCATCATCAGTAAGGTGAACCCGCCACGGACCATCTGGCCGGCGGGCGCGTTCAGGATCAGCGAGGATTGCGGCTGGGCGACGGTGAGGAACCAGACCCAGGAGTGCCAGCCCTCGACGATGACCGACAGGGCAATCACGGCGCAGCCGGTGACGATTGCGGCGGACGCTGCCCGCGCCCGGCCGCGATGGAAGAGCACGAACGGCACGATCAGCGCCATCTGCGGCTTGATGCACAGCAGACCGGCCAGCGCGCCGCCGAGGCGTGGGCGGGTGTCGATGCACAGCAGTGCCGCAACCAGCAGGCCTGCCGTAAGCGCGCCGTTCTGCCCGCCGACCACATCGTGGATTTCGGCGGTGCTGGCCAGCCCCATCAGTATCGCCGGCCACGCAAGCCCTGCCTGGCGCAGGCTGAGGCATGCAGCGGACAGGGTGACGGCGCGCCATACCCAGAAGCTTGCCGCCAGGGGAATGGCCGCGAACAGCATGGCCAGGAGCCCCATCGGGGGCGGGTACAGCCAGACCTTGTCCGGATGGCGTTCCACGGAAAGGATATCGAGCTGGAATGTCGATCCGAACCATTCCGGCAATCTCGCTTGCACGCCGATCACCGCCGCGCGCTGTACTTGCAGGACCTTCCCGACATACCAGAAACGCGCAAAATCGGATTGCGGCAGTTCGGCGGTCGCTGTCATCACCCGGGACTGCGCGGGCGCGCGCATGTCCGCCATCACCTTCGCCGAACTGACCAGATACAGGGTATACAGTAGCAGCACGGCCACGTAGACGGCCGTGACGAGAGGACGCAGGCTTCGGCTCGGTCCTGTCATTCGGCGTCGTGTACTCTCCGGCGGGTTTGCTGTCTGCAGCAGCGTGCCGAAAACGCAACGAAGAAAGCAAGCAGTCCTTTTTTGAAAAAAAGGACCAAAAAACTTTTACTTCCCGTCGCATCTGCAGCAGCCGCGCATATCCGGATGGATCGAGGCGGCTGAGTCGGCGCAGGAAGCAAAAGTTTTTTGCTTCTTTTTTTCAAAAAAGAAGGCCTTGCTTGCTTACGCAAAGGCATCACGCTTACCGCGCGTAATTCACCTTGAGCACCACCATCCAGGGATAGCGGGTGTCCAGCACCCGCCCGTCCGACCCGGTAAGCAAGCCGGCGTCCGACACAGGGACGTGCTTCATGGTGACGGCGTCGTCCACGTTGCCGCCGACCACGCTCAGGGACCCGGACGCCACTTGCACCACGATGTCGCAATGCGCTGGAAACGGTGCGGCGGTCGGCAGGTCCGTGAAACGCAAGCCCGCGGCGCGGCCGCGCCCCATGCAGATGATGTCGCCCAGCGCCGGCGCGGTGGTCTGCGGCGGGTAGGCGTGCAGCACGCTCGTGCTGCCGGAGACCGCCGCGTTTATGTAGGTGGAATGATTCGGCGAATACGGGAAGTCGCCGCCGGCACCGGCAATCCGCATCACGTAAGAGATGAACGCGGCCGACCAGGCGAACTCCGAATCGCGCCGCGCCTCGAACGTCGTGCCGTCCGCATCGTGCATGCCCGTCCAGGCCGCCTCGCGCTCCTCCGGCGCCTGGCCAATCCACCAATACTCCCCCACACGCTCCCAAAGCCCGGGCTCACGCTCGGGCTTCTGGTCGGGCGGGGGGATGGGGCGCGTCTCCGGCGGGTCGTCGTCCACCGGCTGGCCGAACAGGCGCCACTCGCGCAAAGCCACGGCCACGGCGTCCGCGCGGCTGAACGGCTCCCAGGAATTGGCCGCGAACGGCGGCACGTGGCCGTCTATCACCTGCGGACCGTGGCTTTTCGGCAGTTGCACAACCGGGGTGGTGGCGCCGGCTTTCGGTTTCTGCTGCGTGGCGCAGGCGGACGCTACCAGGGCGAGAAGCAGGCAGTGCCTCTTCGACAGAAACCAGAAATTGCCCGCGCCGTGCCGGAAATTCGGCAGCCGGCAGCGAGCGGGCGATGGATGTCCTTTCAAGATCGTGCGGCCCGCCTGCTCAACATCTCGTCTTGCGCGGCTTGGGATCATAGCCGGCAAGACCGGGCACCCCGTAGCCGGGCACCACGAGGTTCTCCAGGTCCTCGGCTTCCGTATCCCGGCCGAACCACTGTTTCGACAGGCGCGCCACCGTGCCGTCCATCTTCAAGCACCGCAGGGCGTCCTCCATCTCGTCGCGCAATTCCGTGTCGGACCGCCGCACCGCCGCACTTTGGTGCGTACGCGTTTCAGGCAACGGCAAGGCGGTGATGAAGTTCGCGTTCTGCGCCGCGGCATAGCCCTGCACCGGGCTGCCGGACAGGCTGGCGTCCGCCTGGTTGTCGACCACCGCCTGCGCCGCGCCCGCACCGCTGGACACCGCGAGCACGGTGAAGCCATAGCGTTGCGCGTTGCTGTTGGCCCACTCCGCGTAGGCGCTGCCGCTGCGCACGGCCAGGCGGCGGCCGCGCAACTCGGACAAGGCGGTCAGGTGATCGCCGCGGCGGACGCCGAACTGATACTCGGACCAGGCATAGCCCTGCAGAAGAAGCATGTCCCCGGCGCGTTCCGGCGTGGCCCCTATGGGACCCGGCAACACGTCGAACGTTGCGTGCTGCAGACCGTCGTACAACGCGCGCTGCGGCCCGGTGGTGAACGCGATCGGCCGCTGCATGCGCGCCGCCACCAGGCGGAAGAGGTCGATCGTGAAGCCGGTCAGGTCGCCTTTCGCGTCCTTCAGGACGTAAGGCGGCGCGTCGTCCAGCACGCCGGCCCGCAGCGGCGGCTCGGCCGCCGCCAGATTTGTGGTGGCCATCGCAAGCAGCAGGGCCAATCGCAAAATGCGCATGTGCAGCCTCGTTGAATGGGCGATCATTGGTTGCGCAACAATCCGGCCGGCCGCACGCGAAGCGCCGCCGCAGTACCAGCGTAGCCGAAAACCAGCGTCAGCACCACGCAACCGCCCACGGTGAGCGCCAGCCTCCCCGGCTGGAACGACCACGGCGCCTGAAGCAGGTATTGCGTCACCGCCCAGCTTGCCAGCGTGCCCAGCAGGCAGGCGATCACGCCGGCGGCGGCGCCGATCACGCCGAACTCCACCATCCAGGCCGCGCCTATCTGCCCGCGTGTGGCGCCCAGCGTGCGCAGCTCCACTG
>CAXUOA010000166.1:0-6660 GCA_964252625.1 uncultured Acetobacteraceae bacterium | reverse complement strand
CCCCTGCCCGATGACCAGTTTTGCCCCCGAGGGCTCTGTCGCCGTCCCCCCTGCCCCGCCGGCGCAGGACCTGCCCTGCTGGAACCTGGCTGATCTCTACGAGGCGCCGGACAGCCCGCAGGTTGGCGCGGACCTGGATGCGGCGGAACGGCGGGCGCTGGCGTTTTCGGACGGGTTTGCCGGGCGGCTGGCCGGGCTGGACGGACCCGCGCTGGCCGGAGCGATGGAGACTTTCCAGGCGATCGACGAGACGCTGGGGCGGGTGATGAGCTACGCGCAGCTGCTGTTCAGTGCGGACAGCACGAATGCCGCGGCGGGGCAGTTCTACCAGTCGATGATGGAGCGGTGCACGGCGATCAGCGCGCATGTGCTGTTCTTCCGGCTGGAACTGAACAAGATCGAGGATGGGGTGCTGGAGAGCAAGCTTGCCGATCCGGCGTTTGCGCGCTGGCGGCCGTATCTGCGCGATCTGCGGGTCTGGCGTAAGCACCAGCTGAGCGACGAGCTGGAGCGGTTCGTGCACGACCGGGAGGTGACGGGGCGCAGCGCGTGGAGCCGGCTGTTCGACGAGACGGTGGCCGGGATGCGGGTGGCCTTCGGCGGCGAGCAGCTTACGGTGAATGCCGTGCTGAACAAATTGTCTGATCCGGACAGAGGGGTTCGGCAGGAAGCGGCCGCGGCGATCGGGCGGGCGTTCGAGGAGCGGGGCAAGCTGTTCTCGCTGATCACGAATACCTTGGCCAAGGACAAGGAGATTGTTGACACCTGGCGGCAGTTGCCGCGGCCGGGCAGCGATCGGAACCTCTCCAACGTGGTTGAGGATGAGGTGGTCGATGCGCTGGTGACGGCGGTGGTGGGGGATTTCCCGCGCCTGTCCCACCGGTATTACGCGCTGAAGGCGAAGTGGCTGGGATTGGAAAAGCTGCAGCATTGGGACCGCAATGCGCCGTTGCCCGGCGATGACGACAGGCGGATCGGTTGGGACGAGGCGGAGGCCACGGTGCTGGGTGCCTACGGGCAGTTCGATCCTGAACTCTCTGCCGTGGGCAAGCGGTTTTTCGACAATAACTGGATCGATGCGGCGTTGCGCGATGGCAAGTCAGGCGGGGCGTTCGCGCATCCGACCGTGCCCAGCGTGCATCCCTACATCCTGATGAACTTCCACGGGCGCACGCGGGACGTGATGACGCTGGCGCATGAGCTGGGGCATGGGGTGCACCAGGTGCTGGCGGGCGAGCAGGGCTACCTGATGAGCGGCACGCCGCTCACATTGGCAGAGACGGCCAGCGTGTTTGGCGAGATGCTGACGTTCCGGGCGTTGCTGGACGCGGAAAACGACCCGGCGCGGCGTCGCCTGATGCTGGCCGGCAAGGTGGAGGACATGCTGAACACGGTGGTGCGCCAGATTGCGTTCTACCGGTTCGAGACGCTGCTGCACGACGAGCGGCGATCCGGCGAGTTGCTGCCGGAGCGCATCGGCGAGATCTGGCTGCAGGTGCAGACGGAAAGCCTGGGGCCGGCTTTCAGTTTCACGCCGGAATACAGCGTGTTCTGGGCCTATGTGCCGCATTTCGTGCACTCGCCGTTCTATGTGTATGCCTACGCTTTCGGGGACTGCCTGGTGAACGCGCTGTATGACGTGTTCCAGTCCGGGCATCCCGGGTTCCAGGCCAAGTATCGGGAGATGCTTCGGGCGGGAGGCACCAAGGTGCATAGGGATCTGCTGGCGCCGTTCGGGCTGGATGCGTCCGACCCTGCCTTCTGGCGGCGTGGGCTGGATGTGATTTCCGGCTTCATCGACGAGCTGGAAGCGGGTGAGAATGTCTGAACCACAAACGCCGCCCGCGGGGGTGGCCAACGCCAACCTGTTCGGTGAGATCAAGCGGTTTGCCCGTACGTCCGGTGCGGTGGGCGGGATTGCAGCGCGGTTTGCCGGCCAGCGTGTGTTCGGCATGAAGACGGGCGGTGCCGCACACGCGGAAGATCTGAAGGCCATACTGGGCGGGCTGAAGGGGCCGCTGATGAAGGTGGCACAGTTCCTCTCGACGATACCGGACGCCCTGCCGCCGGAATATGCGGCGGAACTGGCGCAGTTGCAGGCTAACGCGCCGCCTATGGGATGGGCGTTCGTGCGCCGGCGCATGACGACGGAACTGGGCGCCGGCTGGGAAGCGCGGTTCGCCGAATTCGGGCGCGAGGCGGCGGCGGCGGCAAGCCTGGGCCAGGTGCACAAGGCACGGCTGGCGGACGGACGCGAGGTGGCGTGCAAGCTGCAATATCCGGACATGCCCAGCGTCGTAGAAGCCGATCTACGGCAGGTCCGGCTGGCGCTGTCCCTGTATCATCGCGTCGATAACGCGCTGCAGAACGAGGATATTTTCAAGGAGCTGTCCGAGCGGCTGCGCGAAGAGCTGGATTACGTGCGCGAGGCCGCGCAGATGCGGCTGTATGGCCTGATGCTGAAAGACGTGGCGGCGGCGACTGTGCCGGAGCCGGTGATGGAAGCCACAACCGCGCGGCTGCTGACGATGACGTGGCTGCCTGGGCGCGGCCTGCAAAGCGTGGTCGACACGGACCCGCCGTTAGAGGTGCGCAACGAGATCGCGCAGTCTCTGTTCACCGCCTGGTATACGCCGCTGTACCGGTTCGGCGTAATTCATGGCGACCCCCATCTGGGGAATTATCAGGTCCGCGCCGATAACGGAATAAACCTGCTAGATTTCGGTGCAATCCGTGTGTTCCGGCCGCATTTCCTGCGCGGCGTGATCGACCTGTTCGAGGCGACACGCGACGGCGACGCGGACAAGGCGATCCACGCCTATGAGGGCTGGGGTTTCGCAGGCATTTCCCGCGAAAAGGCCGAGGTGCTGAACCAGTGGGCGCGCTTCCTGTACGAGCCGCTGATCCAGGACAGGGTGCGCAGCATCCAGGAGAGCAACGATCCGCAATATGGGCGCGAGGTGGCGCAGAAGGTTCACGCCGGCCTGCAACGCACAGGCGGGGTGAAGCCGCCGCGGGAGTTCATGCTGATGGACCGCTCGGCAATCGGGCTGGGCTCGGTGTTCCTGCGGCTTGGCGCAAGGCTGAACTGGCACCGGATGTTCAATGAACTGATCGAGGGATTTGACGAGCAGGCGCTGGCGGCGCGGCAGGCGGCGGCGCTGGCCGAAGCTGGGGTGCCTGCGGCGTTGTAGGGGAGTAGTCCGAGCCTCCCGCTGGCGGCAGCGAAATTTACTCCTCAAAGAGGAAGGTTTTGCTCCTTCCTGACCGGTGGCTTCCCTTTCGGCTCACCGGGGAGTGGGCGACAGCCAGCATCGGCTCCGACGTGTTCCCTTGTCTCGCGAAGGTTGCTCTGCGGTGGGCACCAGCCCGGTCCCTGTGAGCGACGGCAGCGGTGCAGGGCGTCCGGCAGGGGTGTTGCCGCAATGGCGCTGCAGGGATGCCTTAGCCTGGGCGGAGACGATGTTCCCTTCCTCTCCCGCCGATAGGGCTCACCTGGGCTGGGCGGGCGTGTGGGATGGAGCCGGTTGTCAGGTTCGACCAGCCTGGTTCCGCCCGACAGAGCCCGACCCGATCGGCGACTTGCGACTTTGCCGAACGCGATGCCAGGATCGGTCATTTGTTGTGGGAGACAGCATTCCTGCCCTTTTGGCGAGTACCACAGCGCAGTTCCCGCAGCATCGGCATGTCCGCTATCACGAGGCTGTGGCAGGCCGTTAAGCGGTATTGACGCCGGCTTCTGACTCCATGATCCTCAAATCCCATAAGACAGAGCCGCATCGTCTAGCCGGCTCGCCGACCCTTCGCCTGAGAAGCCATCACAAACAATGGCCAGCGGGAGCGTTCGATGTTGAGAGAGCCGGCGATTGCGTATCGAGAGCAGCACCGTTTCACCACACAGGGATCGGCTGCTTACGCAGCGCTGGCCAGGGTGGTCTACCGCAGTCATGCCGTGCGTGCTCTCTCGCCCGCGGAACTGCATGACCTGGCGTGCGTGGCGCAGGCCCGCAACAGCAGAGAGGCTGTGACCGGCCTTATGCTTTACGACGACAAGCATTTTTTCCAGTGGCTTGAGGGGCCTGCGCGCGCGGTTGCCAGCGTGATGGATTCGATCGTGGTGGACCGGCGCCATACCAATGTCGAGATACTCGACAAGGGCGTTGCCGAGCGGCGGATGTTTGCCGAGTGGAGCATGAAGCTCGCTGCGCCCGGCCCGGGGATGACGTCCTGGCAGTGTGACGTGATCGAGCCGCCACGCGAGATCGTGGAGGCGCTGCGGGCGCAGCCGAAAGCCGCGCCTGCCTTGCTGGCGCGGCTGGTGCCGGACAGTTGCGCTGTTCTGAACGATCTCGATGCCGACACGGCCTCGCAAAGGCCGTTGCAACAGAAAACCGCCGCGATCCTGCGCGACGTGTTTCTTGCCACCGTGGTGCCGCAACTGGGGCTGGCCGATGGCGCCGCCGCCGGTGGCCGCGTTTCAGCGCCCAACCCCCGCGCGCTCGAACTGGCGGAACTGCTGGTGGCGGCAGACCAGCAAGCCGCGTGCGACCTGCTGGCCGAGCTGACGGACTCGGGCCAGCGTATCGGGCAGCTTTCCGCCGCGCTGTTCGAACCGACCGCACGCCGCCTTGGGGATTTGTGGAGCGAGGATTTCTGCAGCGAGTTCGACGTGACGCTTGCGTTGTGCCGGTTGCAGAGCGCAGCACGGCTTTTCGAATTGGTCGGCCCGCAACGCATGCCATCGAAGCACGCGTATCCTGTGGTGCTGATCGTGCCGAGGCCCGGCGAATTGCACCGCCTGGGCGCTGCGCTGGATGGCAGCGTGTTGCGCAACATGGGCTGGATGCCGCGTTGCGAGTATCCGCCCGACGATCAGTCGCTGCACGACCTGCTGTCGTCCACCTGGTTCGACGTGCTCAACCTGTCGTTGAGCGCCGCGTTTCGGCGCGATCATGCGCTGACCGCAGTGGCGAAGACAATCGCCAGGGCGCGACGGGCTTCGCGCAACCCGGGATTGAGTGTGGTGGTAGGTGGCCGCGTGTTTGCCGAGGAGCACGCGGCTGGGGCTGCCGTGGGGGCGGATCATGCGAACACCACGGCGATGAACGTGAACCTGGCCATCCTGAACACGGTAGCCGCGACGCCGAACGCGATGGTTGCGGCAGAAAAGTGTTCTGCTGTTTCTTAATCTCGAGAGTCCCGCCTGCCGTCCGATCGTTCATCCGCCTTTTTGCTGGCACCTGCGAAGAAAGGTGAGGCGTATCGTGCGCAGCAGGCTCTCGCCTGTCGTCCACGGCATGCTCTCGTGTGATGCCAGCTTGCTTTGAGAGTGACGTTGGGCAGGCAAGGCGTTCTTTTTTGAAAAAAGAAGCAAAAAACTTTTGCTTCCTGCGCAGGCTCAGCTGCCTTGATCGATCCGGAGGCGACCGGCTGCTGCAAATGCGAGGGGAAGCAAGAAACTTTGGCTCATCCCGTGTTTCGGGGTGGTGCCGTGATAACGGCTGGACTCGTCTCGTATGATCAATTGGCGGTGGTGTCGGCTCGAGGCGGTTGGTTTGCTGCTGCCTCTCCCCTGCCTGTGAGTGCTGTCATTTGGCTGTGTCCGCGTTGATCGACCTCGCCTCTCTCATCGATGACGACAAATGCTACCAGCTGATCCGGCAGCATTGCTGGCCGGACGGGGTGCGTTGTCTATGGGCTGGCAGGCCACAGGGGACACCCCGACGCGGTTACAACCGGTGATCGCCGCGGGCGTGACGCAAGAAAGCTGCCCTCTCGCTGGCTTCTTCCAATTCGTCCACAACACCGCAAAAGAAGCAAACAGCTTCTCGCCAGCCTCGTCAGCGCCGCATCTGCACCAGTCGGCTTCATCCGAAGACGCCGGGGCATCTGCAGCGTCTGGGAGACAAAAGTTTTTTGCTTCTTTTTTTCAAAAAAGAAGGCCTTTCTTGCTTACGCAAGCCTCAACCTCCAAGCAGCACCGGCCCTCAGTCGGCGATCTGCGGCTGCCTGTCCGTCACTTCAGGGGCGCCAGCCAGGGCTGCATCGATCTGCGCCGTGCCGGGCAGTCCCGGCCGGGCGCCGATGCGTGTGGTCGAAAGGGCGGCGGCGACCAGAGCGCGCCGCATGGCGTCCGGAAAGGCCAGGTTTCGCGCGAAACCGGCGGCGAACACGCCGGTGAAGCAGTCCGCCGCACCCGTGGTGTCGCGCGCACGGACCGGCATGGCGTCCACGTGAAGGTAGCCCTCCTCCCAGGCGGCATCGGCGCCCTGCACGCCTTTCAGCCGGATGACCGTGCAGCCGAGCGCCGAACGTAGCGAGGCCGCGCTGTTGCCGGTGCCGAGGTGATCGCCGGCCCAGGCCAGGTCCTCGACGTTGCCGATGATGACATGGGCCGCCTGCAGGCAGCGGGCCGGCAGCGCGCGCGGCGGGGAGAGGTGCAGGATCACCCGGGTGCCGAGCCGCCTGGCGCGCAGGATCAGATCGCCCGTCTCGCCGATGTCGTTTTCCAACTGGACGAGCAGGGTGACCGCCGGCCCCAGCCAGTCGTCAGGCACCTGGCCGGCCCGCGCGGACAGGTTCGCGCCGGCCGCCACTGCCACCGTCGTGTAGCCGCGCGGGTCCACGTTGATGGCGGCCCTGCCGGTGTCGCCCGGCAGG
>CAXUOA010000165.1:0-6661 GCA_964252625.1 uncultured Acetobacteraceae bacterium | reverse complement strand
CAGTTCAGCGCCACGCCGTCGAGCGTCAGCCACGTGCCGTGCGCGTCGCGCACCTCCAGATGCGCCAGGCGAAGCGCGTCCGGAAACCGTCCGGACAGCCCGCGCAATGCCACCATGCCGCCCGACAGGCTGCCCGCCTGGCTCTCGATCAGCCGGCGCCCCGGCCCGGTGTTGGCCAGCGCCAGCACCGCCGCCACCAGCAGGACAGGCAGCATCACCACCACGCCGGCCGCCCAGAGCAGGACGCGGCGCAGCCGGTGCCGGCGTGGCCGGACTTCGCTCAAAACGCCTGCCCCAGTCCCAGATACAGCTCATAGCTGTCGCCGCCCTGTATGCGGGTGATCGGGGTGGCGATGTCCACCCGTATCGGCCCGATCGGCGTGTAGTAGCGCGCGCCTATGCCTGCCCCCTCTTCCAGCCTGCCGCCGAACGGCGCGCTGCTCGCGTTCACCTGGCCTGCGTCCACGAACACCACCACGCCGATGTTGTGCCACACGCGCTGGCGCAATTCGATGGTCGCCGCGTCGATGGCCGCACCGCCCGCCGGCGTGCTGTCGGGGAAGGCGGGCCCGATCGACTGGTAGCGGAACCCGCGCACGGTGGCCGAGCCGCCGCCGTAGAAGCGCTGGTCCGGCGGCAGCTCGAACTGGCTGGCCCCCTGCGCGCTGCCCACCAGGCCGCGCAGGGCGATCACCGTGTGGCCCGGCCTGGCGAGGCCGAAGCTGTGCAGGTCGAAATACGTGCTGGCGGTGCCCTGCAGGATGACAAAGGTGCTGTCCTGCCCGGACAGGCTCTCCGTCGGCGTGGCGATCAGCGTGGCGCGCAGGCCGTGCAGCGGGTCGTCCAGCGGGGTGGCGACGTCCGTGCTGTCGTATTTGCCGGTGACCGGCACCGCCAGCAGCGTGTAGTCCCGCGTGGTGCCCTCCTGGAGGATGGATTCCTGGGTGGCCGTCACGCCGATGCTCGCCGTCCAGCGCCTGGACAGCTTGCGCGACAGGGTCGCGCCGGCGATCTCCGCGGTCTGGTCGTAGCTGATCAGGTCCTGTTTCAGCGCGGACAGATCGAGCTCGAGCTGCTGGTCGCGGTGGTAGTAGTCGGGTTTGAGGAACTGCGCGCGCGCCAGGTAGCCGAGGCCCTTGTCGGCGCTGCCGCCGAGGCCGGTGAGCGTGCCGGTCAGGTTGAGCTGCTCGGCATGGCCGAACAGGTTGCGGTTGGTCCAGGTCACGCCGGCGCTGCCGCCCAGGTCGGTGGAGTAGGCGATGCTGAAGGTGACCGCGTGCAGCTTGCGCTCGCTGACGTCCACGCGCAGCGGGATGCGCCCGGCTGCGTCCAGGGTCGTGGCCGCACTGATCTTCACCCCGGAGAACACGCCGACCGAGGCCAGGTCCTGCCGCGCCGCCTCGATCTTGCTTGGCTGGTAGAGCTCGCCGGGAGTGATGAGGAGGCGGCGGCGCACGTAGCTTTCGTGCGTGCGGACCAGGCCGGTGATGCTGATCCGGCCGATATCCACGCGCGGCCCGGTGGTGACGTGGAAGCGCACGTCCAGCGCATGGGCGTCCGGTATTTCCGTCACGACAGGCGGATCGACGCGCGCCAGCGCATATCCGTCCTCCTGCAGCGCCGTCAGCAGCTTGCTGCCGGCGCCCAGGACGTCGGAGGCCACCGCCGGCGCGCCCGGGTTCAGGGTAAAGGCGCGGGCGGGTTGCGCCGGCACCGCGCCGTCCAGCTCCACCCGCCGCAGATGGAACAACGGACCCGTGCCGACGTGCACCACCACGGCCGCCGGCGACGCTTGCGGCAGGGCGGAGAGCATGTCCGGCAGCGTGGCCGTCTCCAGCGACCGGCCAGCGATGGTGACGCTGATCTGCGCCTGGTAGTAGCCGAAACTGTCCAGCGCGATGTGCACGCGTCCGACATCCGCCCTGGCGCGCGCGACCAGCGCGAACGGCGAGGCGGGTGCCGGTTTGCGCAAGGCGGCAAGCTGCGAGCTGCCGGCGATCGCCGCGTCGAGCGCGGCGTTGCCCGTCGGGTCGATCTTCAGCGTGTAGGTGACCGGGTCGGCGGCTTGCGCCCTGAGCGAGACGAGTGCGGCGCCGGTGCACAGGATGCGGCTTGCCGCTTTCAGGCGTCTCATCGCTGGGGTAACGGAGCGGTGAAGCAGGGGTTTCAGGAAGGAAAAAAGGCGTTCTTTTCTGAAAAAAAAGCAGCAAAAAACTTTTACCACTCCGCCTGCACCCAAGCTTGCGTTCCTGCAGGCGCGCAAGCCGGCGGAACCGGCACGCATTGCGATGCAGGCGACAGGAGCAGACGTTTTTTGCTTTTTTTTTCAAAAAAGAAGGCCTTCCTTACCGCAATGCAGCAACCCGCCACCGCATGTTGTGACCCCAGGCGGGTGGACTAACCTCGTCGCCATGTCAGACGCGCTCGCCATCCCCGTAAAGCTCGCCGGGCAAAGCACTCGCGGCGCCGCCCTGATCATCGCCGCTGCCTTGTTCATGGAGCAGCTGGACGGCACCGTTCTGGCCACCGCACTGCCGGGCATGGCGCATAATTTCGGCGTCGATCCGCTGCACATGAACATCGCACTCACCTCGTACCTGTTGAGCCTGGCGGTATTCATCCCGGCCAGCGGGCAGGCGGCCGACCGTTTCGGCTCGCGTTCCGTGTTCCGCGCGGCGATCGCGCTGTTCACGCTGGGCTCCGTGCTGTGCGGCGTCTCGCAATCGCTGGCCATGCTGGTGGGCAGCCGGGTGCTGCAGGGCATCGGCGGGGCGATGATGATGCCGGTCGGCCGGCTGGTGCTGCTGCGCACGGTGCCGAAGGCCGAGCTGGTCTCCGCGATGACCTGGGTGCTGGTGCCCGGCCTGGTGGGGCCGGTGGTCGGGCCGCCTCTGGGCGGGTTCTTCGTGACGTATCTGAGCTGGCACTGGATCTTCTATATCAACGTGCCGATCGGCATCGCGGGCTTCCTGCTCACCGGGCGCTACATCGTGCAGTTGCGCGAGCCGGTGCGGCTGCGGTTCGATCTGCTCGGGTTCGCGCTGTCCGGGCTTTGCCTGGCGTCGCTGATGTTCGGCTTCGAGCTGGCCAGCCGCGGCGCGGTCTCCGCCTGGGAAAGCTGCGCCATTCTGGGCGTGGGCGTGCTGGCCGGCCTGGCCTATGTCCGCCACGCCCGCCATGCGGAGAACCCGGTGCTGGACCTGCGGCTGATGCGCGTGCCCAGCTTCGCCATCTCCGTCTGGGCCGGCTCGCTGACGCGCATCACCGGCGGCGCGCTGCCGTTCCTGCTGCCGATGATGCTGCAACTGGGCTTCGGCGACACCGCCGCGCGCAGCGGCCTGATCACGTTCTCAAGTGCGGCCGGCGCCATGCTGATGAAGGCGGCCGCACCAGCGATCCTGCGCCGCTGGGGCTTCCGCAGCACGCTGATGTGGAACGGCGTGCTCGCCACGCTGCTGCTTATGAGCGCCGCCCTGTTCCGCCCGAGCATGCCGGTGGCGGTGATCGTCACCGTCATGTTCGTAGGCGGGTTTTTCCAGTCCCTGCAGTTCACGGCGTACAACACGGTGGCCTACGCGGACATCCCGCGGGCGCAGATGAGTGCCGCCACCAGCTTCTACACCACGTTCCAGCAATTGATGCTGAGCGCCGGCATCTGCGCCGCGGCTGCGGTGCTTGCGGGCTCGATGGCGGTGCAGGGGCATCGCGGGCCGGCGCTGTCGGATTTCTCCCTGGCCTGGGTGGTGCTGGGGCTCGTCACGCTGGCGGCCGTGCCGGTGTGCGGGCTTCTGTCACGCACCGCCGGTGATGACATGTCCGGGCGGAAATGAAGCGGCGTTGCGGTTGACACTTGCGCAAGCAAGAAAGGCCTTCTTTTTTGAAAAAAAGAAGCAAAAAACTCTTGCTCCTGCGCAGGCTGAAATGCCTCGTTGATGCAAAGGCAGCTGGCAGGTGCAAATGCGAACGGAAGCAAAAGTTTTTTGGTCCTTTTTTTCAAAAAAGGACTGCTTGCTTCCTTTGCGTCACCGTCAAGACTGATCGACATCCCTCAGCAGTTCCAAACGGCTGGGGACCTCAGGGCCATCAGGCCGATTGCAACTCATGGGCCTGGTGCCCAAGCGGCGCAGCCGCTTCAGGCGGTTGGCCCTGACCTGGCCGGGCCACGCGCTCGGGCGACCACGCCGGCGCAGCGGTGCCATCCGCTTCGTAGAGCCGATCCAGGTGGCCGCCGATTTTCTTGTGCAGGGTCAGCCACTGGTATGTGGTGTGTCCCGTGTAACCATCCGTGGGCACGAGCGTGACACCGTGCATTCCCGCCATACGCAGCGCAAGCCATGCGTCACGGGAATGACCGGCACTGTAGATCAATGTCGCGGGCGGCGCGTCCGCGTGCGCGGCGTAATAGGCGGCCAGGTCGATGCCGAGGCTGCGGTCGCGACGGTACAGCCGGGCAAGCTGCGGATAGCGCGCCATCGTGGCGCCTCTGTCGTCCTCCAGCCTGAGCGTGGTGGGCACGCTGAAGCAGAGCAGCCGTTTCGCGGGAAGGTCGCAGGCGAACTTGATGGCGCCTGCGCCGCCGGCCGAAATGCCGAGCACGAACACCTCTGCCGGCCGCAAGGCGTCGATGATACGGCGCAACCCCGCCACGGACGAATCGTAGTCTGCGCCCAGGCCGGGAATACCGGCCAGGGCGAAGCACCGGCGGCGGTCGTGTATCAGCACCAGATGGGTGTCGTAATTCAGCAGGAGATGGGCCGGCAACGCGAATTCCGGGTTGTTGCCGCTGAACACGATAGTGAGTGAACGGGCGGTCGGGCTCCGCAGCAGGACCAGACAGGGTTTTTCCGCCCCGGATGTGGCTGGTCCTGCGCCGTCACCCGCAAGGGCCGCGAGCAGATGCGTGCCTTCGATGTAGCGCCTGGCGATCTCGGACCGCGGCTCCGCGCCGGCACCCGGGTGGCCCGCCGGGCGCAGCAGGATGTCGCCCTTGCCCGCCACCACCAGGTTGTACGGCCAGCGGTCTGCTTGCGGCAGCCCTTCGAGGCGGTCGAACTTCGCTGCGGTGCTCATTTCTGGCGCCGGTCGTATCGTCATGAGGATCATCCGCGATGGTTCGGTTCACCCCCGCAAAGGGGTATTCAGCTTGCAGCACGCGAGGACCGCACCGGCTGCTCGCCGCAATCTGCCATACGCCGACCAGGCCAGCAATCGTTTCAGTCACGTGTCTGGCGGTTGTCGCCTGGCGCCGCGCAGGCGCCGGCGTTGGACAAAGCGCGCTCCGAACCGCCGCAACGCTGTGTATTCTGCAAGATGCAGATGTCCGGTGTTCCCGATAAGGCCTTGATGCCGCTTGGATTTCGACGCCGGCGTGCCCGAGAAGCGTCGTGCGCGCGTTGGCCGTTCAGGCCGCCTGGACGGGCGTGGGTGGCGATCAGCCGTGGGGTTATACCAAGTCGTCTTGCGGCTGACGCAAAGAGAGCAAGCAGTCCTTTTTTGAAAAAAAAGGACCCAAAAAACTTTTGCCTGCCTTCGCATTTGCAGCAGCCAGATGTCTCGGAACCAATCGAGGCATCTGAGTCCGCGCAGGAGACAAAAGTTTTTTGCTTCTTTTTCTCAAATAAAGAAGACCTTACCTTGTGCAAGCGTCAATCGCAGAACGCAACGGCTGCGCTGGCCAGCGTAAACGTCATACATTTGTAACATCAATAGTGTGCGATGAGACAGTAATGAAACTGTCATTTCACTGAATACTGGTCTTTTCATCAACCACGGTGAGAGCCAGCGTTGCCGGCACAACCCAGGCACGAACACCTCGCGGCCTGTTCGCCTAGCCTGCCGGCAGCCACACGCTGAACACCGCGCCGCGCCCCGCTTCGCTGTCGATCAGCAGCACCCCCCGGTGCCGGTTGACGATGTGCTTCACGATCGCCAGGCCCAGCCCGGTTCCGCCCACGGCGCGCGAGCGGCCGGCGTCCACGCGGTAGAACCGCTCGGTCAGCCGCGGCAGATGCGGGCGGGGTATGCCGGGCCCGTCATCCTCCACGCTCATCACCACGCCGGGCCGCGCCGGATACCGACCGCCCGGCCCCGCCGGTGCCAGGCCGAGCCGGACCGTGCCGCCCTCGCGTCCGTATTTCAGCGCGTTGTCCAGCAGGTTGCCCGCCACCTGCTCCAGCTGGTCGGTGTCGCCCAGCACGCGCGGCAGGGCGGGTGCCGCGTGGAAATCCACCGTGACGCCGCGCGCGGCAATGCCGGGCTGGAAGCCCGCCAGCACGCGTTCGATCACGCCCTGCATGTCGACAAGCTCCGCCGGCGGCTGGTGCTCGGTGATCTCGATGCGCGAGAGCGACAGCAGGTCGTCGATCAGCCGGCCCATCCGGTCGGCCTGCTCGGCCATTATGCCCAGGAAACGCGCCTGCGCCGGCGGGTCGTCCGCCGCCGGCCCGCGCAGCGTGGCGATGAAGCCGATCAGGCTGGCCAGCGGCGTGCGCAGCTCGTGGCTGGCGTTGGCCACGAAATCGGCCCGCATGCGTTCCACAGCGCGCTCCCGCGTCCGGTCGGACAGCACCGCCAGCACGCCGCCGCCGCCTGACAGCGGCGAGTCCAGTGCGACCACCATCGCCTGCACGGCGCGCGGCACCGGCACCGGCACGCGCAGATC
>CAXUOA010000164.1:0-6707 GCA_964252625.1 uncultured Acetobacteraceae bacterium | reverse complement strand
GTTGCGGCATCATGGGAGGCGAGCGGCGCCGCGGCCCGGCCGGACCGGATATGTGCGGCGTGATTTGGCGAGGGGGAGGGCGGGCATGACCGCATGGATACGTTTCGAGGGTGGGTTCGGGACCTTGGCCGGCAGCCGGGTGACGCCGCATCGCGGCGACATGTTCGGCCACGCCGAGCCGTCCGGCACAAGCCTGGAACTCGCCGGCCTGAACCTGCTGGCGCCTGTCGTGCCGGGCAAGTTCATCGGCCTGTGGAACAACTTCCACGCTTTGGCGGCCAGGCTGGGGCAGGCGATCCCGCAGACGCCGCTGTATTTCCTCAAGGCGGGCAGCGCCATACTGCCGCCCGGCGGCACCATACGCCCGCCGGCCGGCTACACCGGCAAGACGGTCTATGAGGGCGAACTTGGCATCGTGATCGGCCGCCGCTGCAGCCGGGCGGACGAGGCGGAGGCCGCCGGCGCCATCTTCGGCTACACCTGCGTCAACGACGTGACCGCCCTGGACCTGCTCGGCGAGGACGCGTCGTTCGCGCAATGGGCGCGCGCCAAAGGCTGCGACACGTTCGGCCCGGTGGGGCCTGCCGTGGTGACCGGGCTCGATCCGCAGACGCTGAGCGTCCGCACCCTCCTGGGCGGCCGCGAGCGGCAGAACTATCCGGTGTCGGACATGATCCTGCCGCCGGCCCGGATCGTCAGCCTGCTGTCGCGCGAGATGACGCTGCTGCCAGGCGACCTGATCGCCTGCGGGACGTCGGTGGGTGTGCTGCCGCTGCGGCCCGGCGCCGAGGTGAGCGTCGTCATCGAGGGTGTCGGCACGCTGGCCAACCGGTTCGAGGCGGCGGAGGGGTAGGTAAGGCAGACAAGGCCTTCTTTTTCGCAAAAAGAAGGCCTTTCTTGCCTGCCCGGCGTCAACTCCAAAGCGGGCTGGTACCAGTATTCGAGAGATCGCCGCGCAAAGTGTCGGCAGAACGGGAGCGGGTCAGGATGGTGTCTACACTTTCGGCGCTGATTGGTGGCCTGAGCGGTCCGCGGACCATCGGCGCGCCTGGCCGGCTGTGGCTGGACGGGCCTGGCCTGGCGAAGCTCGCGGCAGCGGTGGCCGGCACGCTGGCTGGACGCGGCATCGGCCCCGGCGACCGTGTGGGCATCGTGCTGCCGAACGGCCCGGAGATGGCGACCGCGTTCCTCACGGTGGCCGCCGTATGTTGCGCGGCACCGCTCAATCCCGCGTATAAGGCGGACGAGTTCGCGTTCTATCTGTCCGACCTGAAGCCGGCGGCGCTCATCCTGACGGAGGGCGGTTCGCAGGCGGCGTCCGAGGTCGCCGGCCGGCTCGGCATCCCGGTGCTGAACCTGGTGACCGCGGCGGGCGACGCCGCCGGCGTGTTCCGGCTGGAAGGTGCGCCGCCCGCGGGCGACGCCAGGCCCGTCCGTGCGGCGGGGCCGGACAATCCGGCGCTGGTGCTGCACACCTCCGGCACCACGGCGCGGCCGAAGATCGTGCCGCTGACGAACGCAAACATCGTGGCCTCGGCGCGCCACATCGCGGGCTCGCTGGCGCTGGCGCCGTCCGACGTCTGCCTGAACGTGATGCCGCTGTTCCACATCCACGGCCTGATCGCCGCGGTGACGGCGTCGCTTTCGGCAGGCGCCGCCGTGAGCTGCACGCCGGGGTTCAACGCGTTCAAGTTCGCCGAGCTGCTGGGTGAGGTGCGCCCGACCTGGTACACGGCGGTGCCGACGATGCACCAGGCGATCCTGATGCGCATGCGCGCCCATGCCGACCAGGCGCGCGCCGCCAGCCTGCGCTTCATCCGCTCGTCTTCCGCATCGCTGCCGCCGCAGGTGATGGCCGAACTGGAGGAGGTGTTCGGCGCCCCGGTGATTGAGGCGTACGGCATGACGGAGGCGGCCCACCAGATGGCCAGCAACCCGCTGCCGCCCCGCGCGCGCAAGCCGGGTGCGGTGGGCGTGGCCGCCGGACCCGAGATCGCCATCATGGATGACGACAACATCATCCTGCCGCAGGGCGAGGTGGGCGAGGTGGTGATACGCGGCCCCAACGTGACGCTAGGCTACGACAGCAACCCGGCCGCCAATGCGAAGGCGTTCACCGAAGGCTGGTTCCGCACCGGCGACCAGGGCCGCCTCGACGAGGAGGGCTACCTGTTCCTGACCGGCCGGCTGAAGGAGCAGATCAACCGCGGCGGCGAGAAGATCAGCCCGCTGGAAGTGGACGTGGTGCTGCTGGACCACCCGGCCATCGCCCAGGCCTGCACCTTCGGCATCCCGCACGACAAGCTAGGCGAGGAAGTGGGCGTGGCCGTGGTGCTGCGCCCGGAGATGACGGCCACCGAGGCGGAGATACGGGAATTCGCCTCGGCCCGCCTGGCGGCCTATAAGGTGCCGCGCCGGGTGCTGGTGATGGACGACATCCCGAAGGGCGCCACCGGCAAGATCCAGCGCATCGGCCTCGCCGTCAAACTGGGCCTGACACCGCAAGACGCCGCCTGATGCCCAGCATCTGCGTCTTCGGCGCAGGCGCCATCGGCGGCTTGCTGGTGGCCCGGCTGGAGGCGGCCGGCACCCCGGTCTCCCTGGTGGCGCGCGGCGCGCACCTGGCGGCGGTGCAGCAGGACGGGCTGGTGCTGCATTCCGGTGGCGAGCGGGTGGTGACGCGCCCCAACGCGGTGCCGCATGGCGACGCGATCGGCCCGCAGGACTACCTGATCCTGACGCTGAAGGCGCACTCGGTGGAGCCGGCCCTGCCGCAGCTGGCACCCTTGGTGGGACCCCACACCACGATCGTGACCGCGATCAACGGGGTGCCGTGGTGGTACAGCCACGGTCTGCCCGCCCCTTTCGGCGGCCGCAGGATCGTCTCCGTGGACCCGACCGGCGCCTTGTCCGAGGCGCTGCCGCCGGCGCAGTGCCTGGGCTCCATCGTCTATCCCGCCGCCACCATCCATTCGCCCGGCGTGATCCACCACAGCTACGGTGACCGCTTCAGCCTGGGCGAGCCGGACGGCACGCGCTCGGAACGTGCCAACACGCTGTCCGCCCTGCTGATCGCCGCCGGCCTGAAAGCCCCGGTCCGGCCGCGCATACGCGACGAGCTGTGGGTCAAGCTCTGGGGCAACATGGCGTTCAACCCGATCAGCGCCCTGACCACGGCCACGCTGGACGTGATCACCGCCGACCCGGGCAGCCGGGCGGTGGCGCGCGCGATGATGGGGGAAGGCCAGGCGGTGGCCGAGGCGCTGGGCATCAAGTTCGCCATCGACGTGGAGAAGCGCATCGACGGTGCGGCGGAAGTGGGCCGCCACAAGACATCCATGCTGCAGGATCTGGAGGCGGGCCGCCCGCTGGAGATCGAGGCGATACTCGGCGCCGTGGTCGAGATGGCTGGCTGGGTGGACGTGGCGGCCCCGATGAGCCAGGCCATGCTGGCACTGGTCCGCCAGCGCGCCGCCATGCGTCACGGCGGCGCAAGCGGGGCCTAGACGATCATGGCCGCGCTGAGATCACGCTGGGGCCAGTTGATCATCGGCATCCTGTGCATGGTGATGATCGCCAACCTGCAATATGGCTGGACGCTGTTCGTTCTGCCGATCGGCCAGGCCACCGGCTGGAGCCGCGCCGCCATCCAGGTGGCGTTTACCGTGTTCGTGCTGTGCGAGACCTGGCTGCTGCCGCTCGAAGGCTACGTGATCGATCGCATCGGACCCAAACTGACCGTGTGCGCCGGCGGCGTGCTGATCGGTGCGTCCTGGGTCTTGGACAGCGCCGCCACCTCGCTCACCCTGCTCTATGTCGGCTCCGCCATCGGCGGCATCGGCTCCGGCTTCATCTACGGCGCCACCGTCGGCAACGCGATCAAGTGGTTTCCCGACAAGCGGGGCCTGGCCGCCGGCCTGACCGCGGCCGGCTTCGGCGCCGGCTCCGCCATCACGCTGGTGCCGATCTCCACCATGATCGCCGGCCGCGGCTACCAGCACACGTTCCTGTTCTTCGGCCTGCTGCAGGGCATCGTGGTGGTGATCGCCGTGCAACTGCTGCAGCCCCCGCCCGGGTCGGACAGGTCGCGCACCACGCCGCTGTCCTCGAGCGGCATGAGCGCGGTCCGCCCGTCCCGCCTGCATGACGTCACGCGCGACTACACGCCCGGCGAAGTGGCGCGCGAGCCGGTGTTCTGGCTGATGGACCTGATGTTCGTGCTCGTGGGTGCCGGCGGGTTGATGGCCACGGCACAGCTCTCCGTGATCGCCACCGATTTCGGCGTGGCGAAAACCCCGGTGACGCTGCTGTTCCTGACAATGCCGGCGCTGACATTCGCCCTGGCGATCGACCGCGTGCTGAACGGCCTCACCCGCCCGTTCTTCGGCTGGGTGTCGGACCATATCGGCCGGGAAAACACCATGTTCATCGCGTTCCTGCTGGAAGGCCTCGGCATCCTCGTCCTGATCTGGCAGGCGGCCAATCCGGTGGCGTTCGTGGTGCTGACCGGCGTGGTGTTCTTTGCCTGGGGCGAGATCTACTCGCTGTTCCCGCCACCTGCGGCGACACGTTCGGCCGCAAGTTCGCAGCCACCAACTACGGCCTGCTCTACACCGCAAAGGGCACCGCAGCCCTGCTGGTGCCGCTCGCCAGCCTGTTGCGCGAGGCGACCGGAAGCTGGCTGGCCGTGCTCTACGCGGCGTCCGGCGTGAACCTGCTGGCGGCCGTGCTCGCGCTGTTCGCGCTGAAGCCGCTGCGGCGGGCGTTCATCGGGCGCTCGATGATCGCGCGTGCCGAGGAGCGCATCGCTGCGGCTCGGGCTGGGAGTCCTTCGGTTCAGGTCTAGGACGGTCTTTGGGTTGGGATTGGAAGCAAAAAAGGCCTTCTTTTTTGAAAAAAAGA
Source organism: uncultured Acetobacteraceae bacterium (assembly GCA_964252625.1). Taxonomy (GTDB): domain Bacteria; phylum Pseudomonadota; class Alphaproteobacteria; order Acetobacterales; family Acetobacteraceae; genus BOG-908. Next base: position 1,805 of record CAXUOA010000164.1, on the reverse strand, counting down.
AGCAAAAAACTTTTGCTTCCTGTCGCTGGGGGGACGCCTTGATTTGTCCTGGGCAGCGATGCCTGCCACCGGTTTTGCGCTGTCAGCATGTATCCGGACACGCCGGGGCGGCTGGTATGGCGTGGGGCGGAGTCTTTTGCTTACTCTGTAAACAAGCCTTTCTTCAGGCCCCGCCGGTTGCCAGGCTGAACACGATCCTGCCGAGCGCCCCAAGCAGCAGGATTGCACAGGCAAGGAACTGGATCAGGAAGCCCGTGCTGCGCTTGGCAGCGTCGGCCATGTAGCCGGTGGCATAGAGCAGCCGCCCGACGATCCAGACGACACCCAGGCCGGCGGCGGCCAGCTCGTTCCAGTAGATCGCGAAAAGCCAGAGGCTCACGAGGAAGATCGGCAGCCACTCCAGAGTGTTCGACTGCACCCGGATGGCGCGCTCCAGAAGCGCATCGCCGGTCATGGCGGGCGGGTGTATGCCGGACTTGCCGCGCGCACGCCCCACCTGCAGGCTCATCCAGAAATACGCCAGCAGCGCCAACAGCGTCACCACCGCCGTCCAACGATGTCCCATCATCATGTTCGTTCCACATTCAGTGACAGGTGACAGCAAGCATCCTTTTTGGAAAACCGCCATCCCCCCCACATCTGCAGCGTCCGGGTTCTCCCGAGCTACGAGTGCGGGAAGCAGAATTTTTTGCTTCCCGCGCAGGTTCAGATGCCCCGATCGATCCGGAGGCACCAGGCTGCTGCAGATGCGACGGGAAGCAAAAGTTTTTTGGTCCTTTTTTTCAAAAAAGGACTGCTTGCTTTCTGTGCGTCAGCCGCAAGACCGTTTGGTATAAAAGCGGGTCGGAATCCCTACCGCCGCCTGAGAACCAGCGCGCCCAGCACGGCCGACACCACCGACCCGCAGAACACCGCCAGCTTCACGCCCTCATGCAGGGCGGTGCCGCGGAACGCCAGATCCCCGATGAACAGGCTCATGGTGAAACCGATGCCGCACAGCAGGGAGGCGCCGTAGAGCTGGGCCACGCCCATGTTGGGCGGCAGCGTCAGTATCCCCGCCCGGCGGCCGAGCATGGTGGCGCCGAACACGCCGGCCTGCTTGCCCACGCACAGGCCCAGGAACACGCCCAGCGGCGCGGGCGTGAGCAGAAGGCCCGGCTTGAGGGCGGCAAAGGCGAGGCCGGCGTTTGCCAGGCCGAACAGCGGCAGGACGACGTAGCCGACCAGGCCGCCCAAGCCGTGTTCCAGCCGGGCGGCGGCTGGCCGGGGCAGCAAGAAGGCGAGTGCCACGCCGGCGAGCGTGGCGTGCACGCCGCTGTTGTAGACGAGGAGCCAGAGTGCGGCGCCGCCGGCGAGATAGGGCCACAGGCGCTCCACGCCGCCGCGCCGGAGTGCCAGCAGGGCCGCGCAGAGCAAGGCGGCGGCGCCCAGCACCGGCCAGGCCAGGCCGTGGCTGTAGAACAGCGCGATCACGCCGATGGCGCCGAGATCGTCCAGGATGGCGAGCGCGGTCAGGAACACGCGCACGGAGCGGCCGGCGCGCTCGCCCAGCAGGCGCAGTACGGCGAGCGAGAACGCGATGTCGGTGGCGACAGGCACCGCCCAGCCGCGCGCGCTGGCGGCGTTGTGGTTCAGCGCCAGGTAGATGGCGGCCGGCACCGCCATGCCGCCGAGCGCCGCGATGCCGGGTGCCGCCATGCCGCGCAGGCTGGCCAGGCGGCCATGCGTCATCTCGCGCCGGATCTCCAGGCCGGCGAGCAGGAAGAACAGCGCCATCAGGCCGTCGTTGACGAAAGCTTCCACGC
>CAXUOA010000163.1:0-6754 GCA_964252625.1 uncultured Acetobacteraceae bacterium | reverse complement strand
GCCTTCCATCGCCATCCCCACAACACACCCCAGCCACCCACCCCAGCGCGCCACCGTGACCCTATTTTAGCCATACGCGACGTAGAAGATCGCACGCGCGAAGTCTGACAGGAGAACACGGCCGATGCCCGGCGTGGACACACTCGTAACCGCCCTTAACGGCGGCAATGCCGCCTTCATTGCCGACCTCTACGCCCGCTGGGTTGCCGCCCCGCACTCCGTCGATGCCAGCTTCGCCGAGCTGTTCGGCTCCTTGAACGACGAAGCGCGTTCCGTGCTCACCGACGCCACCGGCGCGTCCTGGGCGCCGCGGCCCTCCGGTTTCGACGAGGCGCCGGCCGCCACGCCGGAGCGCCGGCTGGGCGACGAGCGCGCCGTGCGCGCCGCTACGTTGGACAGCATACGCGCGCTGATGATGATCCGCGTCTATCGCGTGCGCGGCCACCTGGAAGCTAAGCTCGATCCGCTGGGCCTGCAGGTGCCGAAAAGCCACCCAGAGCTGGACCCGCGCACCTACGGCTTCACCGAGGCCGACTGGGACCGTCCGATCTTCATCGACCGCGTGCTCGGCCGCGAGAGCGCCACCCTGCGCGAGATCATGGCCATCCTGCGCGCCAGCTATTGCGGGCCGGTCGGCGTGGAGTTCATGCACATCCAGGACCCCGAGCAGAAGGCCTGGATACAGCGCCGCATCGAGGGCGCCCCCTGGCTCGGCGCGTTCGATGCGCCAGCCAAGTGCCGCATCCTGAGCCAGCTCACGGATGCCGAGGGGTTCGAGGCGTTCTGCCAGAAGCGCTATGTCGGCACCAAGCGCTTCGGGCTGGAGGGCGGCGAGGTGACGATCCCCGCCCTGCACGCGATGATCGAGAGCGTGGTCGCCAACGGCACCAGCGAGATCGTCATCGGCATGCCGCATCGCGGCCGTCTGAACACGTTGGTCAACATCGTCAAGAAGCCGCTCACCGCCCTGTTCAGCGAATTCGCCGGCGCCAGCTTCAAGCCCGACGACGTGCAGGGTTCCGGCGACGTGAAATACCATCTCGGCACATCCACCGACGTCGAGATCGCCGGCCGCATGGTGCACATCTCGCTGCAGCCGAACCCGTCGCATCTGGAAGCCGTCGACCCCGTCGTTGTCGGCAAGGTGCGCGCGCGCCAAGACATGGCGGGCGACATCACCACGCGCCGCAGCGTGATGGGCATTTTGCTGCACGGCGACGCGGCTTTCGCCGGCCAGGGCCTGGTCTACGAGACGCTGGCGATGAGCCAACTCATCGGCTACCGCACCGGCGGCACGATCCACGTGGTGGTGAACAACCAGATCGGTTTCACCACCGTGCCGGCGCACGCCTATTCCGGACTTTACTGCACGGATATAGCAAAATCCATTCAGGTGCCGATCCTGCACGTCAACGGCGACGAGCCGGAAGCCGTGGTGTTCGCCTCCCGCATGGCCGCCGAGTTCCGCCAGCAATTCGCCACCGATTTCGTGCTGGACATCGTCTGCTACCGCCGCCACGGCCATAACGAGAACGACGAGCCCGCTTTTACCCAGCCGATCATGTATCGCGCCATCAAGGCGCGTCCGACCACACGCGAGCTGTATGCGCAGCGTCTGGCCGCCGAAGGTGTGGCAACCGCGGCCGATGCGCAGGCGATGTGGGACGGGCTGTTCGCCCGCTACGACCAGGCGCACGAGGCCGCACAGGGCTACCGCGTCAACAAGGCGGACTGGCTGGAAGGCAAGTGGCGCGGCCTGAAGACGGACGAGGCGCAGGACGAAACCGAGCAGGCGACCGCCGCCGACGCCGCAAGCCTGCGCGAAGTGGGCCTGGCGCTCGCCACGGTGCCACAGACCTTCGACCTGAACCCCAAGATCGCCCGCCAGCTGGAAGCCAAGCGGCAGATGGTGGAGAGCGGCGAGGGCGTGGACTGGGCCACGGCGGAGGCACTCGCTTTCGGCACGCTTCTGCAGGAAGGCCACCACGTGCGGCTGTCCGGCGAGGACTGCCAGCGCGGCACTTTCAGCCAGCGCCACGCCGTGCTGATCGACCAGACGAACCAGAACGAATACGTGCCGCTGAATAACGTGCGGCCGAAGCAGGCGCGCTTCGAGGTGTTCAACTCGCTGTTGTCCGAAGCGGGCGTGCTGGGCTTCGAATACGGCTACTCGCTGGCCGACCCGTGGACGCTGGTGCTGTGGGAAGCCCAGTTCGGCGATTTCGCCAACGGGGCGCAGGTGATCATCGACCAGTTCCTGGCCAGCGGCGAGACGAAATGGCTGCGCATGAGCGGTCTCACGCTGCTGCTGCCGCACGGGCATGAGGGACAGGGTCCGGAACACTCGTCGGCCCGCCTGGAGCGCTATTTGCAGCTCTGCGCCGAGCGGAACATGACGGTGGCCAACATCACCACGCCGGCCAACTACTTCCACGCCCTGCGCCGCCAGGTGAAGCGGAACTTCCGCAAGCCGCTCGTCATCATGACGCCGAAATCGCTCTTGCGCGCCAAGCTCGCCGTCTCGCCGGTCTCCGAGATGACGGGCGACAGCCGGTTCCGCACGGTGATCGGCGAGGTGGACCAGCTGGCCCCCGCTTCCGAGGTGCGGCGCGTGGTGATCTGCTCCGGCAAGGTCTATTACGACCTGTTGGCGGAACGCCGGGACCGCGGCCTGCGGGACGTGGCGATCCTGCGCCTGGAACAGATCTATCCGTTCCCGGAGAAGACGTTGGCCTTCACGCTGAAGCCTTACGCCCGCGCGCAGCACGTGGTTTGGTGCCAGGAGGAGCCGGAGAACATGGGCGCCTGGAGCTTTGTCGACCGCCGCCTCGAACGCGTGCTGGGCGCCTTGCGGCACAAGGCAAAGCGCCCGGAATACGTGGGACGCGTGGCCGCAGCCAGCCCGGCCACCGGGCTGGCGAAAACCCATGCGGCGGAGCAGGCGGCGCTTGTCCAGGAAGCGCTCGGCCTGAAGGAGAAGACGCAATGACGGACATCCTCGTCCCGACGCTTGGCGAGAGCGTCACCACCGCGACCGTGGCGCGCTGGCTGAAAAAAGCGGGCGAGGCGGTGGCGGCCGACGAGCCGGTGGTGGAGCTGGAGACCGACAAGGTGACGGTCGAGGTGAACGCCAGCGTCGCAGGCGTGATGGAACAGCCTGCCGTGGCCGAGGGGGAAGAGGTGGAGGTGGGCACGGTGATCGGTTCGATCGCCTCCGGTAAAGCTGGCGCGGCCGTGCCCGCACCTGTCGCAAAACCGGTGCCGGCCGCCGCCGCAGAACCCGCGCCGGCACCCACGCGGGCTGCAAGACCCGACCCCGCACCCGTGACGCTGGACCCGCAGCAGACGAGCGCCGGCGTGCACGCGCCGCCGCAGACATCGGGCCCGGTCTCGCGGCCCGCGCCCCCGCCATCCGACGTGCTTGCCGACAAGGCCGGCCATGCGCCGCTACCGGCGGCCGCCAAGATGATGCAGGAACGTCACATCACGTCCGCCACGCTGGGCGAGGGTTCCGGCAAGGACGGCCGCATCACCAAGGGCGACGTGCTGGCCTTTCTGGACCGCCCTGCCGCTGTGCCAGCCGCGGCCCCTGCGCCGGCAGCCAAGCCAGCGCGTGCGCCGGATGCGCGCGAGGAGCGCGTGCGCATGACCCGCCTGCGCCGCACCATCGCGCAGCGCCTGAAGGAAGCGCAGAACACCGCCGCCATGCTGACCACCTTCAACGAGGTGGACATGAGCGCAGTGATGGCGCTGCGCAGCGAGTATAAGGACGCGTTCGAGAAGAAGAACGCCGGCGTCCGCCTCGGCTTCATGAGCTTCTTCGTGCGCGCCTGCGTGGCCGGCCTGCACGAATATCCGGCGGTGAACGCGGAGATCGACGGCGAGGACATCGTCTACAAGAACTACGTCAACATGGGCATCGCCGTCGGCGGCGCGAACGGCCTGGTCGTCCCCGTGCTGCGCGATGCGCAGGACATGAACTTCGCGCAGATCGAAGGTGCCATCGCCGGCATGGGCCGCCGCGCACGCGACGGCCAGTTGAAACTGGACGAGCTGACAGGCGGCACGTTCTCCATCACCAACGGCGGCACCTACGGCTCGTTGATGAGCACGCCGATCCTGAACCCGCCGCAATCGGCGATCCTCGGCATGCACAAGATACAGGACCGGCCGATAGCGGTGGCCGGAAAGGTCGAGATACGGCCGATGATGTATCTGGCGCTGTCGTATGACCACCGCATCATCGACGGCAAGGAAGCAGTGAGTTTCCTGGTGCGGGTAAAGGAAGGGATCGAGGATCCACGCCGGCTGCTGCTGGGGCTTTAGGCGAAAACTGCACACATACGTCCTACGGACCGCCGTCATGAAATACTCTGCTGTCGTCTTCGGGCTGAGCTTGCCGATCTGCCTGCAATCGCACGCGCAAACGCCGGCTGCGGTTCCGCAGGAATTGGCTGCAGTAGACGGCAGAGTCGACGGTATCGTTGCCGCGGCAAGCAACGGTGCAGGCCGCCGGATGGAGCACTATCCGAGAGCCTATTGGCAAAGCCGCCTGGCCACCCATTCGCAATTTACCCGCCCCAGATGTTGAAGACTCACGAGGAGGCGGTAGCCGCTGTACAATGCACCATCGGCGCTGACGGCCTCCTGTCAGGTTGCAGGATCATAGCGAGCTTCGGGTCACATCTGGCCGCTGACGCACTCAAGGCGTGGCTTGAATTGCCAGGGCTGCGATATTCTCCCTCCCGCCTCGCCAACACGCCCATCGCCGTCTGTCACGTCTGGAAAGTCGTGTTCGCGTTAGCATCTACAAAACCACTTAGCTGAGACGCCAAAGCCTTAGCGCACATTTCGGGACTAGCATGCCACACAACCTCATTGTCCCCACGCTGGGCGAAAGCGTCACCACAGCGACTGTCGCACGCTGGATCAAGCAGCCGGGTGACACCGTCAAAGCCGACGAGCCCGTCGTCGAACTCGAAACCGACAAGGTCACTGTCGAAGTGAACGCACCCGGTGCAGGCACGCTCGGCGCGCACCAGGCTGCCGAGGGCACGGAGGTCGCGGTAGGCGACCAGCTCAGCACGATCGAGGAGAGCGGAGCCATGCCCAAAGCCCAGGCACAGGCCGCGCAAAGCACAACCGAGGCGCCACCCGCCCCCGTGCAAGCCTCACCATCCCTTGCCGCCGCCGAAACACCTGCCGCGAAGACCGTAGCCCCCGCCAGCGAGACCTACGACGTCATCGTCATCGGCGGCGGCCCGGGCGGCTACGTGGCCGCCATACGCGCTGCCCAGCTCGGCCTGCGCACCGCCTGTGTAGAAATGCGCGCAACGCTCGGCGGCACCTGCCTCAACATCGGCTGCATCCCCAGCAAAGCCCTCCTGCAATCCTCGGAAAATTTCCACGAGGTGCAAGGCTCCTTCAAGGACCACGGCATAAACGTCAGCGGCGTCACGCTTGACCTCGCGCGCATGCAGGCGCGCAAAGGCGAAGTCGTCAGCGCGAACGTCAAAGGCGTCGAATTCCTTTTCAAGAAAAACAAGGTCACCTGGCTTAAAGGCCAAGCTCGCCTCACCGCCCCCGGCCAACTCGAAGTAGACGGCAAAACCTATGCCGCAAAACACATCGTCATCGCCACCGGCAGCGAAAGCATCCCGCTCCCCGGCGTCACCGTCGACGAGAAACGCATCGTCACCTCTACCGGCGCGCTGGAACTCGACGCCGTGCCAAAACACCTGGTCGTAATAGGCGGCGGCTACATAGGCCTGGAACTCGGCTCCGTCTGGCACCGCCTCGGCGCCGAAGTCACCGTCGTCGAATACCTCGACAAACTCGTCCCGGGCATGGACGGCGAAATCGGCAAGACCTTCGAACGCGTGCTCGCCAAGCAAGGCCTGAAATTCAAGCTCAGCACCAAAGTCACCGCCGCAAAAACAACCGGCTCCGGCGTGGAACTAACGGTCGAACCCGCCAAAGGCGGCGCCCCGGAAACCCTACAAGCCGACGTGGTTCTGGTCTCCATCGGCCGCCGCCCGTACACCGCCAACCTCGGCCTGCAGGAAGCCGGCGTAGCCCTGGACGAGCGCGGCTTTGTAAAAATCGATCCGCACTACCGAACGAACGTCGATGGCATTTACGCCATAGGCGATGTCATCACCGGCCCCATGCTTGCCCACAAAGCGGAAGAAGAAGGCATGGCAATCGCCGAACTAATCGCCGGCCAGGCCGGCCACGTGAACTACGGTGTCATCCCCGGCGTGGTCTACACCTGGCCGGAAGTCGCCAGCATAGGCGCCACCGAAGAAATGCTGAAGAAAGACGGCATATCCTACAACACCGGCCGCTTCCCCTTCACCGCAAACGGCCGCGCCCGCGCCATGGGCGCCACCGACGGCTTCGTGAAAATCCTTGCCGACAAGACCACCGACCGCATCCTGGGCGCCCACATCATCGGCCCCGACGCCGGCACGCTCGTGGCCGAGATCGCCACCGCCATGGAGTTCGGCGCATCCTCCGAAGACGTGGGCCGTATCTGCCACGCGCATCCTTCCCTGAGCGAGGCGGTGAAGGAAGCGGCGCTCGCCGTTGAGGGACGCGCCATACACATCTAGACAAGCAAGGAAGGTCTTCTTTTTGTCCCCACGACGCCGCAGAGGCTTCAGCGCATCGGGAAATACGCGGTTGATGCAAATGCGACAGGAGCAAAAGTTTTTTGCTTCTTTTTTTCAAAAAAGAAGGCCTTCCTTGCCTT
>CAXUOA010000162.1:0-6794 GCA_964252625.1 uncultured Acetobacteraceae bacterium | reverse complement strand
GAGGTGGGGCCTCGGGCGCCGGCGTAGGCAAGGCAAGCAAGGCCTTCTTTTTTGAAAAAAAGAAGCAAAAAACTTTTGTCTTTCCGCCTGCACGAAGGCGGTGTTTGATTCTGCAGGCGTGTGTGTTGGCAGAACCAGCGCGGCCGTGGTGAAGGCGCGGGTAGTAAAAGTTTTTTGCTTCTTTTTGTCAAAAAAGAAGGCCTTCCTTCCTTACTCCGCCGGCGCCGCCACGATCCCATGCACGATCCTGCGCCGCACCCCGCGCGCGCGCCGCTCCAGCAACAAGTAGATCACCGGCGTGGTGAACAGCGTCAGCGCCTGGCTGACAATCAGTCCTCCCACGATGGCGATGCCAAGCGGCCGGCGCAGCTCGCTGCCAGTGCCGAACGCCAGCGCCAGGGGCAGCGCGCCGCATAACGCGGTCAGGGTCGTCATGATGATGGGACGGAAACGTTCCACGCAGGCTTCGCGTATGGCGGCTTCCGGAGTCATGCCGCGCTCGCGTTGTGCGTCGAGCGCGAAATCGACCAGCATGATCGCGTTCTTCTTGACGATGCCCATCAGCAGGACGATGCCGATGACGCTGAGCACGCCGAATTCCGTGCCGCTGACGAGTATGCCGAGCAGCGCGCCCAGGCCGGCGGACGGCAGGGTGGACATGATTGTTATCGGGTGGATCAGGCTTTCATAGAGTACGCCGAGCACGATGTAGATCGACAGCAACGCTGCGCCGATCAGGGCGGGTTCGGTTGCGAGCGATTGCAGGAAGAGTTTCGCGTCGCCTTCGAACGAGATGTGCACCGAAGGCGGCGGCGACATCTCGGCGACTATGGCTTTTGCGCGGTTCACCGCGTCGCCCATGGCGAGCGTGGGTTTCAGGTTGTAGCTGATCTCGCCGGCGACGCGCTGGGAGTCGTGTACCACGTTCAAAGGGGCGATGCCGTAGGTGATGTGGGCCACGGCGCCGAGCGGCACGGGCAGGCCGGTGTTTGCGCCAACATAGACGTGGTCGAGGAAGTGCGGGTCGCGCTGCAGCCAGGGCAGGGTCTCGAGGATGACGCTGTACTGGTTGCGCTGGCTGTAGATGGTGGAGATCGGGCGCTGCGCATAGGCGTTGCCGAGTGCCGTGTCGATGGCGGCGGCGGAGACCTGCAGGCGTGAGGCGGCCTGGCGATCGACGGTAACGGTGACCTGCGGCGAGTTGGAGTCCTGGTCGGAGGTGACGTCGAGGAAACCGGGTTCGTGCTGCAGGCGGGTTTCGATCTTGCTTTCCCAGAGTCCGAGTTCTTCGAGGTTGTCGCCCAGCACGTCGAAACTGAACTGGCCGCCCGCACCCTGCTTGTTGCCGCCGCCGAAATCGCCTGGCGCGAACAGGACGGTGTGCAGGCTGGCGATGGGGTCCAGCAGTTTACGCAGACGCTCGATGACGAGTTTGGCTTTTGGGCGGCCTTCCGAGCGCGGTTTAAGGGAGATCAGCAATGTGCCCTGGTTTGCCAGGTCGAAGCCGTTGGCGACGCCCACGGTGGAGCCGACCGCGGCCACCGCCGGATCACGCAGGATGACGTCGACCACACGCTGCTGCTCGGTGACCATCTGCTCGAACGATGCGCTGGCCGGGCCTTCGGTGGTGCCGCGCAGCAAGCCGGTGTCCTGGTCGGCCACGAAGTTCTTCGGCACCGCCCCGTACAGGTAGAACGTCATGACGATGGTGAGCGCGGTGACGAACAGCATCGTCCAGCGGTGGCGCAGGCTCCAGTCGCAGCCCACCATGTAGCGGCGTGTGATGGACTGGAAGCCGCGCTCGAACCATTGGTCGACGCGGGCGAGCCAGCCGGACGGTTCGTGGTCCACCAGGCGGCCGCACACCATTGGCGTGAGCGTGAGGGAGACGATGGCGGAGAACACGATGGCGATGGTCAGCGTCCAGGCGAATTCGTGCAGGATGCGGCCGAGCAGGCCGCCCATGAAGAGCAGCGGGATGAACACCGCGACGAGAGAGAGCGTGATGGAGACTACGGTGAAGCCGATCTGGCGCGCGCCGACGATTGCCGCCTCCAGGCGCGTCATGCCCTGCTCGCGCAGGCGGGCGATGTTCTCGATCATGACGATGGCGTCGTCCACCACGAAGCCGACCGAGATGGTGATCGCCATCAGCGAGTAGTTGTTGAGCGAGAAGCCGAACGCCCACATGCCGATCGCAGTGGCGGCGAGGGATAACGGCACGGTGACGGCGGCTGCGACCGTGGCCGCGACACGGCGCAGGAAGATGAACACGGTGACGAGCACCAGCGCGCCGGTGATCAGCAGGGTGATCTTCACGTCGTTCGTGCTGGCGCGTATGGTCTGCGTGCGGTCGTCCAGCACGGTGATCCTGATGTCCGGCGAGATCCAGCGCGCCACCTGCGGCAGCAGCGCGCGCACACGGTCCACCGTGTCGATCACGTTGGCGCCGGGTATCTTGTAGATGCGCAGCAATATCGCCGGCTTGTGGCCGTTCCAGGCGGCAAGGCGCACGTTGCTGACGCTGTCGGTCACGCGTGCCACGTCCGACAGACGCAGCACCGCGCCGTTGCTGGCCTTCAGCACCAGGCGGCCATACGCCGCCGCACGGTTGATCTGGCCGTTTATGGTGATCTGCTCCGCGCGGTGCGCCCCTTGGAAACTGCCGGTGGGCTCCAGCACGTTGGCGTTGACGATCGCCTGGCGCACGTCATCCGCCGAGATGCCGGCCGCGCGCAGCGCACCGGGATCGAGCTGCACGCGTATCGCCGGCGTCTGCCCGCCATCGATCTGCACGCGGCTGACACCCTCGATCTGGCTGAAGCGCTGCTGCAAGACGGTGTCGGCGGCCTCGTAGATCTGGCCGACGTTGAGCTGGTCGGACGACAGCGCGATGGTCATGATCGCCAGGTCGGCCGGGTTGAATTTCTTGTAGGTCGGCCGGACAGGAAGCCCGCTCGGCAAATCCGTCTGCGCGGCGTTCAGCGCGGACTGCACGCTGCGGGCCCCGTCATCGGTGCTGCGATCGAGGTTGAACAGCACGATGACGTTGGCGTTGCCGACGGAGCTGGTGGAGAACAAATCCGACACGCCGCCTATCTCGCCAATGCGGCGTTCCAGCGGGGCGGCGATGGAATTGGCCATGGTGGCGGGGTCCGCCCCCGGGCGCGAGGCGAACACGACGATGGCGGGGACGTCGACGTTGGGCAGCGCGGCTACGGGTAGGAACTGGTAGGCGACCACGCCGCCGATGAGCAGGCCCAGCGACAAGAGAATTGTCGCGACGGGGCGCAGGATGAAGAGAGTGGAAAAGTTCATCGGGTTGTGCAGTCAGGGAAGAAAGCAAGGCCTTCTTTTTTGAAAAAAAGAAGCAAAAAACTTTTGACTCCGCTGTCGCGGGTTTGGGTTGGGCGTGCGTGTCTGCAGGGATGGGCTCGCACTGCGTGTAACAGGCAGGTGTCGTCTCGTGATTGCGCCGTGGTGCACGGTTCGGCCGGCGTGATCATTTCTGAACACCGTTCCGTTTTTCTGCGTAGGAGAGTTCTGTGATCCGGTCCGGCTTGCTTCGCGGCCGGGGTCGTAAAACGCTTTGGAGATTGGAAAAGACAATCAGCAGCCACAAGGCAATGCCGCTGGTGACCGAGATGCCGAAAACAGCCGTACATAGCGCAAATGGTAAAACGCAGAGAAGGGCAATACGGGTCGAACCTCGTTTGAACCACGGATGTGCGATCCGGCTTTCCGCCCGCCGATCGGAAAAGCTCAATATGCTTGTCGCTATTTGCAGAAAAAGAGCGACACGGAAGTTTGCATCGGAGAATCCATAGGCGAAGCCGGAAATCAGAAACACGACTGCAGCTGTCGCCAACGCCAAATGCGTTATTGTTCTCACGTGGAAAACGCCGGCGATCGAGCGATTGCCATCGGCAAGTCCGTTCGTTCATCCCGGCCATGCCTTTGTCCCCCCGCGCGCGACCGCGGACCAAAAGTTTTTTGCTTCTTTTTTTCAAAAAAGAAGGCCTTGCTTGCTGTCTTCACTCCGCCACCACCAAAACGCGCTCCACCGCCACCCGCCGCCGCGCGCGCTCGAACGCCACGTAGATCGCCGGCGTCGTGTATAACGTCAGCACCTGGCTCAACAGCAGCCCGCCCACGATCGCCACGCCCAGCGGCCGCCGCAACTCACTCCCTGTCCCATGGTCCAGAACCAGCGGCAGCGCGCCCAGCAAGGCCGCCGCCGTCGTCATCATGATAGGGCGGAAGCGCAGCACGCAGGCTTCCACGGCCGCCTCCTCGGGCGAGATGCCGCGCGTGCGCTCGGCTTCCAGTGCAAAATCCACCACCAGGATGCCGTTCTTCTTCACGATGCCCATCAGCAGGACGATGCCGACCAGCGCCACCACGGATAGATCGGACCCTGTAAACATCAGCGCCAACAGCGCGCCGATGCCGGCGGACGGCAGGGTGGACAGGATGGTGATCGGGTGGATGAAGCTCTCGTAGAGCACGCCGAGCACGATGTAGATCACCGCCACGGCCGCCAGGATCAGCCAGGGTTCGGCGGCCAGGCTGCGCTGGAACTCGGCGGCATCGCCGGAATAGGCGCCGATGATGCTGGCGGGCAGGCCGATGTCGGTTTGGGCCTGCTGCACTTCGGCGACCGCGCGGCCGAGCGACGCGCCGGCGCGCACGTCGAAGCTCAGCGTGACGGAGGGGAACTGGGACTGGTGGGTGATCACCAAAGGTGCCGTGCGGCGGACCAGGTGGGCGATCGCCATCAGCGGCACCTGGCTGACGGTGTTGGTGGTGGCCACCGTGGTGGTGGCCACCTGGGCGGCGCCATTGGCGCCGAAGCTGGCGACGGTGCCCGGCACGCGGAGTTTCTCCAGTGATTCCGGGTTGGCGACCCAGTCCGGGTCGGCGGACAGCACCACGCGGTACTGGTTGGATTGCTGGTAGATAGTGCTGACCTGGCGCTGGCCGAAGGCGTCGTAGAGTACGTCCTCGATCGCCTGCATAGTGACGCCGAGGCGGGTGGCGCGGTCGCGGTCGACAATGATCTCTGTGGCGAAACCGTCGTCCTGCTGGTCGCTGGTGACGTGATCCAGGTCTGGGGCGTGCGACAGGCGGTCAATCAGGCGCGGGGTCCATAGGGCCAACTCGGCGGCATCCGTGTCCGTCAGCGTGTACTGGTATTGAGTGCGGCTGATCCGGGCGCCGATCTGGATGTCCTGCACCGGCTGCATGTAGGTGGTCAGGCCCGTCATGCCGGCCAGCGCCGCTTGCAGGCGGGGGATGACTACGGCCATGGCGTCGCGCTGGCGGCGCGGCTTTAGCGTGATGGAGAGGCGGCCGACATTGGGGGTGGGGTTCACGCTGCCGGCGCCGATCAGGGAGGCCACGCTGTCGACGGCGGGGTCGCGCTGCACGATGTCGGCGGCGCGCAGTTGCAGCTTGGCCATGGCGGGGATGGAGACGTTCTGGGCGGCTTGCGTGGTGGCGACGATGGCGCCGGTGTCCTGCCGCGGCAGGAAGCCTTTCGGCACCACCATGTAGAGCAGGAGGGTGCCGGCGAGTGTCAGCACGGCGATGCCGAGTACGAGCTTCTGGTGGCGCAGGCTGATGACCAGGCTGCGCCGGTAGCGCTCCAGCAGGCCGCCGAAGAAGCGGTCGGACCGGCTGCCGGCGCCGGGTTTGTGGGGCCGCAGCAGCCGGCCGCACATCATCGGCGTGAGCGTGAGCGAGATGACGGCAGAGACGGCGACGGCCACCGACAGGGTGACGGAGAACTCCTTGAACAGCCGGCCGACCACGCCGCCCATGAACAGCAGCGGGATGAAGACGGCGATCAACGAGACGGTGAGCGAGACGATGGTGAAGCCGATCTGGCCGGCGCCGCGGAAGGCGGCCTCCAAGGGGGGCACGCCATCCTCGATGTAGCGGACCACGTTCTCGATCATGACGATGGCATCGTCGACGACGAAGCCGGAGGCCACCGTGAGGGCCATGAGGGAGAGGTTGTCCAGGCCGTAGCCGAGCCAGTCCATCACGCCGAAGGTGCCGATGAGGCTGAGCGGCAGGGCCACGGCGGGGATGAGTGTGGCGCGCCAGCTGCGCAGGAACAGGTAGATGACCGCGACCACGAGCGCCATGGCGAGGAGCAGCGTGCCTTGGACGTCCGCCACCGAGGCGCGAATGGTCTGCGTGCGGTCGGCCGAGACTTCCAGCCTCACGCCGGGGGGCAGGGCGCGCGTCAGTTCCGGCAGTTCTTCCTGCACGGCCTTGACGGTTTCGACGATGTTGGCGCCGGGCTGGCGCTGCACGTCCAGCAGGACGGCGGGGTGGCCTTTGTACCAGGCGCCTACGCGGTCGTTCTCCACGCCGTGGGTGACGGTGCCTACGTCGCTCAGGCGCACCGCGGCGCCGGCGCGCCAGGCCAGGATGAGGTCACGATAGGCTTCCGGTGTCACGAGCTGGTCGTTGGTGCCAACGGCGTAGGAGATGTGCGGGCCGTTGAAGCTGCCCTTGGCGCCGCTGACGTTGCTGGTGGTGATGGCGCTGCGGACGTCCTCCAGGGAGAGGCCGTAGGAGGCCAGGCGCGCGGGATCGAGCTGGACGCGTATCGCCGGCTTCAGGCCGCCTTGAACGACGACGCGGCCGACGCCGTCGATCTGGCTGAGCTTGGGCTGCAGGAGCGTGTCGGCGGCGTCCGCCACCTGGTCGATGGCGACCGTGTCGCTGGTGACGGCGAGGCTCATGATCGGCGCGTCTGCCGGATTCACGCGGTTGTAGCT
>CAXUOA010000161.1:0-6833 GCA_964252625.1 uncultured Acetobacteraceae bacterium | reverse complement strand
AGGACGAGGGCGCCGGCGACCAGGGCATCATGTTCGGCTACGCCACCACCGAGACGCCGAGCCTGATGCCCGCGCCGATCCACTACGCGCACCTCATCCTGCGCACCATCAACGAGCTGCGCCACGCCGGCGACAGCCGTGTCGCCGGCCTGCTGCCTGACGCGAAAAGCCAGGTCACCCTGCGCTACGTCGACGGCAAGCCGGTGGGGGCCACCTCCGTCGTGCTCTCCACCCAGCACGAGGCGGCGATGAGCCAGCCGGATATCCACGCCGCCGTGCGCCCGCTCATCGCCGAGGCGCTGCCGGATGGCTGGATGTGCGCCGACGACGAACTCTACATCAACCCCACCGGCAACTTCGTCATCGGCGGGCCGGACGGCGATTGCGGGCTGACCGGGCGCAAGATCATCGTCGACACCTATGGCGGCGCCGCCCCGCATGGCGGCGGCGCGTTCTCCGGCAAGGACCCCACCAAGGTGGACCGCTCCGCCGCCTATGCCGCCCGCTACCTGGCGAAGAACGTGGTGGCCGCGGGCCTGGCCCAGCGCTGCACGCTGCAGATCAGCTACGCCATCGGCGTGGCACACCCGCTGTCGGTCTACGTGGAACTGCACGGCACCGGCCAGGACGTGGACGAGGCGCAGCTGGAGCGCACGCTGCGCGAGCTGATGAACCTTTCGCCGCGCGGCATACGCGAGCACCTGAAACTGAACGCGCCGATCTACGTGCCGACGAGTGCATACGGCCATTTCGGGCGTGAGGCGGAGGGGGGGTTCTTTACCTGGGAGAAGACGGACCTGGTGTCCGATTTGCGCTCTGCGTTCGGGCGGTAGAAGGAAGCAAGCAGTCCTTTTTTGAAAAAAAGGACCAAAAAACTTTTACTTCCCGTCGCATTTGCAGCAGCCCGCTTTTTCCGGACAGAATGGGGCGCTGAAACGGCGCAGGGAACAAAAGTTTTTTGCTTCTT
Source organism: uncultured Acetobacteraceae bacterium (assembly GCA_964252625.1). Classification (GTDB taxonomy): domain Bacteria; phylum Pseudomonadota; class Alphaproteobacteria; order Acetobacterales; family Acetobacteraceae; genus BOG-908. The sequence goes on along the minus strand of CAXUOA010000161.1, from coordinate 5,866 downwards.
TTTTTCAAAAAAGAAGGCCTTCCTTGCCTACCTGCGCCACGCAATCCCCCCATCCACCACCAGCGTCCCCCCGACACAGTAATCCCCCGCGCGCGACGCCAGGTATACGGCACTCCCCGCCATGTCCTCCTTCGTCCCCACCCGGCGCGACGGAATCACTTTCGACACCTCGTCAGCATGGTCACGCGCCAGCTTGTTCATGTCCGACGCGAAAGCGCCGGGCGCTATCGCGTTGACCACGATGTTGTCCTCGATCAGCCGCAGCGCCATGCGCTTGGTCAGGTGGATCAGCCCGGCCTTGCTCGCCGCGTAGGAATACGTCTCCTGCGGGTTGAGGGAGATGCCGTCCACGGACGCGATGTTGATCACCTTGGACGGCTTCTCCTGGGTGGCGTTCGTGCGCAGGGTGCCGTGCAAGGCCTGTGTGAGGAAGAACGGCGTCTTCACGTTCAGGTCCATCACCTTGTCCCAGCCGCTCTCGGGGAACGTGTCGAAGGACTCGCCCCAGGCGGCGCCGGCGTTGTTGACCAGGATGTCCAGCGCTGCCTCGTGCTCCAGATATTGCGCGGCCATTGCCTTGGAACCCGCCGCACCCGAGCAATCGCCCACCAGGGCGATGCACGTGCCCAGGCTGGACAACCGTTCCGCCGTCGCCTGGCAGGCCGTCGCCTTGCGGGCGGTGATGTACACCTTGGCCGCCCCGGCGCGCAGGAAGCCTTCGGCGATCATCTCGCCTATGCCGCGTGACCCGCCGGTGACCAGCGCCACGCGTCCCTCGAGCGAAAAGTAATCCAGCATGCCGTCTCTCCCTGCTTGTTCGCTTCGGGATACAGGCTGATCCGTCACAGGCCAACCGCACGTCCGCCCGCTCGAACGTGACGCGGACATCGCCTGGGCTGGTGAACCAGCGGTCATGAAGCTTGTTTCACCGCAACGCCGATGGAACGTTCACCTGTGCGCCTTTAATGCCACACGCAAGCGGCAACCCCGCGGATACCGCAGCCCCTCAGAAGGATCACCGTATGACCCAGTCCTCCCGCAAGACACCCATTTCAGGCAAGACCATAGGCCGAACCCTCGGTGCCGTCCTGCTCGCCGGCTCGGCCCTCGGCAGCCTGGCGCTGATCGGCACGCCGAACAATGCGCTGGCCCAGGCGGACGTGGCCCAGCCCAAGCCGGGCGCCATCGACCCAGGCGCCGTCAGCCACCCGCTGCCGGATTTCGTCGGCCTGGTGAACCGCGTCAAACCGGCCGTCGTCTCAATCACCAGCCACATCGCGCCCGAAGAGGACGAGGAGCAGGGCGGCGGCATGCCCGGCTTCGGCCACGGCCAGGGCGGCATGCCGTTCCCATTCCCGTTCGCCATGCCGCAGCAGCAGCAGCATCCGCGCACCGTGGAAGCCCGCGGCTCGGGCTTCCTGATCGACTCCAACGGCACGATCGTGACCAACAACCACGTGGTGAACGGCGCCAAGACGGTCTCCATCACCATGGATGACGGCACCGTGCTGCCGGCCCGCGTCATCGGCCACGACAAGGCCAGCGACCTCGCCGTGCTCAAGGTAAAGGCGAACCACCCGCTGCCGTTCATCAACCTCGGTGACAGCAACGCCGCCCAGCCCGGCGCGTGGGTCATCGCCGTGGGCAACCCGTTCGGCCTTGGCGGTACGGTGACCGCAGGCATCGTCAGCGCCCGCGGACGTGACATCGGCGAGGGCAGCTACGACAGCTTCATCCAGACCGACGCGGCGATAAACCAGGGCAATTCCGGCGGCCCGCTGTTCACCCAGGACGGTCGCGTCGTCGGCATAAACAGCAGCATCATCTCGCCCAGCGGCGGCAGCATCGGCATCGGCTTCGCCATCCCGTCAAACACGGTGAAAAGCGTGGTCGCCCAGTTGGAGAAGTCCGGCCACGTGACGCGCGGCTACATCGGCGTGCAGGCGCAGGCGGTGAATGCCGCCATGGCAAGCGCGCTCGCCCTGCCCTCCGCCGGCACCGAGGACCGCGGCGCGCTGATCGCCAGCGTGGAGGCGGACGGCCCGGCCGCGCACGCCTCGCTGCAGCCGGGCGACGTGATCACCGCGGTGAACGGCCAGCGCATCGCCAACCCGCGCGAGCTGGCGATCAACGTCAGCCAGGTGCCGCCAGGCAGCCACGCGCAGCTGGCCATCCTGCGCAACGGCCACCCGCAGACCCTGGACGTGACGGTCGGCACCCTGCCCACCGACGGCAGCGGCCGCAACACGGCGGTGGCCAGCAACGAGAGCCAGGGCCTTGGCGTGTCGCTGTCCGGCATCACGCCGAACCTGCGCCAGCAGCTGGACCTGCCGGAAGGCGCACGCGGCGCGGTGATCACCGAGGTGAAGCCCGGCTCGGCCGCCGACCAGGCCGGCCTGCAGCCGGGCGACCTGATCACCGGCGTGGGCGAGCATAATGTCGGCAGCACGGCCGAAGCCTCGCACGCGATACGCGAGCAGTTGCACGCGAACCAGGCGGTTGCCCTGCGGATCCTGCGCAACGGTCAGCCGGTGTTCGTGGCGGTGGCGCCTGCGGACAACCAGGGTGGTGACTCGCAGGATGGTGGCAACGGGTAACCGTCCACCACCTGTTGGGTAAGGCCAGGGGCTCTGCCCCTGGATCCCGCTCACGACAGTCGTCCTTGGAACCTATTATCAGCAGTCCTGACAGGACGAGGGCTTGGGGTCTTCAGCCCCGGCGGGGTTTGGGACAGAGCCCCATTCCTGCCTACTGATAGGGCTCACAACCTCTGCGTCTCACGGTTCGATTTCGGCACGCGCCAGCACCCTGGCAACGTGCAACGTGTCCTCCTGCCGGACACCGACCCCACCCACCACGGCCGGGGCTGACGCGAACCGGCTCTGCGTTCCCCAGCTACGCCGCCCGGTCAGGAACACGAACCACCCGAGTGCCGCGCCGGTGTGGCGGAACACCTGGAAGGTGAACGGCTCGATCACGGACGCTGCGAAGGCGGGCACCAGACGGCCGCCTCGGTCGTCGCCCGTCCAGCGGCGGTAGAGCACCACCGACCACAGATGAAAAGCGAGGTCGATGACAACCTTGCCGGCCATGATGCCGGCCGCGGGAAGCAGGACGCCGAACCGCCCGGTGACCAGGAACCAGAACAGCAGGCCGAGCGCGGTCAGCCCGTAGACCGGCTGCAGCGTGTCCGCCGCCTTGACCGGCAGCATGGCCATGCCCAGCCAGCCGTAGCGCCGGTTGCCCACCATGTCCCGATACCAGAGCTGGGTTTGCAGGAAGCCGCCGAACCACCGCCTGCGCTGGCGCAGAAAGGCGCCGGCGGTGGCGGGCGCGTCCGTGACCGCACGCGCACGCCCCAGCACGGCGCTGTGCCAGCCCCGTCCCTGCTGCGCGGAGAAGCGAAGCAGCCGGTGGATCAGCTCGTAATCCTCCACCAGGCAATCGGTATCGAAGCCGCCCACTTCCAGCACCGCTTCGCGGCGGAAGCCGGCGAAAGCACCGGAGATCAGCAACAGGCTGTCCAGCCGGCTCCAGGCGTAGCGGCTGAGGAAGTTGCGTATGTATTCGTAGGTCTGGAACCACTCGAAGAAACGCCCGCTGAAGCTCGGGCCGCAGAGCGGCGTCAGCACGCCCGTGGCCGCAACCAGCGCAGGATCGGTCATAAAAGCCTGGCGCATGGCGCCGATCGCACCGGGATGCAGAAGCGTGTCGGCATCCACCGTCAGCAGCACGTCCGTCTTCACCAAGGTAAGCGCCTGGTTCAGCGCCCGGGCCTTGCCGCCATGCGGCAGGCGAAGCCAGCGCAGGCTGGGATGGCTGGCGGACGCGCCAAGCTGGCCCAGCGCCGGCGGCACCAGGCCGTAGGTCGCCAGCAGCGCGGCCGTGCCGTCATAGGAGCCGTCATCGGCCACCACGATCTGGTCGGGCCGGTCCTCCTGCGCGAACAGCGCCTCCAGCGTGCGCGGCAGGATGCCCGCCTCGTTGTGGGCGGCCACCAGCACGCCCAGGCTGAGGGGCGCGCCGCCTGCCCCGGCCGGCGCCGGACGCAGCAGCCGCCAGGTCTGCCAGGCGACGAACCCCAGCAGCATTGTGTCGTAACCCACATAGACCATGCCGGTGGCCCAGGCGAACACGCCGCCGCCGAAAGCGCGCGCCAGCAGCAGCACCCACACAAGCAACACCGCGCCATGAATCAGCACGGTCGCCACCGGCGTCGCGGGGTGCGTGCGCCGGGGAGACGCCGCGCGGAATGCCTGGTCTAGGGTCTGGGTCAGAGCACGAAATCCGGAACTGTTGAAACCTTGGGGCGACGGACTGCCTCTGCCAATGTGGCGCAGCTATCGCCCGTTGCACCGCCGTGCCGGCAAATCAATGCCCCACGCGAATGCCAGTTTCGTCAGGAGGCTCCCCCTGTCCGTCACCACCTTTTCCGGTACCGATGCCACCGCCACGCCCCCCAACGCGCGCTACACGCGCACGGCCATGGTGTTCCACTGGCTGGTCGCCCTGTTGATCGTCGCCCAGTTCCTCATCATCTGGACTGTCGGCGGCCTGCCGGCATCAGCCGAGCGGCCGATGATCAACCTGCACAAATCCATTGGCCTGACCGTGTTGGGACTGGCCGTCATGCGCGCGCTATGGCGCTATGCTAATCCGCCGCCGCCCATGCCAGCCGACTACCGCCCCTGGGAACGCATGCTGGCGCACGCCACCCACTACAGCCTGTATGCGCTGATCTTCCTGATGCCGCTCACCGGCTGGATTCACGACAGCGCCTGGAAGGGTGCGGCCGCCAACCCGCTATGGCTGTTCGGCGTGATACCCTGGTTCCGCATCGGCTTCATCAAGGACCAGGACCCGGCCACCAAGCAGCACATACACGACCTGTTCTTCCAGATACACAGCGTGCTCGGCTGGGCCCTGCTGGCACTGGTTGCGTTACACCTTGCCGGCTCGCTGAAGCACCAGGTGCTGGACCGCAAGGCGGAACTGCAGCGGATGCTGCCGGGGTAGTGCGAAACCGTTCAGACGTTTGGCCACGGCCGTATACAACTGGCCTTGAGACTAACGGAAGGAAAGCAAGCAGTCCTTTTTTGAAAGAAAGGACCAAAAAACTTTTGCTTCCCGTCGCATCTGCAGCAGCCGGGTACTTCTGGATCGATCAAGGCATCTGAGTCTGCGCAGGAAGCAAAAGTTTTTTGCTTCTTTTTTTCAAAAAAGAAGGCCTTGCTTGCTTGCCCAAGCCTCAATCTAAAAACGGGTTGGTAATACAGGCACGTTGCAGTCAGCGCCTGAAGAAGCGCCAGTACATCGGCACCCGCCCTGCCGCCAGCGCCTTCGCTTCGTAGCGCGTGCCGGGCCAGCTATCCGGCCGCGCCGTTACGGCCGCGTCGCGGTCGAAACAATCCTGCGCGCCCATCACCTCGTCCACCCACGCCTGATAGGTCGGGTCGTCGCTGGCAACACGCCACTCCGCACCCGGCCTCATCCGGCTGGCCACCAGCCGCACCGTCTCCGGATGCACGAAGCGCCGCTTGGCATGCCGCGCCTTCGGCCACGGATCGGGAAACATCAGGAACAGCCGGTCCACGCTCACCTCCGGCAACGCGCGCAGCAGCGCACGCGCGTCGTCCGGCCACACGCGAAGGTTGGCCGGCAACGGCGCGTCCGCCTCGCCGCCTTCCGGCACCAGCGCCGCCAGCAGCGAGCACAGGCCTTGCTCGAACACCTCGCAGGCGATCAGCATCGCCTGCGGGTTGGCGGCCACCTGGGCGCGGCTGTGCTCGCCGCCGCCGAAGCCTACCTCCACCCAGGTCGGCGGGATGCCGGCGCCGGGCGGCGCGCCCGGCACGCAGGCCAGGCG
>CAXUOA010000160.1:0-6868 GCA_964252625.1 uncultured Acetobacteraceae bacterium | reverse complement strand
AGCCGCTACCGGCTGGGCATGTGCTGTCCACCCTGGAGAACGTCACCCTGTCCGCCCACAGTGCCTTCCGCACGCCCGAGGCCAGCGAAACCCTGGTGCGTCGCGCCCTCGACATCGCCTGCAGCGTGGCGCACGGCTAGGACACGGTGTTGTCTCGGCAGGCTCGGACGTCCGGTGCCGACGCGGCGGTCATGCCCCGCGGCGGCGACACGCGCTCGCCAGGTGTGGGATCAGAGCCGTCCTGGTGCGGCCGATCCCGTGGGTCGAGACGGATGCCTTCCCGCGCGAGGTGCCGGGTCACTGACCCTGGGGTCAGCTCGGTGCCGCAGACCGGCCGGGGCAGGGTGATCCATGAGGCAGGCGCCTCCCTCGCTGGCCACGCCCCGGGAGAGGGTGTCGCCCGACCCTGGCGGTGGACATTGAGGCTTCTGATCCGTTCTCCGGGCCAGAACGGATCGCAGGGCCTCAAACGGTTTGCGGGAAGCTCCCGATGCCGGATCCCGCCGGGGAGGTGGCACGGGACGGCGAGGGTTCCAGGCGGCGGGAGCCCCGATGGGCGGAGGCCGACGGCGGGCCGCCACGCACCGGTCTGCGCCCTTGTGGGGATGTAAACCATCGGCCCAACATCATCTTCGGCGGTGACCACGATTTCACTTCCGGCCCCCGCCGCCGTCGGTCACCATCATCCCGCGGGCACGCCCCCGGGCATGCTGGCCGCTGGAAGCCGAGCTACGGAGCGTCATGACCATGCTGTCACGCAACCTTGAGCAGACGCTGCACCGCGCCCTATCGCTCGCCAGCGATCGCCGCCACGAGTATGCCACCCTGGAGCACCTGCTGCTGGGCCTGGCCGACGACAGCGATGCCGCCACCGTGCTGCGCGCCTGCGGCGTCGACCTGGATAAGCTGCGCACCGACCTGACCGAGTTCCTGGAGAAGGACCTCTCGGGCCTGGTGACGGACCGCACCACCGAGCCCAAGCCCACCGCCGGCTTCCAGCGCGTGGTGCAGCGTGCGGCCATTCACGTGCAGAGCTCCGGCCGTGACGAGGTCTCCGGCGCCAACGTCCTGATCGCGCTGTTCAGCGAGCGCGAGAGCCACGCCGTATATTTCCTGCAGATGCAGGACATGACGCGGCTCGACGCGGTGAACTTCATCAGCCACGGCATCGCCAAGGCGCCGGGCCGCGCCACGCAGCGCCCGAGTGCCAGCAGCGGCAACGGCCCGAGCGGCGGCACGCCGGAGACCCCGGAGCACGAGCGCGAGGAGAAGCCGCGCGGCCGCAGCCAGGACGCGCTGTCCACCTACTGCGTCAACCTCAACAAGAAGGCGCAGTCCGGTAAGATCGATCCGTTGATCGGCCGCGACCAGGAGGTGGAGCGTACGATCCAGATCCTCTGCCGCCGCACCAAGAACAACCCGCTCTACGTGGGCGACCCTGGCGTGGGCAAGACGGCGATCGCCGAGGGCCTGGCCAAGCGCATCGTGGAAGGCGACGTGCCGGAGGTGCTGGCCAAGAGCACGATTTTCGCTCTGGACATGGGCGCGCTGCTGGCCGGCACGCGCTACCGCGGCGATTTCGAGGAGCGGCTGAAGGCCGTGGTCACCGAACTGGAGAACCAGCCGGGTGCGGTGTTGTTCATCGACGAGATACACACGGTGATCGGCGCGGGTGCGACCAGCGGCGGGGCGATGGACGCCTCCAACCTGCTCAAGCCGGCGCTGGCCAGCGGAAGCCTGCGCTGCATCGGCAGCACCACCTACAAGGAGTTCCGCAACTACTTCGAAAAGGACCGCGCCCTGGTGCGCCGGTTCCAGAAGATCGACGTGGCCGAGCCGTCCGTCGAGGACACAGTCAAGATACTCAACGGCCTGAAGACCAACTACGAGAAGCACCACAAGGTGCGCTATACCGACGAGGCGATACGTGCCGCCGTCGAGCTGTCGGCGAAATACATCAACGACCGCAAGCTGCCCGACAAGGCGATCGACGTGATCGACGAGGTGGGCGCCAGCCGGATGTTGCTGCCGGAGGACAAGCGCCGCCGCACCGTCACGCTGAAGGACGTGGAAGAGATCGTGGCCAAGATCGCCCGCATCCCACCCAAGAGCGTCAGCGCCGACGACAAGGAGACGCTGCGCAACCTGGAGCGCGACCTGAAGTCCATGGTGTTCGGCCAGGACAAGGCGATCGACGCCCTGTCCGCCGCGATCAAGCTCAGCCGCGCCGGCTTGCGTGATGCGGAGAAGCCGATCGGCAACTACCTGTTCAGCGGGCCGACCGGCGTCGGCAAGACGGAGGTTGCGCGCCAGCTTTCCAGCACGCTGGGTATCGAGCTGATCCGCTTCGACATGAGCGAGTACATGGAGAGGCACAGCATCAGCCGCCTTATCGGCGCTCCTCCCGGCTATGTCGGCTTCGACCAGGGCGGCTTGCTGACCGACGCCATCGACCAGCACCCGCACGCGGTCCTGCTGCTCGACGAGATCGAAAAGGCGCACCAGGACCTCTACAACATCCTGTTGCAGGTAATGGACCACGGCAAGCTGACCGACCACAACGGCAAGACGGTCGATTTCCGCAACGTCATCCTGATCATGACAACCAACGCCGGCGCCGCCGACCAGGCCAAGGAGGCCATTGGCTTCGGCAGCACGGTGCGTCAGGGCGAGGACGAGGAGGCGATCAAGCGGATGTTTACGCCGGAGTTCCGCAACCGGCTGGACGCCACCATCACCTTCGCCGGCCTGACCGAGGAGATCGTTGGCCGTGTGGTGGAGAAGTTTGTGATGCAGCTGGAAGCCCAGCTGGCAGACCGCAACGTCACGATCGAGCTGTCGTCGGCCGCCAAGGAGTGGCTGGCCGAGCGTGGCTACGACCGCCTGTATGGCGCCCGTCCGCTTGGCCGCGTCATCCAGGAATACATCAAGAAGCCACTGGCAGAGGAACTGCTGTTCGGCAGCCTGGTGCATGGCGGAGCGGTGAAGGTGGGCTTGAAGGACAGCAAGCTGGACTTCGAGTACACCGCAGCGCCGCCGCCACCGCCGGCCGTCACCGGGCCGGAAGACGGCGAAGGCTCGGCCGAGCGCGAACCGGAAACGGTGGAGTAGGGCGAGACGAACCGGGAGGGCTGGCAACCTTCCCGGTTCATCGTCAGTGCGGCTCGGGTTGCGTTAGGAGTTCATCATGAAAGCAGTCTGGAACGGTCAGGTTGTGGCCGAGAGCGACGACATCGTCAAAGTGGACGGTAACGCCTACTTCCCGATCAGTTCGGTGCACAACGATATGCTGCAGGATAGTGCCACGCATAGCGTCTGTCCCTGGAAAGGCACCGCCTCCTACTATTCGCTCGTAGTGAACGGCAAGGAAAACAGGGATGCGGCCTGGTTCTACCCGGAACCAAAGGATGCTGCGATTGCCATCAAGGGGCGTGTGGCATTCTGGAAGGGCGTCACGGTCACCTGAGACAGACGACCTAGCGATGCAGGGCCGCACATTTACAGCAGCCCAAAAACCACATGAGTTCGGCGCGCGGCCGCTTCGAGTAAGGTGCTGATTGCCACGGTCGATTTTCACGGTCGGGTATGAGGGACTGGCACAGCCGCAGTTGCTGGATCTGCTACAAGCCTCCGGCGTGCAGACCGTGCTCGACGTCCGCGCCGTGCCACTGTCCAGAAAGGCCGGTTTTTCCAAGAACATCCTGGCCGCGTCTCTGGCTGCGCTCGGCATTACCTACCGGCTCGACAGGCGTCTCGGCACGCCGAAGCCAGGCCGGGATGCCGTCAGGCGAGGTAATGTCGAAGCGATGCACCGAGTTTTCGATGAACACATGGCCACGCCTGAGGCCCAGGATGGCCTAGTCGACGCAATTACCCTCGCCGCGCAGACTACGATCTGCCTGCTGTGTTTCGAACGCTCACCGCACGACTGTCATCGCAGCATCGTCGCCGGACTGATGCACGGAGAGACCGGCCTGCCGATTCGCCACCTATGATCCCGTTCGCGGGATCATCTACCGGACAACCTCAATAAACCGGCGGGGCCGCGCTGCCGTAGCCCCGCCGCCATACGTCAACGTGCGCTGATGCGGCCGATCAGGTAGCCCAGGCCGACGGCACCGAGCACGGCAAGCAGTGGCGTCTCGTGGATGCGGTCGGTCAGCTCCTCGGACAGCCCGCGGATCTGGTCAGCCGCCGCGCCGTAATACTCCTGCGCCTGGCCGGCAGCTTCCCGAATGCGGCCTTCGCCAGAGGTCTTGCTGTCACCGAGCAGGTCGCCAGCGGTGCCTTGTGCCTTGCCGGCGAATTCCTTGACTGTGCCCTCTACGCGGTTCTCGTCCATGTCTCATGCTCCTTGAAGATCAACGCAGAACAAGTTTCCAACCCGCAAGTTTCCCGGGAGCAAGATTACGTTCGAGGGGCGGCGGCACGCTCCAGGCGGTCGTTTATGGCGGCGCCCAGACCCTGCGACGGCACCTTCATGGCGGCGATGCCGGTCAGTCCGGCGTGCTGGCCCTGCACATCGAGCCAGCGCAGGCCAGCGAAAAGCCGGGCGGCCGCCTCGGTCAGGTCGCCCGCTTCGCTCAGGTTCCAGCTTAGCGCGGTGTGCGGCGCCGCACCGAACGCCAGCAGCGCCTCGTGCGGCTCTGCGGTGAGCGCGTCCAGCCGCAGGGGCAGGGCGGGCGCGTAGTGGGACACGAGCAGGCCAGGCGAGCGCAGGGTCCGACCGGCCTGCGCCTGCGCCGGGGTCAGGCCGCGTCCGACGCGCCCGATGACCGCTTCGAGCGCGCCGGCCGTGATGCTCCCCGGCCGCAGCAGGAACGCGTCCGCCGTCAGGTCGAGCACGGTGCTCTCGATACCCACTGGCGAGGCGCCACAATCGAGGATAGCGGCGATCCGGCCGCCGAGATCGGCCTCCACATGGGCGGCACTCGTCGGGCTTACGCCGCCGGAGCGATTGGCGGACGGTGCGGCTACCGGAATACCGGCCTGGCGCAGCAGCGAATGGGCGGCGCGGTGGGCGGGCACGCGCACCGCCAGGGTGTCCAGGCCGGCGCCCGCCAGCAGGTCCACCGGGCAGCCGCCATGCCGCTTCAGCACGAGGGTGAGCGGGCCCGGCCAGAAGGCGCGGGCCAGGGTGCGGGCGCGTGCGTCGGCCTGGACATGGGCGAAAGCCTGGTCGGCGCTGGGGTAGTGGCAGATCAGCGGGTTGAAATGCGGGCGGCCCTTGGCGGTGAAGATGGCTGCCACCGCACGCCCGCGCGTCGCGTCCGCCCCCAGCCCGTAGACGGTCTCGGTGCCAAACGCCACCAGCGCGCCGGCGCGCAGCAGGGCCGCCGCGTGAGCGATGCCGCGGTCGTTAGGCTGTAGAAGCTCGGTCATGATGCGCCCCGGCAGATGAAGGGCGGGTTGGCCCAGCCCGGCTTCTCATACGCAAGCGGGCTGCCGTCCAGCCGGCGCAGCGAGCCGCCTGCCGCCTCGAGCACCGCCTGCGGCCCGGCGGTGTCCCACTCCATGGTGCGGCCCAGCCGCACATAGGCGTCGGCCAGCCCCTCGGCCAGGCGGCAGAACTTCACCGCCGAGCCCATCTGCGTTATGCTGGCGACCGGCTCGCCGCTCAGCGCCGCGCGCACGCCGGGATCGTCCGCGCTGTGGCGGGACGACAGCACCGCCAGCCCGCCGGGCGGTGGCGTGCGCACCCGCACGGCCTGCCTGCCGGCACCCCCCTCGCGCCAGGCACCACGCCCGACGATGCCGCCGAACAACGCGGCGAAGGCGGGCACGGCAACCACGCCCAGCACCGGCCGTCCGTCGCGCACCAGGCCGATGTTGACGGTGAAGCCGTCACGCAGCGCGGCGAAATCCCGCGTGCCGTCCAGCGGATCGACCATCCAGTAGGCGCGTGCGGCGGCTGGCCTGTGGCCGGCGGCGATCTCCTCCTCGGCCACCACCTCGATGTCCGGCGTGGCGCGGCGCAGGCCGGCGGCGATGGCGCGCTCGGACTGCCGGTCGGCTTCCGTCACGGCGCTGTCGTCCGCCTTGCGTTCGGTGGCCACGCCGCGTGCGCGCAAGGCGAGGATGATGCCGGAGGCTTCCCGGGCCAGATTCGCGGCCAGGTCGAGGAGGGCGTCGTCGGGGAGGAGCATTCCGCGGGAGAAAGGCCTGCTTTGCGTAAAAAAAGAAGTAAAAAACGTCGGCGCCTTGCGGCGGCAGGCTCTCCGGTTCGCCGGCGGGCGTGCGGCGGGTGCAAATGTGGGCGGCGGCATCATCTTCGGGGTGTTGTGACCGGCGTGCCGCTTCATTAGGGTGCCGCGCAACATCGGTAGACGGTAGCGGGCACGTACCGCCTGCCGGCCGGGATCAGCTTGGGGTTTGTCGTCGCATGGACAGTATGGAGTTCAACAAGCTTGCAAGTGCGGTCCTGGTCGCCGGGATCGCCTTTGTCGGCCTGGGTATCGTGGCCGACAACGTCGTCCACCCGGAACGCCTGGCCAAGAGCGCGCTGGACATCAAGGGTGCCGACGCGCCCGCGGCTTCCTCGGCCGCCCCGGCCGAAGCACCCATTCCGCCGATCGCGCCGCTGCTGGTCAGCGCCACGCCGGGCGATGGTGAGGCGCTGACCAAGAAAGTCTGCGTCGCCTGCCACAACTTCAACGAGGGCGGCGCCAACAAGGTCGGCCCGGATCTATACGGGGTGGTCGGCCGCGCCCAGGCGAGCTATGCCGGCTACACCTACTCGGCCGCGCTGAAAGAGCACACCGGCAAGTGGACGTATGCCCAGCTGAACAGGTGGCTGTACAAGCCGAGCGAATACGCGCCGGGCACCAAGATGGCCTATGCCGGCATCGGCAACGACCAGACTAGGGCC
>CAXUOA010000159.1:0-6916 GCA_964252625.1 uncultured Acetobacteraceae bacterium | reverse complement strand
CTTTTACTGCCGCGCATCTGCAGCAGCAAGTTGCATTCTACAAGCGCACGCGTCGCGGCAGCGTGGGAGCAAAAGTTTTTTGCTTCTTTTTTTCAAAAAAGAAGGCCTTGCTTTCTTCATGACCACCGACCAACCCCGTTGTGGCTTCGTAGCCATCGTCGGCGCCCCGAACGCCGGTAAGTCCACGTTGCTGAACCGCATGGCCGGCGCCAAGCTCAGCATCGTCAGCCCGAAAGCACAGACCACGCGCTTCCGCGTGCTGGGCATCCTGCTGCGCGGGGCGGCGCAGGTGCTCCTGGTGGACACGCCCGGTATCTTCGCGCCACGCCGCAAGCTGGACCGGGCGATGGTGAACGCCGCCTGGACCGGGTCCGAGGACGCCGACCTGACGCTGTTCCTGGTGGATGCGCGCGCCGGCGTCACCGAGCAGGTGGGGGTGATTGCGGACCGACTGCGCGGCTCAGGCCGCCGCATATGGCTGGTGCTGAACAAGGTGGACCTGGTGCCGCGGCTGCGGCTGCTGCCGCTGACGGCGGAACTGGCCGAGCGCGTGCCCAGCGAGGAGACCTACATGGTGAGTGCGGCGAACGGCGACGGTGTGTCCGAGCTGCTGGACGCGGTGGCGGCCGCCCTGCCGGCCGGGCCGCATCTGTATCCCGACGACGAGATCACTGACTTGCCGGACCGCCTGCTGGCCGCCGAGATCGTGCGCGAGCAGATCTTCCTGCAGACGCACGAGGAGGTGCCCTACGGCACCACGGTGGAGACCGAGAGCTTCACCGAGCGGCCGGACGGCTCGGTGCGTATCGACGCCACGATCTACGTGGCACGGGCCGGGCAGAAGGCGATCCTGATCGGGGAAGGGGGCGCACGCGTGCGCGACATCGGGGCCAAGGCGCGCTCGCATCTGGGGCAGCTGCTCGAACGGCCGGTGCATCTGTTCCTGAACGTGAAGGAGCGGTCCGGCTGGGATGAGGAGCGGGCGCGCCTGCGAGCGATCGGGCTGGACGATCCGGATTAAGGGTGCCCTGGCTCACATGTCGTCGGCACCGCTGCCGGAGCCGGTGATCCCGGACCGCGACGGCGCATCCGCGTGCGTGCCGATCGTGCGGCTGATGCTCGCCACCTCCTCGTCGCTGGCAGTGCCGCGATCTTCCGGCAGCGCCGGACCGTCCTCCGCCAGCGCATTGGCCAGGCCGTCCGGATCGGTGCGCAGGGCCTCGTCCATCAGGTCGGAGGCGCGCGTCTCGTCGGCTGCAGGATCGGCGTTGTCCGCATCGTCCGCTGCGTCGCTTGCGCGCTCCGCGGCTTCGGCCTGGGCGCGGGCGGCGCCGTGCTTGCCGGTATCGACTTCGTCACTGCCTTGGCTGTCGGACATTCGTTCGGCTCCTGCTTGCACGTGGAGCCTCCAACCGCAGCCCGGCGTCAGGGTTGCCCTGCCTCCACGCGGGCGCGCAGGCGCTCCAGCCAGAGCTGGTGGCCGCGATACATCCGCTTCGGCATGAGCACGGCCTGCGCGCGGGCGGCGAGGCCGTTCTGGTGCTCCTCCGTAAGAACCCAGCACCCGCCCGGCCGGGGCTCGATGAGCCAGGCGTGGTAGACGTCCAGCAGGACACCCGCGCCGTCCCAGGCGATGCGCTCGTTCGGGACGAACTCACGCACGGTGGAACGGACCGCCACGCCGAAGGTGCGCCAGGTGAAGCGCGCGCCGGGCGAGAGCGCCGTGGCACCGCCGCCGATTTCCACGTGGCTGGCGTTTGGGTACCAGCTCGGCCAGTCTTGCGCACGCAGGAGTTGAGCCCAGACGGCAGCCGGCGGAGCCGCGATTGTGATTTCATTGCTGACGCGAGCGGCGACGTTTGCCGGGGCGTAGCGGTCTGGCCAGGTTATTGGCATCGTAAGGAAGCAAGCACTTCTTTTTTGAAAAAAAGAAGGCCTTGCTTTACTGCCGAAGATCCCCGGCCCGCACCCCAGCCGCCGCATTGTGCAACAGCTGCAGCACCGCCTCGTCACCCATCGTCTTGCCCATCAGGCACAACGCCCCACCCAGCAACGCGGACGCAGCGGCGACCGGGCTCAGGCCACGGCTCAGCATGCCGCCGATCGCGCGGTCCACAGCTTCGCCGGCCTGGCTGAGTTCGGCCGTGAGCGCATCGTCAGGCGTGTGGCGGCCAGGGGCCAAATCCATTTGTCCGTGCATTGCTTCACCTCTGACCGAAATATAGGCACGCGAAAGGCGGGATTTCAGCCCGCCTGGACGGAAATGCGGCCTTCCTCGAGGTCGGCTTCGAGCTGCGCTTCCTCGGCCTCCGGCTCCGCCTGCTGCGCCTGCAGCTCCCACATGCGGGCGAACACGCCGCCTTGGGCCAGCAGCTCGCGGTGGGTGCCGCGCTCGGCGATGCGGCCGTCGACCAGCACGATGATCTCGTCGGCATCCACCACGGTGGACAGGCGGTGGGCGATGACGAGCGTGGTGCGGCCGCCCGAGACGGCGCGCAGGGCGGCATCGATGTCGCGCTCGGTGCGGCTGTCGAGCGCGCTGGTGGCTTCGTCGAGGATGAGGATGCGCGGGTCCTTCAGCACGGTGCGCGCGATGGCCACGCGCTGCTTCTCGCCACCGGACAATTTCAGGCCGCGCTCGCCCACGCGGGTGTCGTAGCCGTCCGGCATGCGCAGGACGAAATCGTGCACCTGCGCCACGCGGGCGGCGTGTTCGACCTCGTCCTGGGTGGCGTCGGGGCGGCCATAGGCGATGTTGTAGCGTATGGTGTCGTTGAACAGCACGGTGTCCTGCGGCACCACGCCGATGGCGGCGCGCAGGCTGGCCTGGGTGTAGTCGCGTATGTCGCGCCCATCCACCTGCACGGCGCCGCTTGTCACGTCATAGAAGCGGAACAGCAGGCGGCTGATGGTGGATTTGCCGGCGCCGGTGGGACCGACCACGGCGATCTTGCGGCCGGCCGGCACGGTGAAGCTGACACCCTTGAGTATCTCGCGCGCCGGGGTGTAGCCGAACTGCACGTCTTCGAAGGTGACGGAGCAGGGCTGGCCGCCGGTCAGGTGACCGGCGAGCTGCACGGCGCCGGCGCTGTCCTGCACCTCCTCGTCCACGTCGAGCAGGCGGAACATCTGCTCCATGTCCACCAGGCCCTGCTGGATGGTGTTGTAGGCAAAACCCAGGAAGTTCAGCGGCACGTAGAGCTGGGCGAGGTAGGTGTTGGCGAGCACGAACTTGCCCACCGTCATGTGGCCGGCGACCACGCCTTGGGCTGCCATCAGCATGATGACGGCCAGGCCCAGCGCTATGATGCCGGCTTGGCCCAGGTTGAGCATGTTCAGCGTGACCTGGCTTTTCACCGCGGCCTTTTCGTAGCCGGCCAGCGCGCTGTCGAAGCGCCGCGCCTCGTGCGCCTCGTTGCCGAAGTATTTCACGGTCTCGTAGTTCAGCAGGCTGTCCACCGCCTTGGATTGCGCGGCGGTGTCGCTTTCGTTCATCGTGCGGCGGAAGCGGACGCGCCAGGTGGCGAACGAGAGCGTGAAGGTGATGTAGGTGGCGACTGCGCCGAAGGTGACCAGCGCGAAGCGCCAGTCGAAGATGCGCCACATGATCGCGGTGACGAGCAGCAGCTCGATCATCGTCGGCACCAGGTTGAATACGGCCAGGCGAAGCACCTGTTCGATTCCGGCGCTGCCGCGTTCGATGGCGCGCGAAACGCCGCCGGTCTGGCGGTCCAGGTGGAAGCGGAGGCTGAGGCGGTGCATGTGCTGGAACGTCTGCAGGGCGACGCGGCGCACCGTGCGCTGCTGCACGGCGGCGAACACCGCGTCGCGCAGTTCGCCGAAGCCGGCCGACGACAGGCGGACCAGGCCGTAGATGACGATCAGGCCGACCGGGACTGCCAGCACGCGCGCGGCGCCGCCGTGGTCGGACAGTGCGTCGACGGCGCGGGCGTAGAAAACCGGGACGTAGACGTTGGCGACCTTGGCCAGGACGAGGAACGACATGGCGGCGATGACCCGGAAGCGGGCCCGGACGTCGTTCCTGGGCCAGAGATACGGCGCCAGCGACTTGATCGTTTCCCAGTTGGACCGGGGTTTGCCTGGCAGGGCCAGTCGGTTGGACGCCATCACTCGCATGGGAGCGGATGTGGCATGGGGCGGGTTGGTTTCAAAGGCTTGGGTGTGAGGGAAGCAAGCAAGCGGTTCTTTTTTGAAAGAAAGAACCATTCTGCGCCGGCATCGGGACGTGCGCTGTTTCTGCAACGGCGCGCGTTTGCGGAAGCGGCGCGCGCTGCCTTCTTCGTCGCCGCCCCATGAGCCTCCTCCGGCACATCGCGGCCGTGCGGAACGTCCGCCTGCCCGGTGACCGGCTGCCGTTCCTGCTGGCCGGCACGCAGGTCGGCTGGGTGATGCCAGCAGCGGCGGGCCTGCTGGCCCAGCTCGGCTGCGAGGGCACCGCCGGGCAGGTTGTGCTGCGCGATCCGGCGGCGCTGGCCGCAATGGCTGAGGCGGCGGCGCACGAGGGTGCGTTCACCTGGCGGGCGGAGGCGTTCGATGTGCGGGCCGTGCCGGAAGGGGCGGTTCTGGCAACGGTGGACAGGGGCGCACTGCCGTGGCTGGGGATCGCCGCGCAGGGTGTGCACGTGAACGGGCTGGTGCGCCGGGCGGACGGGCTGCATGTGTGGATTGCGCAGCGTGCGCCCGGACGGCTGATGGACCCCGGCAAGCTGGACCACCTGTTCGCCGGCGGCATTGCCGCGGGCTACACCGTGGCGGCTACCTTGCTGAAGGAGGGCGCCGAGGAAGCCGGCCTGCACGAGGACGTGGTGCGCCGGGCGGTGGCGGTTGGTGCGTTGAGCTACGTGACGGAGCGGCCGGAGGGTTTGCGGCGGGACAGGCTGCATTGCTACGACCTGGTGTTGCCGGAGACGGTGCGTCCGGTGCCGGCCGACGGCGAGGTTGCCGGCTTTTCGTTGTGGCCTGTAGCGCGGGTGATCGAGACGTTGCGCCGGGAGAACGCGTTCAAGTTCAACGTGGCGCTGGTGTTGATAGACATGCTGCTGCGGTGGAGCTTGCTGCCCGATGGCGAAGCGCCTGCCTTGCGCGCAGCCTTGCAGGATGTTCAAGGTGGTAGCTGATTCCTCAGTATCCGACAGGGAGCAGGCGTTTTCGGATTGCCCGAAAGGACTGCTTGCTTTCCTGCACTGCCTGCAGGAACCTGAAGTTTCTACCAGAGTGTGCCCATGATCAGCACCACGAGATCCAGGCAATCGCAGTCCGAGCGCCAGACCACGAGCCTGGCGGGGCTGGCCGTGACATTGTTGCTTGTGGTGATCGGGCTGTATCTCATAGACGCGTTGCGCCTGCAGGCAAGCGTGCAGGATTGCGTGCTGTCCGGCCGCGTCGTCTGCGAAGTTTCCGCCACGCCGTAAACGGTCTCTCCATTTTCGCCTGTTAGCATCGGAACCGGTTCGGCAATTCCCGCCGGCCAGTGACGCTAGAGGCGGATCATGACGGCACCGGCACCGGTTCTTGTATTTGACGATGAATTCAACAAGTTCGTGTCGTCGCCTGACGGCTCGCAAGGTTGGATGACCGCGTTGCCGTATGGCGGTGACGCCGCGCGCACGCTCAGCGGCAACAACGAAGCGGAATACTATTCGGACAGTTCGGTCGGCAAGAACCCGTTTTCAGACAAAAACGGTGTGCTGTCGATCACCGCTTCTCCGGCGGCGCCTGGTTCCAACCCAGACAATCTGCCTTACGATTCCGGCATAATCACGAGTTTCAAATCATTCTCGATGACCTATGGGCTGTTCGAGGTGCGTGCGGAGTTGCCGGCGGGGCAGGGGCTGTGGCCTGCATTCTGGATGCTGCCGGCGAGCAACCAGTACACGTCCGAGCTGGATGTGTTCGAGCAATTGGGCAACGACCCGAGCACGATCTATTCCACCACGCATGGCGCCACGAACGGCCAGTGGGGCAGTGACTTCCAGACGCTGCACGTGGCCGACACGTCCACCGGCTTCCACACATACGGTGTGAACTGGGAGCCGAAGACGATCACCTTCCTGGTGGACGGCCACGTGGTAGCCACCGCGCCCACGCCTTCCAGCATGAACACGCCGATGTACATGCTGCTGAACCTGGCGGTGGGTGGTGCGGGAAGCTGGCCTGGCGCGGCCGCGTCCAGTTCGATACCGGCTTCCATGAAAATCGACTGGGTGCGTGCCTACGCCACGGTGAATTCCACGGACATCAGCGGCACGCAGGCGATCTTGCCGCCGGCAACGCACGGCACCGAGATGTCGGTGAACGATTGGTCGGCGGGCGGGGTGGCGGCGACGGAGACGACCGCGGCACATGCGACGGGTGCGAGTTCTTCCGCGTCAGCGTTGCGTCTGGACGAGATCGTCGTGCATCACGGGATGGCCGTGGTTCTGCATCATACGTGAGGAAGCAAGCGGTTCTTTTTTGAAAAAAACCAAGAACTTTCGCTCCCTCGCTTGCATGACGGCTCGCGCTGGTTCTGCACTGCGCGCGACTTGCAGGATTGCTGCGGCGACCCTGCCGGAGTGGGAGTAAAGTTTTTGTTCTTTTTAAGGAAAGAACCGCTTGCTTTGACTTGCTACGCCCGCCGCGCCAAAGGCACCACGCGCCCGGGCACGCGATGCCGGAACGCCAACGCTTCGGCCACATCCTGCCGGCGCACCAGCGGCGCGCGCGCCAGGTCCGCTATCGTGCGTGCCACGCGCAGCACCCGCGTGAAGCCGCGTGCCGAGAGTTGCAGGCGCGTCATCGCCTGTTCGGCCAGCACGCGGGCATCCTCGGTCAGGGCGATCTTGTTGCCGTCGGCTTCCGCGTTCGTGCACGGCCCGCCAGGCGCAGCGCACGCGCGGCGGCCACGGCCAGGCTG
>CAXUOA010000158.1:0-6920 GCA_964252625.1 uncultured Acetobacteraceae bacterium | reverse complement strand
ACGCAAAGAAAGCAAGCAGTCCTTTTTTGAAAAAAAGGACCAAAAAACTTTTACTTCCCGTCGCATCTGCAGCAGCCCGGTGCCTCCGGATCGATCGAGGCGGCTGAACCTGCGCAGGAAGCAAAAGTTTTTTGCTTCTTTTTTCAAAAAAGAAGGCCTTTCTTCCTTGCGCAAGTGTCTACCGCAAAGCGTGCCGGTATTGTCGCAAAGGCCGGGTTGCCCGGCCCGGACGTAGCCCGCACAGTGCAGGCATGTGGAAGACATTCGTACTTGCCCTGACGCTTGCACCGGCCGCTGCAAGCGGCACCGGACTGGGCGCACCGGCCGGCGCCTACAACGTCGAGTATACCGGTTACGCGCATGGGCTCACCGTGCTGAAGCTGGCCGGCCGCATCGCCATGTCGGCAAGCGGCTACACCGCCCATGTCACGTTCCACACGGCCGGCATGGCGGCCTGGGTGGTGCGCAGCGACAATGACAGCCAGGTGAACGGCACGTTCCAGGGTAGCCAGGCCGTCCCCGCTTTGTTCGAAGGCACCGGCAACCTGCGCGGCAGCAGGCGCGTCACCCGGATCGCCTACCAGGACGGCAACCCCGTGATCCAGGCACTGGCGCCGCCGGTGGAACACGAGCGTAGCGCCGTGCCCGCCGCGCAGACGCAGCACACGATCGACACCCTGAGCGCGGTGGCCATGCTGATACACACCGTGGCGCAGACGGGGCAGTGCGACGGCTCCGTGACCACCTTCGACGGCAGGCGGCTGGCTACCCAGAGCGTCCACACCACGGGGCAGGAGATGCTGCCGCAGACCGACCGTTCCATCTTCCAAGGCCAGGCGCTGCGCTGCGACTTCGACGGCAGGCAGCTGGGCGGGTTCGTCAACAACGAAAACGAGGATTCCCTGCGCAAGCCGCGGCATGGCACCGCGTGGCTGGCGGCGGTTCTGCCGGGTGTGCCACCCGTGCCGGTGCGCGTGGCGTTCGACAACAAGCTGCTCGGAGCCGTGACGCTCTACCTCACGGCCGCGAAAGCAGAGTAAGCGCGCCAACGCTTGCCCGAACGCCGCCCGTGAGCCGGAACGAAGCAACGCGCCCCAGGCAGCGCCGGGAGAAAAGTTTTTTGCTTCTTTCTTGCAAAAAAGAGGGCCTGCCCCATCAGGCGGCCGCATGAGGATAACCGCCTACCTGGCTTTCGCCGGCCTGCTGGCGCTGTTCTCGGCTGCCATCGTACGGCGAATGATCGGCATCGGCACGCTGGATCACCCGGGCGCGCGCAGCTCGCACGCCCAGCCTACGCCGAAGGGCGGCGGGGTCGGCATCGTCGCGGCGTTCGTGGCCGGTATGGTCATGCTCTATCTGGGGGCGGGCCGCGCCCGCGTGCCGGACGTGCCCTTTCTCGGGCTGATCGCCGCAGCGGTCGGCATCGCGGCCGTCTCCTACGCGGACGACGTCCGAAGCTGGCCGTTCGCCGTGAAGCTGGGGGCGCAACTGGCGGCCGCTCTGCTGGCCGTCGCCTGCGGGATCGAGCTGCGGGTGCTGCATCTGCCTTATTTCGGCACGGTGGCCCTTGGCTGGGCCGGGGTGCCGTTGACGGCGGCCTGGATCGTCTACGCCACCAATGCGGTGAACTTCATCGACGGGCTCAACGGCCTGGCGAGCGGCTGCGTGGGGATCGCCTGCCTGTTCCTGGCCGCCATAGCGTTCTCCCAGAACGATCTGTTCGTCCTGGTGGCCGCCCTGGTGCTGGCGGCAGGAATCGCCGGTTTCCTGCCTTACAACTACCCGCGCGCGCGCATTTTCATGGGCGATGTGGGCAGCCAGTTCTGCGGTTTCGTGGTGGCCGTCCTGGGCGTGCTGTCTGCTGGTTTCGGGTCACAGACACTGTCGGTGCTGCTGGTGCCGATGATGCTGTTCGCCATCTTGTTCGACGTGGCATTTACGTTGCTGCGCCGTGCTGCGGCCGGTGACCGGCTCACCGAAGCCCATCGTGGCCACCTGTACCAGGTCGCCCACCGATGCGGCATACCGGCCTGGGCGGTGGCGGTGGTCTATTGGACGACGACAGGATGGGGTGGCCTGTGCGGCCTGTGGTTCGCCACACGGCCGGATGCCTGGCCGTGGCTGCTGGCGGCCGTGACGGCGCCCGTTGCCGTATGGTGGGGCGCCGTCGTGACACGCGCGCGCAAGCAAAACCTGCGCTGGTAGGCACGCCCCCGGGCGCACCCGGGGTTGTCGTTCAACCGTGGCTGGTGCGGCTGCGGCGTTCTTCGGCGGCCGGGGCGGATTTGCGGGCCGGAGCGGTCGCTTCGTTCATGATGGAGCGCAGGTCACGCAGGAAGGCCGCACCCTTCAGCGTACGCTGCACCAGCACGCTGCGGCGGTCCATCGGGTCCACCTTCCGGCGCGCCAGGTCCAGCTCGCCCAGCCGGTCCAGCGCACGCGTGATGGCGGGCTTGGACACGTTCAAGTCCGCTGCCAGGCCGCGTACAGTGTGCGCGCCGTCCTGCAGGTAGCAGGTCAGGAATACGCCCAGCTGGCGGGCGGAGAGATCCGGGCCATCGCGACGGACCAGAGCCACGATCGTGTCGCGCAGAATGCCGACCATCTGGTCGGATTGTTGAGAGGCGGCCATTGTATGTTCCTTTCGTTCCAGGTCCTTGTCGTTACCGAACGATACCTGGGATTTCATTACCGGTGTCTAATCAAATCATCTGCGGTGTAAGCCGGTGGTGCAAAGAAAGTTCTAAGAATCGACGCAGCAAAAATGATTTGGATTTCGTGTTTGAAACTTCAACTTAAACTAAAATCAACTTTCCTGTGACGGTATGTTACCTGACGTAAGCGGCAGCAAAGCGGGTGACACCTTCGAACGCCGCCCGCAGGGTTTGGGCTTCTCCACCCGCCGGACGTCCCGGCCTGTCCGCGTCGTTCCATGCATAAACATCAAAATGGGCCCACCGCGTTCCCACGGACACGAAACGTTGAAGGAACAATGCCGCCAGGATAGCGCCGGCTTGCGCCTTCTCCGAAACGTTATTCAGATCGCCCGTGCCGCTTTCAAGCCAAGAATTGTAACCCTTCCAGAGCGGAAGTCGCCACACGGGATCGTGCGCCGAAAGCCCGCTTTCTGAAAACAAGCTGGCCAGAGCGTCATCGTTCGTGAACATCGCCGGCAAGTCTGGCCCCAGAGCCACCCGTGCAGCCCCGGTCAACGTTGCGAAGTCCAGCAGCAGGTCCGGCTGCGCCTCGCACGCTTCGCTCAGCAGATCACAAAGCACGAGCCTGCCCTCGGCATCGGTGTTGCCCACCTCCACGGCCAGGCCGGCGCGGGTGCGCAGCACGTCGCCGGGGCGCATGGCGGCTCCGGAAATCATGTTCTCCACACAGCCAAGTCGCAACTCCAGACGAACCGGCAGGCCAGCGTCGAGGATCATGCAGGCCAGGCTCAATGCCACCGCCGCACCCCCCATGTCCTTTTTCATGCGCAACATGCCGGCAGGCGGCTTTATGTCGTAGCCGCCGGTATCGAAGCAGACGCCTTTGCCGCACAGCGAGATCAGCGGCGCGTCCGGCGGCGTGCCCGGCGCGCACCACGAAGCCTGCAAAACCTGAGGCCCGCGCTGCGAACTTGCGCCCACGGCGTGCAAGGCAGGAAACCTTGACGCAACCTCAACGCCCTCTATCACGTTTACGTGTGCGCCGCGGTTACGCAACGCGGCCGACGCGCTTTCGGCCAGATCGGCCGGTCCGAGCAGGTTGGCCGGCGTGTTGATGAGGTCGCGGGCGAACCAGGTGGCCCGGCTGGTGGACAGTGTGCGGTCCATGCCGGCCGGCAGCACGAGCCTGGGCGACCGGCGATCGCTCGGCTGCTTCAACGCATCGTAGCGGTAGGACCCCAGCGCCCAGCCCAGCACAGCGTCCGCCTGGTCCGCGATGCCGTCGGCAAGGTGCCACGTCCCGCCGGGCAGAGCGCGCGGCAGCGTGGCGAACAAATAAGGGTCGGGCGCCTCGCCCAGCCCCAACAGCGCGCCCGCCAGCCCGGCCGGACCGGGCAGGAGGACGAGTTGCCCGGCGGCACCGGTGAAGCCGCAGGCGGCGGGATAGGCATCCGTGGCCTCCCCGGGCGCGGCGCCATAGAGGGGCAAGCCACCCTCATCGGTGAAGCAGTCCAGCGCGCGTTCGATCACTCGGGGCACCCCGTAAGACGTTCTGCGGCCATGAACCGTGCTGCACGCGCCGGACGCAAAAGTTTTTCGCGGCTTTCCTGCAAAAAAGCAGGCCTTGCGCCCTGGCTCGCTTGCATTCCCCCAACCCGCATCAAATCATCCAGCCATGCCCGAAGCGCGCCATCGAGTCGGCCCGGCCTCTGACAAAAGGGACATGTTCGCCCCCAGGGTGCGCGCCGTGCTGGGCCCGACCAACACGGGCAAGACCCACCTCGCCATCACCCGCCTGCTCGGCCACAGTTCCGGCATCATCGGCTTCCCGCTGCGCCTGCTGGCGCGCGAGAACTACGACCGCATGGTGGCCGCGAAAGGTGTGCGCAGCGTGGCGCTGATCACCGGCGAGGAGAAGATCGTGCCGCCGGAGGCGCGCTGGTTCAGCTGCACGGTGGAGGCGATGCCGCTGGACCGCCGCGTGGAGTTCGTGGCCGTCGACGAGATACAGCTCTGCGCCGACCCCGACCGCGGCCACGTGTTCACCGACCGCCTGCTGCACGCCCGCGGCCTGGTGGAGACGATGTTCCTGGGTGCGGAGACGATACGCCCGCTGCTGCAGCGCCTGGTGCCACAGGCCGAGGTGGAGACCAGGCCGCGTCTGTCCCAGCTGACCTATGCCGGGCCGATGAAGCTGGTGAAGCTGCCGCCGCGCAGCGCCATCGTCGCCTTCAGCGCGTCCGAGGTGTACGCCATCGCCGAGCTGATACGCCGGCGGCGCGGCGGCTGTGCCGTGGTGATGGGAAGGCTCTCGCCGCGCACACGCAACGCCCAGGTGGCGCTGTACCAGGACCGCGAGGTGGATTTCCTCGTCGCCACCGACGCGATCGGCATGGGCCTGAACATGGACGTCAACCACGTGGCCTTCGCCGGCCTGCAGAAATTCGACGGCCACCGCCCCCGACGTCTGACAGCGGCCGAGGTGGCGCAGATCGGCGGCCGCGCCGGCCGCGGCATGCGCGATGGCACGTTCGGCACCACGGCCACCTGCCCGGACATCCCTGAGGACATCGTCGAGGCCGTGGAAGCCCATGTCTTCGACCCGATAGAGGCGCTGTTCTGGCGCAACAGCACGCTCGACTTCACCCACATCGACCGGCTGCTGGAGAGCCTGACCACGGCGGCGCCGATACCCGGCCTGGTGCGCGGCAATGATTCCAGCGACCTGGAGACCCTCTCCGCACTCGCGCGCGACCCGGAAATACGCGGCCTCGCCCAGGGCCGCCGCCAGTTGCGCCTGCTGTGGGAGGCCTGCCAGGTGCCGGACTTCCGCAAGATCACCGACGACAGCCACGTCCGCCTGTGTGCCCGCATCTACGGCCACCTGGCGCGCGGCCAGACGCTGCCGGCGGAATGGCTCGACCAGCAGTTCAACGCGCTGGCCGGCACCGAGGGCGATATAGACACGCTGATGGCGCGGCTGTCCGGCGTGCGCATCTGGTCCTTTGTCGCCGCCCGCGCCGACTGGGTGCCGGACGCGCCCACCTGGCAGGCCCGCGCGCGCGACATCGAGGACAAGCTCAGCGACGTGCTGCACGAACGGCTGACCGCGCGCTTCGTCGACCGCCGGGCCGCCCACCTGATGCGCAGGCTGGAAGAGGCCGAAGGCGGCGAGGACCTGCTCTCCGCCGTCACCGCCCGCGGCGAGGTGGTGGTGGAAGGCCATCCCGTCGGCCACATCGCAGGCTTTGCTTTCCTGCCCGACCCGGTGGCTGAAGGACCGGAGAAGCGCCTGGTGCTGCGCGCCGCCCGGCGCTCCCTGCGCGAGGAGATGCCGCGACGCGTGAGCGTGCTGGAGGCCGCGGCCGACGACGCCTTCGTCCTGCACCTGGACCACAGCATCACCTGGGCGGACGCTGCCGTGGCGCGCCTGCGGCCTGGCGCAGCCCTGATACGTCCGGCGGTCGACGTGCTCGACAGCGAGTTCCTGGACGGGCCGCAGCGCGAGCGCATACGCCAGCGCCTGCAGGCCTGGATGGATTGCCGCATCGCGCGTGACCTGGCGCCGCTGTTCACCGCTTCGGTCCGCGCCGGCCAGGACCCCGCCTTGCGCGGGCCGCTGCACCGCCTGACCGAGTCCGCCGGCGTCGTGGTCGGCGCCACGGATGACATCGCGCCGGCCATCCGCGCCAGGCTGAAACAGGCGGGCATACGCGCCGGCCGCTTCGCGCTATACGTTCCGGACCTGCTGAAACCGCGCGCCGCCGCCTTGCGCGCCCAGCTCTGGGCCATACACGCCCGCGCGCCCACGCCGGAGATCCCGGCCGCCGGCCTGGTCTCGATCCCGCCGCCCGCGCCGAACCACGCGGCGTTCCTGGCTCTTCTCGGCTGGGTGCAGGCCGGGCCCGTTCTCCTGCGGCTGGACATCGCCGAACGCGTTGCCGCCGAACTGGCGTATTCCACGCGCGGCCGGCCGGCGCCGGTGCCGTTGGAAGTGGGGCAGCGTCTGGGGTTGCGGGCGGAACTGCTGCCGGCGGTGCTGCGTGGCCTCGGCCTGCGCATCCTGCCGGCGCCTGCGCTGGCCGCGGCGGTGTATGGGCCGCCGCCGCCGCCGATGATAGCGCAGCCGCGGCGCCGCGTCGTTGAGGTGGCCGTGCCGGTCAGTCGGCCGGATTCGCCGTTTGCGGCTTTGTCGGCTCTTAGAAGGTAAGGAAGGCCTTCTTTTTTGAAAAAAAGAAGCAAAAAACTTTTGACTCCGCTGTC
>CAXUOA010000157.1:0-7049 GCA_964252625.1 uncultured Acetobacteraceae bacterium | reverse complement strand
GCGGCTCGCGTCCGCCGCGCGGTGGAGGGCACGGCCGCCGCCCGGCACGGCGCGTGCGGTGACGAGAAGGCGGCTCTCGCCCTGCAGCAGCACCACATCCGTCCTGGCGCTGCCGTTCACGCGCCAGCCATCGCCCGTGCCCCACGGGTCGGCGGGCTCCGTCGCGGCCTGCTGCAGTTCGGACAGGCAGGCTGCCGCCAGGACGGCCGGCGCAGGCAGCCCGCCCGGTGCCACGAGCTGCGGGTTGCGCCCGATGAACCCGGTGTCGAAATCGCCCGCCGCGAAAGCCGCGTCGGCGACGATGCGGCGCAGCAGATCGAGATTCGTGCGCGGACCGGCCACCTCGTAGGCGGCCAGCGCCAGGCGCATGCGCCGCAAGGCGGCAGGCCGGTCCTCGCCCCACACGATCAGCTTGGCGAGCATCGAATCGTAGTTCGGCGTGATCGTGTCGCCTTCGCGTATGCCGGTGTCTATGCGAACGTTTGCCGTGGCCTCGGGCTGGCGCAGCCAGGTCACCCGGCCGGTCGCCGGCATGAAGTCGCGCTCGGGGTCCTCGGCGCAGATGCGTACTTCCAGCGCGTGGCCGGTAATGCCCAGTTCGTCCTGCAATTTCGGCAACCGCTCACCCGCCGCCACGCGCAACTGCCACTCCACCAGATCGCACCCGGTGACGAACTCGGTCACCGGATGTTCCACCTGCAGCCTGGTGTTCATCTCCATGAAGTAGAAGCGCTCGTCCTCGTAGATGAACTCCACCGTGCCCGCGCCCAGGTAATCCACCGCGCGCGCCGCCGCGATCGCCGCGTCGCCCAGCGCACGCCGCTGCGCCGGCGTGATGCAAGGCCCCGGCGCTTCCTCCACAACCTTCTGGTGCCGGCGCTGGATGGAACAGTCACGCTCGAACAGCGAGACGCAATTGCCGAGCGTGTCGGCAAACACCTGCACCTCGATATGCCGCGGCCGCGTCAGGTATTTCTCCACCAGCATGCGGTCGTCGCCGAACGAGGCGCGCGCCTCGCCACGCGCGCGGTCCAGCGCCTCGGCCAGGTCGGCCTCGCGTTCCACCACCCGCATGCCCCGCCCGCCGCCGCCGGCGGACGCCTTCAGCAGCACGGGATAGCCGATCCGCCCGGCATGCTCCGTCAACACGGCAAGCGACTGCTCGTCGCCGTGATACCCAGGCACCAACGGCACGCCGGAGCGCTGCATCAGCGCCTTGGCCTCCGCCTTGCTGCCCATCGCCCGTATCGAGTGCGCCCGGGGGCCGATGAAGACGATCCCGGCCGACGCACAGGCTTCGGCAAAATCCGCGTTCTCCGACAGGAAGCCATAGCCGGGATGGATCGCCTGCGCGCCGGACCTGCGCGCCACGTCGATGATCGCGTCGCCGCGCAGATAGCTCTGCCGCGCGGGCGCCGGCCCGATCGCGTAGGCCTCGTCCGCCTGCGCCACGTGCAGCGCGCCGCGGTCCGCATCCGAATACACGGCAACCGTGGCCACGCCCATGCGCCGCGCCGTGGCGATCACGCGGCAGGCGATCTCGCCGCGATTGGCGATCAGTATCCTGGAGAACATCCGCATCACATCCTGAACAGGCCGAAGCGCGTGGGCTCGACCGGCGCGTTCATCGCCGCCGAAATCGACAGCCCAAGCACGCGCCGCGTCTGCGCCGGGTCGATCACGCCGTCATCCCACAACCGCGCGGACGCGTAATACGGATGCCCCTGGGTTTCGTATTGCGCGCGTATCGGCGCCTTGAACGCCTCTTCCTCTTCCGCCGGCCAGTCGCGGCCGCTGCGCTCCAACCCGTCGCGCCTTACCTGCGCCAGCACGGATGCTGCCTGCTCGCCGCCCATCACGCCAATGCGCGCGTTCGGCCACATCCACAGGAAGCGAGGCGAATACGCGCGCCCGCACATGCCGTAATTGCCGGCGCCGAAACTGCCGCCTATCACCACGGTAAACTTCGGAACGTTGGCGGTGGCCACGGCGGTCACCAGCTTGGCGCCGTCCTTGGCAATGCCGCCCGCCTCGTATTTCTGCCCCACCATGAAGCCGGTGATGTTCTGCAAAAACACCAGCGGCACGCCGCGCTGGCAGCACAACTCTATGAAATGCGCGCCCTTCTTGGCACTCTCGCCAAACAATATGCCATTATTGGCAATGATGCCGACGGGAAAACCCCAGATATGGGCAAACCCGGTCACCAGCGTCGGCCCGTACAGCGCCTTGAATTCGTCCAGCACGCTGGCGTCGGCGATGCGCGCGATGATGTCGCGCACCTCGAACGGCCGGCGCCTGTCTGCCGAGACGATACCGTAGATCTCCTCGGCATCGTGCAACGGCGCGGCCGGCGCCTGCATCGCCACCGCCGGCCGCTTCACCGTATTCAACCGTCCGACAATGTTGCGGGCGATGCCGAGCGCATGCGCGTCGTTCTCCGCGTAATGATCGGTGACGCCGGATACCCGGCAATGCAGGTCCGCCCCGCCCAGATCCTCGGCCGTCACCACCTCGCCGGTCGCCGCCCGCACCAGCGGCGGCCCGCCCAGAAAGATCGTGCCCTGGTTGCGCACGATCACGCTCTCGTCGGACATCGCCGGCACGTAGGCGCCGCCCGCCGTGCAGGACCCCATCACCACGGCGATCTGGGCAATGCCGCGCGCCGACATCTGCGCCTGGTTGAAGAAGATGCGGCCGAAATGCTCGCGGTCCGGAAACACCTCGTCCTGGTTCGGCAGATTGGCGCCGCCCGAATCCACCAGGTACACGCAGGGCAGACGGTTCTGCTCGGCAATCTCCTGCGCGCGCAAATGCTTCTTCACCGTCATCGGGAAATACGTGCCGCCTTTCACGGTGGCATCGTTCGCCACCACCATGCACTCCCGCCCGGCTATCCGCCCGATGCCCGCAATCATCCCGGCCGCCGGCACCTCGCCGCCATACATGCCGTGCGCCGCGAGCTGCCCCACCTCCAGGAACGGGCTCAGCGGGTCCAGCAGGGCGCGCACGCGCTCGCGCGGCAGCAGCTTGCCGCGTCCCGTGTGGCGGTCACGCGCCACTTGGCCGCCACCGACGCGTATGCGCTCGGCCACCGTGTTCAGGTCGGCGACGAGGGCGCGCATGGCTACAGCGTTTTCGGCGAACTCGGGCGATTTGGCGTCCATGCGGGCGGCGGGCTCCCAAAGAAAGAAAGGCCTTCTTTTTTGAAAAAAAGAAGCAAAAAACTTTCATTACTTGGGGCCGCGCTGAATGCAAAACATTCGCCACGCGCCTCAAGGAGTAAAAGTTTTTTGCTTCTTTTTTTCAAAAAAGAAGCGCTTTCTTCCTTCCACCCAATCACAAAACCCCCCACCCTACCAGCCAAGAAAAACGACGGTGCTTCCATGAACGGCCTGAACTTCGATCTCGGTGAAACCACCGACGCATTGCGCGAAACCGTCCAGCGCTTTGCCGCCACCGAAATCGCCCCGCGCGCCGCGGAGATCGACCGCGTCAACGACTTCCCCACCGACCTGTGGCAAAAAATGGGCGGGCTCGGCCTGCTCGGCATCACCGCGGAGGAGGAATACGGCGGCTCGGCGCTCGGCTATCTGGAGCACGTGATCGCCATGGAGGAGATCAGCCGCGCTTCCGCCTCCGTCGGGCTGTCCTACGGCGCGCACTCCAACCTCTGCGTCAACCAGCTCTCCCGCAACGGCCGTGCGGACCAGAAATCGCGCTACCTCCCCAGGCTGATAAGCGGCGAGCATGTCGGCTCGCTGGCGATGAGCGAGACGGGCGCCGGCTCGGACGTCGTCGGCATGAAAGGCCGCGCCGAACACCGCGGTGACCGCTACGTGCTGAACGGCAACAAGATGTGGATCACCAACGGACCGAACGCGGACGTGCTGGTGGTCTACATGAAGACGGACCCGCTCGCCGGCTCGCGCGGCATCACCGCCTTCATCATCGAACGCGGCATGCGCGGCTTCTCCACCGCGCAGAAGCTGGACAAGCTGGGCATGCGCGGATCGAACACCTGCGAGCTGGTGTTCGAGGATTGCGAGGTCCCGGAAGAAAACGTGCTCGGACAGGTCGGCGCCGGCGTGGCCGTCCTGATGAGCGGCCTGGACTACGAGCGCGCCGTGCTCGCCGCCGGCCCCATCGGCATCATGCAGGCCTGCCTGGACGTGGTGATCCCCTACGTGCACGAGCGCAAGCAGTTCGGCCAGCCGATCGGCGAATTCCAGCTCGTGCAAGGTAAGCTCGCCGACATGTACACCGTGACCAACGCCGCCCGCGCCTACGTGTACGCGGTGGCGCGCGCCTGTGACCAGGGCCGCGCCACGCGCAAGGACGCCGCCGGCGCCATCCTGTTCGCCGCCGAACGCGCAACGCAGGCGGCACTCGATGCGATTCAGATCCTCGGCGGCAACGGCTACATCAATGATTATCCGACGGGCCGCCTGTTGCGGGACGCGAAACTCTACGAGATCGGCGCGGGCACCAGCGAGATACGGCGTATGCTGATCGGGCGGGAGCTGTTCGTGGAAAGCAGGTGATACCAACCGGCTTTACGACTGACGCTGGGGCAAGCAAGAAAGGCCTTCTTTTTTGAAAAAAAGAAGCAAAAAACTTTTGCTTCCGACGCACTCTCGAATGTTTTGATCAATCCAACGGCAGGTGGGTGCTGCAAAGGCGACGGGAAGCAAAAGTCGTTCGGTCCTTCTTTTTGCAAAAAGGGACTGCCGGCTTTCTGTGCGTCAGGTTCAAAGCGGGCCAGTGTGGGCCTTCTTTTCTGAAGCAAAAGGCTTTTTCCACTGCGCCCGCACACAAACCCGCTGCGGTTCTGCCAACGTACGCCGCGGCAGAACCAGGCGCGGTTTCCTTCACCCGAACTGCGCCCGAAGCACCTTCTTATCCAGCTTGCCCACACTCGTCTTCGCAATGACCTCGACGAACTCCACCCGCTCCGGCACAGCGAACTTCGAGACCACACCGTCCTCGACCTGCACCATCACATGCGCGCGCAACGCCGCCGCATCCTGCGGACAACCCGGCTTGGCCACCACAACGGCCACCGGCCGCTCGCCCCAGCGATCGTCCCGCACGCCTATCACCGCCACCTCGCTCACGCTCGGATGCCGGGCCAGGATGTCTTCCAGCTGCAGGCTGCTCACCCACTCGCCGCCCGTCTTCACCACGTCCTTCATGCGGTCGGTGATGGTCAGGAACCCCGCCTCGTCTATCGCGCCGATGTCGCCGGTATGCAGCCAGCCGCCCTCCCACAGCGCGCGGCTCGCCTCGGGATTGTCCAGGTAGCCCTGCGTCAGCCAGGGCGAGCGCATCACCACTTCGCCCATGGAGACACCGTCCCGCGGCAGCTCGCGCATCTGCGGGTCCACGATCCGCACGTCGCAAAGCGGCACCGCACGGCCGGCGCGGCACCGGTAGGTCAGCTCCGTCTCGCCGCCGTCGCGCATCGAAGCGGGCAGCAAGGCGAGCGTTGCGATCGGCCCGGTCTCAGACATGCCATAGCCGGAAAACACGTCCACGCCGCGGTCGAGCGCTTCCTGCGCCAACGCGCGCGGCATCGCCGAACCGCCGATGATCAGGCGCCAGCCACGCAGATCCACGTCCTTCGCCGCCGCCAGGAACATCTGCAGGATGGTCGGCACGCAATGCGAGAACGTCACGCGCTCCGTCACGAAAAGCTTCACCAGCAGCTCCGGGCTGTAGCGCCCGGGATAAACCTGCTTCAGCCCGCGCACCATTGCGTTATACGGATTGCCCCAGGCGTGCACGTGAAACAACGGCGTGATCGGCATGTACACGTCGTCCGGCCTGGTCACCACGGTGCCCAGGCCGGAGAGCGTGTGCAGCACGATCTGCCGGTGCGAATAGTACACGCCTTTCGGATTGCCCGTCGTGCCCGTGGTGTAGAACGTCGTGGCGCGCGTGCGCTCGTCGAAATCCGGGAACACGTGGGCCGGATCGCCCGCCGCCAGCAGCGGCTCGTAATCACCGTCCCATGCAATGCCGCCGTCATCCGCAGCACCGGCCGCCCCGTCGCTCATGCCACCGGCTTCCTCATCGCCCATGCGCACGAACATCTTTGCATGCGTCAGCATCGGCCGGAGCGTGACAAGCAGAGCCAGGAAGTCCGTGTTGCACAGTATCACGCTCGCACGCGCATGGTTCAGCGTGTAGAGTATCTGCTCGGCGGAAAGGCGCACGTTCACCGTCATCAGCACCGCACCGGTCATCGGAACGCCGAACAGGCACTCGAGGTAGCGATTGCTGTCCCAGTCCATCACCGCCCCCACATCGCCGTGCGCCACGCCGAGCGCGCCCAGGGCCGATCCCAGCCGGTGCACGCGCTGGCCGAATTCGCGGTAGGTGAAGCGCTTCAGGTCGCGATAGACGATCTCCTGCCGCGCATGCTGGCGCAGGGGTGTTATCAGCAATTGTTTGATGATCAGGGGGTAGTCATAGCCATAGCCTTGCTCGGGGCCAGCGTCGGGGTGGGCGGCGTCCACGGATCGTCTCCATACCTGTCGTACTCTCGCGGCCCGCGCGATCCCGCAGGGTGCGGGCCTGGGCAACTGGCGGCAGGCGGTCCGCGCCGGTGAACTTCCTCACCGATTTTGCCGACCAGGCCGTGGTCCTCCCGCTGGCCGCCTGCGTGTTCGCCACCCTGCTGGCCCTGCGTTGGCGGCGCGGCGCGCTGGCCTGGGGCGGCTGCGTGGCCGGCGTGCTGGCCGCCATGCTCGTGCTCAAGCTGGTCACCCTGGCGTGCAGCCGGCATTTTGCCTGGACCGGGCTGGTCAGCCCCAGCGGTCACACCGCCACCGCGGCCGTGGTGTATGGCGGGCTGTTCGCGCTGCTGGCGCCCGCCTCGCGCAAAAGCACGCTCCTGGCCGCGTGCGC
The DNA here is from genome assembly GCA_964252625.1 of uncultured Acetobacteraceae bacterium. Classification (GTDB taxonomy): domain Bacteria; phylum Pseudomonadota; class Alphaproteobacteria; order Acetobacterales; family Acetobacteraceae; genus BOG-908. The sequence goes on along the minus strand of CAXUOA010000157.1, from coordinate 137 downwards.
CGGCGGGGCGGTGGCACTCGCCATCGGCCTCACCCGCCTCGCGCTGCACGTCCATACCGTGGCCGACGTGGTGGTGGGCGCCGCGGTCGGCGTGACAGGCGCCGTGCTGCTGCGCCGCCTGGCCGGCGCCCACCACC
>CAXUOA010000156.1:0-7078 GCA_964252625.1 uncultured Acetobacteraceae bacterium | reverse complement strand
GAAGAGGGCCAGCGTGCGGCCGCACAGCCCGGCGGCGAAGGCGAGCTGGCCCTCTTCCAGCGTGGCACCGATCTGGGCGAGGCGGCTGTCCTTCAGGCGGCGTACGTAGAAGTCCCGCCCATCGATGCGGCGCGGCGTCCAGCCCAGGAAGATGTCGCTCTGCGCCTGCAGCCGGCGCTGGCCGGTGACGACGCGCTCGCCCTGGCAACCCTGCACCGGCCCGGCTCCGGAAGCGGCGCCGAGCGGGCCTGCAAGGGCGGAAGGCTGGGCTTCCTTGAGCTGCAGCAGCAGTGGCGCGCCGTCGGCGGAGGTGAACAGGCCGATGGCGCAGAACGTGCCGACCGAGCCGATACCCACCACCTTGAAGGCGCGGTCCACGAGGCGGTAGCGGGCGGCGAGGTCGGCGAATTGCGGTTGCAGCGTGGCTGGCCAGGCGGCGAAGGCGGCGTCTATGGTGGCGGCATAGGCCGGCAGGTGCTTCGTGTTGCCCTGATCGCGTATGTGGGGCCGGGCGCCGTCGCTGCCGATCAGGTCGTAATGGTCCAGGCTGGCCTCGGCGGCGGCGCGCAGGCGTTTCTCCAGGCGGCGGCGCAGCTTGTGGCCCGGCACGGCGCCGATGGCGGCGTTCAGGTCTATCGTGCTGTGCCAGGCTTCCAGCGGCGTCAGCCCGGCCAGATGGCGCAGATGCCGCCGGTAGTGCCGGGCGGCGCGCGCGGCCAGCGCGTGGCACGCCTTGGGCGGCAGCCCCTGGTCGCGCCCGGCAAGCACCAGGCTGGTGGCCAGGCGCTTGAGGTCCCAGTCGAACGGCCCGGGACATGTCTCGTCGAAATCGTTGACGTCGAACACCGGATTGCCTTCCGGCGAGGCGTAGGTGCCGAAATTGGCGAGGTGGGCGTCGCCGCAGAGCTGCACCACGGGGGCATCGCCGGGCAGCCTGGCCAGGTCGGCGGCCATGATGGCGGCCGCGCCACGGAAGAAGGTGAACGCGGAAGCGCGCATCCGCTCGTAGCGCTGGGCGAGGAGCTCCGGCAGCCGTGTGGCGGCCTGGCCGGCGATGATGGCGACCGGCGCAGTGCGGCCCGCCTCCGGCGTCCAGCCGTCGCCGGCGGTCTTCACAGAACGTGGCCCAGGACGGCTTGCAGCAACAGGAGGCAGAGCGCGCTGGCGAAGCCCGCCAGCAGGTCGTCCGCCATGATGCCGGCGGCACCGCCCTGGCGGTCCGCCCAACCGATGGGGCCCGGCTTTGCGATGTCGAACAGGCGGAACAGGGCGAAGCCGGCCAGCAGGCCGGGCAGGGAGACGCGGTGAAGGGCCACGAGGGCCAGCATCTGGCCGGCGACCTCGTCGATGACGATCCAGCCCGGGTCTGCGTGGCTGGCCGCATCCTGGGTGGCGCGCAAAGGCAGGCCGGTGGCCGCCATGATGGCCCAGAGGCCGCCATAGGTGGCGAGCACGATGCCGGCGAGGAGGAAGGCGGGCGAGGCCTGCAAAAGCAGGGCGCCCAAGGCGAGACCCACCAGGGAGCCGGCGGTGCCCGGCGCGCGCGGCGTGGCACCGGCGCCGAAGCCTGCGGCGATGAGGTGAGCGGCGCGGGCGTGCGGCCGGGTGGTGGTGGGCATGGCCGTGGAATAGCAGAAGTCGGGCGGGCTGTCCCCAGACGCCGCACAAGACGGCAAACCGTCCGGGGTTGTAATATCCTCACATCAGGGGTTTTGTTTCAGGAAAACGATGGTTCCAGGGAGCAACACGTCCGTGCCTGCGTGCGCCACAGACACAGCTGCTCCCCCCGGCCTGTTCTCGCCCGCGGCGGTGGCCGTGCGTGCAGGCGCCCAGCTCGCTTTCCTTGTCCTGGTGCTGGCACGGCTGCCCGTCCTTGTGGAACAAGGCAGGTTTTGGGCGGAAGAGGGCACGCTGTATTTCAGGAACGCGTGGACCTTGCCCTGGTGGCAGGCCGCTCTCCGCCCGGAGAACGGCTACCTCAACCTGTTCGCCAACCTGGCGGGCATCCTCGCACGCTGGTGCGTTCCGCTGCAGGACGCACCACGGCTGACGACAGGTTTGGCGTTGCTGGCGCAGGATCTTCCGATACTGCTTCTCATCACCGCACGGGATCGCTGGCTGCGCCCGGCCCCTATCGTCCTGGCCGCCGTTCTGCTCGTCGCGATGCCCCCGCTTTGCAACGAGGTGTGGCTGAACACCGCCAACAGCCAGTTCCACGTGGCTCTGGCCGTGGCGTTGTGCCTGGCGCTGGAGGCACCTGCCGGGTGGTCGGGGCGCGCACGCGGCGTCTTGCTTGTCCTCGCCCCGTTATGCGGCCCGATCAGCGTCGTGCTGGTGCCGGTCGCCGTACTCCGGGCCGTGTGGGAACGTCGGCGCGCGCGGGTGTTGCAGGCGGCCTGCCTTCTGGCCGGCGCTGCGCCTCAGCTCACCTGCATGGTGCTGGCGCCGCTGCATGAACGGGGCAAGTTCGTCGGTCCCACCATCATGGCTTGCATATTCGCGGCGAAACATCTGGCGGTGCCGTTCCTGGGCGAAGACATGGCAGCCAGCCTCGCGCCATCCTGGGCCGCGACGGTGCCGTTGGGCCGTCCACCCTAACCCGCCTCGCGATTGACGCACAGAAAGCAAGGAAGGCCTTCTTTTTTGAAAAAAAGAAGGCCTTGCTTGCTTGCCCAGGCGTCAATCTCAAAGCGGGCTCGTATAACAGCGCGTGCCTGTATCTTGCCACAGGCGAGGTTCGCCTGCGATCTCCGCCGGTCCGCAAGAAGGCAGAGCGGGTCCGCTTAGGCAGGGCGGTGGGCGTAGGCCGGGGCTGGTCCGGCCGGGCTCTCGGTCTCGTTCGCGCTCCAGGCAATCAGGCGGCCTGGGCGCCGGTCGGTGGCGTAAGCCAACGCCCATTGCGCGCTGACCATCAGCCGGCTGCGGAAACCAATCAGGAAGAAGATGTGTGCCACCGCCCACAGTGCCCAGGCAGTCTGGCCGGTCAGGTGCACGCGGCCGAGCGCGGCGACCGCCTTGGCGCGGCCGATGGTGGCCATGGTGCCGTAGTTGCGGTATGTGAAGCGGGCGCTATGCGGCCGGCCGGCCAGGCTTGCGCGGATAGCGCGGGCCACATACGCGCCCTGCTGTTTGGCTACAGGCGCCAGCCCCGGCAAGGGCTTGCCTGATCGGTCCACAGCCCAAGCCGCATCGCCGATCACGTGGATTGCGGGGTGGCCCGGTACGCGCAGATGGGCGTCCACCGCAACACGGCCGCCCTTGCCTGGTCTGACGCCCAGCCATTTCGCCACCGGCGTAGCGGCGATCCCGGCAGCCCAGATGATCGTCGCCGCGTCGATCCTGGCACTCCCGATGTGGACGACGCCCTGCTCGATCGCGGTCACCTTTGTGCCGGTGCGGATTTCGACGCCGAGCGCCTGCAGCGAAGCGGCGGCATAGTGGCCGAGGTCATCGGGGAACTCGGCCAGGACTGCCTTGCCGGCTTCGATCAGGATGATGGTCGGCTCGGTCTGGCTCAGCTCGTGGTCCGACGCCAGCATCTCCCGCGAGAGCTGGGCGATCGATCCGGCCATTTCGACGCCGGTCGGGCCGGCTCCTATCAACACGAAGGTCAGCAGACGGGCCTGTTCGGCCGGGTCGTGCGTCGCGCAGGCTTTCTCGAAGGCAAGGAGGATGCGGCCGCGCAGATCCAGCGCATCGTGCAAGGTCTTCAGCCCGGGCGCGTATTCGGACCAGTCATCGTGGCCGAAATAGCTGGGCTCGGACCCGGTGGCGACGATCAGCGTGTCGTAGGCGACCAGGCCACCTGCGCAGGAGACTGTCCGGGCCGCTACGTCGATTCCGGTGACCGCGCCCATCACGACATGCGTGTTGGGGTGCGCCGGGACGACATCGCGCACAGGGGCGGCAATGTCCGCGGGCGACAGGGCGGCCGTTGCCACCTGATACAGGAGCGGTTGGAACAGGTGGTGATTCTGCGTATCGATTACGGTGAGGTCGATCGCGTCGGAGCCACACAGCGAGTGCGCCGCGCTCAAACCGCCGAAGCCCGCGCCCAGGATGACCACGCGGTGACGTGGCTGTCCCACCCGCCGCCGCATGGCCGTCTCGTGGTGCTGCCGGTCCAGCTTGGCTGCCGCAACAAGCGCGGCCGCGCCTCCGATTGCGAACAGAAGGTCTCGGTGGAGAGATAGCCGTGCCATTGATGCCCAGTCCCGGTTCACGCTCATCAACATCGCAGGGCATGACAGGTTTGCGCAGGCGCCAGACGCCCCGGAGCCTATCTGTCAGAACGGCGCAGAACAGCCCGCGGATCGCCGGACGCAGGCGCGGCTTTCGCTCTTTGCTGCGCGCCACCCCGGCGCTGACCTGCACCGGGTACGGTCATTCAGTGATGGCGACATCTTCCGGCAGCCAGACGCTGAAGCGAGATCCCGATCCCGCAAGGCTTTCGACATCGATGCGGCCGCCATGCAGGTCGACCACCAGCTTGACGAGGTAGAGCCCGATGCCGCTGCCGACGATGCCGGCGACGTTGCCGCCGCGGTAGTAGCGCGTAAACAGGTTCTCCTTGTCGGCGTCGGGGATGCCTATGCCGCGATCGGCAATCCCGACGACCACCGAATGGCCGCATCGGGCGGCCGAGACGCCTACGATTGCGGCATCTCCGGAGTATTTGATGGCGTTGGACAGCATGTTGCTGAACGCCTGGAAGAGCAGTTTGGCGTCCGCCACCACAGTCAGATCGCTGCCTGCGTAATCCTCGTCGATACAGGCGTGCGGAGAGACCTCGCGGTGAAAGGTGCAGACTTCCTGGAGCAGTGCGCGAAGATCCAGCCGCGCCGGCTTGAAGAACAGACGGGCTTCGCCGTCCATCAGGCGAGAGGCGTTCAGCAGGTCTTCCAGCAGTGTGGTGATCCGCTTCACGGACGCGCGTATCCGGCCGGCGCGTTCCTCTAGGTCGGCCGGGCTCACGTGATCGCGCCTGCTGATCAGGCGCTGGGCGTGCGCGTCTATCGCGGTGAGCGGCGTGCGGAATTCGTGGCTGATGGTGGCGACGAAATTGCGCTGCGCGCGGGTCAGCTCCTGTTCGTAGGCGAGCTTTTCTTCCAGCATGGCTGCCTGCTGCGCCAGGCCGCGCTGGCCCTGCAGCAGGTCGATGGCGTTGGCGCGGAAGACGACCACGGCGCGGGCCATCTCGCCGATCTCGTCCTGCCGCGCCGTACCGTCGATTTCGATGTCCGTGGTGTTCGCCGCCAGGCGGCGCATGCTGCCGGCGAGCGTCATCAACGATCCTGAGATGCGCCGCCTGATGTAGGTGAGCGCCGCCGCCATCAGGGCGCCGGCCGCCAGGACCATCGTCACGATGACCAGGTGACCGTTACGGTAGGCCCTGGCGATGCGGGCGCTGGCGAGGCGGGCCCGGTCGACATTGCGGGATGTGAGCAGGCCGAGCGCGTCGCTGGCGGTGTTGTAGGCCGTGCGCGATCCGGTACGGTAGAGGGCGGTGGCGTCGGCTTGCTGGCCCGCGCTGGCAAGGCCCACGACTTTCGCCGACATCGCCAGGTAGGCGGTCCAGCGGTCCTGGAACGCCGCGTACAGCCTGGCGTCCTGGCCTGAGCGGGGCAGCTGCGTGAACTCTGCCTCCCTGCGGGTGATCGCGTGGCCGAGTTCGGTCAGGATGCCCATATGAAGATCGCGCTCGGTGTCTTCGGACGCCAGCACGGTGTCGCCCTCGGCTGTGCGGTAGTCCGAAGTGGTGTTGTTGAGATCACCGAGTATGCGCGTGCTTGGCAGCCAGACCTCGCGTAGCTCGTTGGAGAGAGTGTTGAAGTTGTTGAACAGCTCGAGGGAGAGACCGCCCAGGCCGAGGAGCAGGGCCTGGAGTAGCAGGCCGATGATGCCTATGCGGGCGTGAACGGAGCGAAAATTAGGCAAGGAAGAAAGCAGTGCTTTTGCGCCTGAGAGAACCGGGGGATTTCAGTCTTCCCGCATTGGCTGAGGCCTTATGCCTCCGGAACCAGCCGGGGCGGCGAACGGGGAGAGGTCTGTTTCTCACATTCAACAAGGAGAGACCATCCGCTTCACATTGCTTCTTTACGTCATTGTGCGCTGCAATGCAGGCAGTACGAGAGAGAGTGGCCAATGTCTAACCGCCTGGGCTTACCTGCCACCGCCTCGGTCCGCCGGCTACAGGCGGGCGCGGCCTGCAAGCCCACCCACATCCTCTACGTCGATGACGACAAGGAGACGGCCGGGCTGATTGCCGAGGAGCTCGTCGACCGCGGCTACCGGGTGAGCGTAGCCCATAGCGGGCAGGCGGGTCTGGCCAGCATCGTGCGCGAGGCGCCGGACATCGTGCTATCCGACGTCAGCATGCCCGGCTTCTCCGGCTTCGACGTGCTGGCAGGCCTGATTGCCGTCTCGCCACGGGCTGCAGCGATGCCGTTCATCTTCCTGACGGCGCTGGCCGACCGGGAGACGGAGCTGCGGGGGCGACAGCTGGGGGCCGACGACTACGTCACCAAGCCGGTCGACTTCGACATGCTCGTGGCGATCATCGAAGCCCGGCTGGCCGGCGTGGCGCGGCGCCGGGTGATCCCCCAGGCCGTGGGGCTGAACGGCCGCGAGGCGGAGGTGCTGACCTGGGCGGCGCGCGGGAAGACCTCGGCGGAGATTGCGCAGATCGTGAACCTGACGAAGCGCACGGTGGATTTCCATGCGGACAACGCGCGGATGAAGTTGAACGCCAGTACGCGCATGCATGCGGCCGCCAAGGCGGCTTCCTGCGGGCTGATCGACATCTAGGGACCGGGGCAGGCAGGGTTGAGGCTTCGCTCCAAACCCCGCCGGAGTCCCGAGGCCCCGGACCGGGCACCTGGGTGACAGTCTCCTGGTTCGGTTGGCGCCGTGCATTCGTTCCGGCCTGCCAGCGGAACCCGACGCTGGCCCTTGTTGCCGGCCCGGCAGGATGATTGCGCGTGGAAGCAATACGGACCCCCGGCTAGTACCGATCGGTTTCGAGGCTGACGCACAGAAAGCAAGCAGTCCTTTTTTGAAAAAAAGGACCAAAAAACTT
>CAXUOA010000155.1:317-7215 GCA_964252625.1 uncultured Acetobacteraceae bacterium | reverse complement strand
GTTCTTTTTTTCAAAAAAGAACCGCTTCCTTCCTTGCTCCATTGACGCCACAGCGCCCGCAAGGGCAGCGTCGGCTCATTACAACCGCAAGGCCGCCGGATGATATCGCACCGCATCGCTCTCCTGCTCAGTGCCGCCGCCTGCGTGGCCGCCGTGTCGCCCGCGCTCGCGGGCCCGCTGGTGGTGGGCTCCGGCAACGAGGCGGTGATCGAGCCGCCGGTGCCGCACCCGAACGAGACGCCGTGCGTGGTGCCGCTGGTGAGCGGCGCGAAATTCGGGGCGGAGACGGTGACCTACAGCTACACGCCGCCGTCCGCCTGCCCCGGACCCTGGGCGGCCGTCGTGCTCAACATGAGCCTGTCGGTGACGCATGGCGTGCAGTTCGACAGGACAGGGTTGCTGCAGCTTGCCGGCGTGCCGCTATGGTTCGGCACCACGGCGGAACCGCGTGCCACGCTGTCGCCAAGCTGGAGCTTCACCAAAGACGTGACGGATTATACGGCGCTGTTCGCCACCGCGCAGTCGGGCACGATGCAGATCCCGAATTACCAGAGCAGCATATACCCCAGCACCATCAGCGCCAGCGCCTCGCTGTCCTTCTACCCGGCCACCGGCGCCTACCCCGCCCCGCTCACCGCCGATATGGTTCTGCCGTTGCCGGCCGGCGGCGGTCTGGCCACGCTGAACACGGGCGCCGACCAGTTGAGCACCACCGCCGCGCTGCCGACCAACATCGCCCACGCAACACTGGACCTGTACCTGCAGGCGCAGATCGGCGACGAGTTCTGGTATCTCTGTGTGCCCACGGCGCTGGCCAGCGCGTTGGAGAGCTGCGGCAACACCGCGTTCCGCGAGGGCGAGGTGAGCGTGGACGGCACGCCCGCCGGCGTGGCGCCGATCTTTCCGTGGATCTTCACCGGCGGCATCGATCCCTATCTGTGGCAGCCGATACCGGGCGTGCAGACGTTCAGCTTCACACCGTTCCACGCCGACCTCTCACCTTTCGTGGGCGTGCTCAGCAACGGCCAGCCGCACACCGTAGCCACGTCCGTGTTCAACGCGAACGGCTACTTCTCGGCCACCGGCGCGCTGCGCCTGTTCCTCGATCATGGGGCAACGACGGTCACCGGCGCTGTCACGCAGAACACGCTGGGTGCTGCAAACCCCGACGTGGTCACAAACATCGCCAACACCAACGGAACCGCGGCCGGCACGGTCGACATCACCAGCGCGCATGATTTCACCATCAGCGGCACCGCGACCGGTTCCGCCGGCCGCATCGTGAACACCGTCACGCAATCGACGCGGTTCACCAGCAACCAGAACTTCGACGTGTCCGCCAGCCGGGAATTGCAGACCACCCATCAGGACACGGTCACCAGGACGACCGTGACATCCACCGGGCCGGGCGAGACGTACGCGACCACCACGACGCTGAACTACCCGTTATCCGTCACCTACAATTTCGGCATCCAGGGGAACGGCAGCGCGGTTCAGACCACCAGCGTCAACCAGCAATACCTCTCCAACCTGCTTGGCGAGACGGACAAGCTTCCCTCGGTGCAAGACACGCTTACGGATGCGATAAGCTCCGGCGACGTTCTGTTCTTCGACAAGAACTTCAACGTGACGGGGCATAAAAGCCAGGCGGAGACGGCTGTCTACGCACGCACCGGCACCGTGGCGCCCTGTGCGCAACGGACGGTCTCCGCCACCGGCAACGTGATCTCCGCGGTGAAGCTCGGCTGCTGAGCGTCTCCCCCGGGACAGCGCACAGGTGCCATCCGGCACCCTTGCTCGCGGGCCTATTTCGTCTGGCACGTCGCACACCAGTATAGCTTCCGCCCGCCCAGCGCTTCCACCAAAACCGACTCGCCGCAGATGTGACAAGGCAAGCCCGCCCGATGCGCCACGTAGGTCGCATCGCCCCGCCGCGCGGCTCCCGTACGGCGCGCCCGGTCCTGCACCTCGGTGGTCACGATGCGGCCGGTCTTCACGCCGTCCTGCATCAGAACGACCAGGTCGTCCCACATCGCGCGCCACACCGGTTCGCTCAACGCCCGCCCTGCCCGATGTGGCTCCAGCCGGGCACGGAACAGCATCTCCGCCCTGTAGATGTTGCCTATTCCCGCCACGATGTCCTGCCGCATCAGCAGCCCCGCCAGCGCCGTGCGGGACGCGTGCAGCTTGGCAAAGGCTGTTGCCGGATCAGCATCGTCGCGCAGCGGATCCTCGCCGAGCCGCGCCATCGCCGCGACCTTTTCCGGCGTCGCGATCACCTCGCAGGCCGTGGGTCCGCTCAGATCGGCGACATGCGCGCCGGCGAGCAGTCGTAGCCGCACCGCGCCGTGCGGTTCCGGTGGAAAGGCGCTGTCCTCCGCCTGCTTGCGGCGGCGGCGTCCGATGCCCTCGAGCCCCGCGCCGGCGAACCGCCACATGCCGTACAGGCCCAGATGCACGCGCAGCCAGTGATCTTCGGAGAAGCGCAGGAACATCTGCTTGCCATGGGCTTCGGCGGACAGCAGCACGCGTCCGTCCAGCAGGGCGGCGCCGTCCGCGAAGCGGCCTTGCGGCGAACTGGCGTCCACCTGCTTGCCGGCGAACTGCGCCTGGAAGGCCTGTGCCAGGCGGTGGACTGTGTGGCCTTCGGGCATGTCAGGTAAGCAAGGCCTTCTTTTTTGAAAAAAAGAAGCAAAAAGCTTTCGTCTTGTTCGCTGTCATGACGGCGCCGTTCCGTTTTGAAAAATCTATCCTTGGTCCAGCAGCGAACAGCGACAGGAAGGCCTTGCCTTGCCTTCACTCCGCCGCCCGCGCCACGCCCGCCACACGCGTGCGCGTACGCAACGTCACCCACTCCTCCGCAGAAGTCGGGTGGATGCCGATCGTGCGGTCGAAATCCTCCTTCGTGGCGCCGGCCGTCATCGCTACCCCGATCGATTGCATCATCTCCGCCGCGTCGTCGCCGATGATGTGCGCGCCCACCACACGCTGGCTCGCCTGGTCGACCACCAGCTTCATCAACGTACGCTGCCTGCGCCCGCTCATCATGTGGCGCATCGGCGTGAACTGCGCGATGTAGATGTCCGCCGGGCCCCGCTCCGCCGCCTGCTCCTCGGACAACCCGCACGTCCCGATCGGCGGCATCGAGAACACCGCAGTCGGTATCGCATCGAACGACCAGCTGCGCACATGCTTGCCGAACAGGCGGTCCGCCAGATGATGCCCCTCCGCAATCGCCACGGGTGTCAGGTTCATCTTGTTGGAAACGTCGCCGATCGCGAACACGCTTGCCTGGCTGGTGACGTTCTGCGCATCGATGACGACCGCGCCGTTCGCCGCCGTGGCGATGCCGGCTCTGTCCAGGCCCAGGTCTTTTGTATTCGGCACCCGGCCCACGGCGAAGAACACCAGGTCGCTGTCGAAATGCCGGCCGTCCGTCAGATGCAGCCGTTTGCATCCGTCCTCGCGCAGTTCCAGCCGGTGCAGCATCACGCTGGGGTGCAGTCGGATGCCTTGTGCTTCCAGCGCCTCCACCAGCGCCGTGCGTATGTCGTGGTCGAACCCGCGCAGCGGCATGCGCTGCCTGTAGAGCAGGTCCACCTCGGCGCCCAGGCCACGGAAGATGCCCGCGAACTCCACGCCGATATAGCCGCCGCCGACCATCGTCACGCGCTTCGGGCGCTCGGGGAGGAAGAACGCCTGGTCCGAGACGATACCGTGCTCCGCACCCTCGATCTCGGGCCAGCTCGGATGGCCGCCCACGGCGATCACGATGCGCTCCGCCGTCACCACCCGCTCGCCCACCTGCAGGCTGTGCGCATCGATGAACGTTGCGCGCTCGAAGAACCAGTCCACGCCGGCGTTTTCCAGCAGTTTTACGTAGATGCCGTTCAGCCGGTGTATCTCGGCGTCCTTGGCCGCCATCAGCGCCGCCCAGTCATGCGTGCCTGGCTGCGTGTTCCAGCCGAAACCGTGGCTGTCTTTCGCCCAGGCCGCGTACTCCGCCGCCTGCACCATCAACTTCTTCGGCACGCAGCCCACGTTCACGCAGGTGCCGCCCCAGTGGCGTTCTTCCGCAATGGCAACGCGCGCGCCGTGACTGGCCGCGATGCGCGCGCAGCGGACCCCGCCGGAGCCGCCGCCTATGACGAAGAGGTCGTAGTCCATGTCTGACATCCCAAGCAAGCAAGCGATTCTTTTTGAAAATAGAACCGAAAAACTCTTATAGCCGACGTTGCCGATGCAGCCGCACCTGCCGGTTGTTGCCGAATGTGCTTCCGCAGGCGAAAGGGAGCAAAAGTTTTTTGGTTCTTTTTTTCAAAAAAGAACTGCTTCCTTGCCTACCTGAAACCACCAACAAATCGCCCGATCCGCGCCAGCGCCTCCTCCAGCACCGCCTCGCCGGCCGCCGTACTGATACGCACATAGGGGCTGGCCCCGAACGCGCCACCATGCACCGTCGCCACGCCTTCCTCCATCAGCAGCGCCTCGCAGAACGCCGCGTCGTCACGGACGAGCGTGCCGCCGCGGGTCCTGCGCCCGATCAGCGCCGCCACGCCAGGGTAGGCGTAGAACGCCCCGCCCGGCTGGTGGCACGTCATCCCGGGAATCGACCGCAACGCCGCTACCACGCGCGCGCTGCGCGCAGCATAGGCGGCACGCATCTCGGCCACTTGGCCCTGCGCGCCCTCCAGCGCCGCCACGGCTGCCGCCTGCGCCACGGGGGAGACGCCGCCCGTCGATTGCCCCTGCACGTTCGCCATGGCGGAGATCAACCGGGCCGGCCCGCCGGCGAACCCCACGCGCCAACCCGTCATGGCGTATGTCTTGGAGACACCCGTCAGCGTCAGCACCCGGCCGGCAAGGTCCGGCGCCACGGCAGCCAGCGTGGGGTTCGGCGTGCCGTCATGCACCAGATGCTCGTACATGTCGTCCGACATCACCCAGACCCAGGGCGCCTGGCGAAGAACCGCGGCCAGGGCCAGCAGATCGGCCGCGCTCAGCACGGCGCCGGTCGGGTTGTTTGGGAAGTTCAGCACCACCCATTTCGTACGCGGCGTAATGGCCTGCACCAACGCGTCCGGGCGCGGCCGGAACCCGTCCGCCTCCCGGCATGGGAGATACACCGGCACCGCGCCGGCCATGCGCGCAATCAGCGGATACGCGTTCCAGTACGGCGCCGGCACCACGACTTCATCGTCCGGGTCCAGCGTCGCCGTCAGCGCGTCATGGATGATCTGCCGCCCGCCATGGCCTACCAGTACCTGGTCCGCACCGAACGACAGTCCCGAGTCGCGATAGAACTTCGCGGCGATCGCCGCCTTCAGCGCAGGTGTCCCGGTCAGCGGCGGGTATTTCGTCTCGCCGCGCAGCGCCGCTTCATGCGCCGCTTCCACCACATGCGCGGGCGTCGGAAAATCCGGCTCGCCCAGCGTCAGGGAGATGATGTCCCGCCCGGACGCGCGCAGCACGCGGACACGCTCGGCAGCGGCCATCGTGGCGGCGCGGGGAATGCCGGATAGTCTGGCGCTTAGGCCTGGGCCCGCGTGTTCAAGCAAGCAAGCAGTCCTTTTTTGAAAAAAAGGACCAAAAAACTTTTACTCCTGCCGTTGCCGTGGACGGACGTGCATGGATTTCCGCAACGGCGGTTGGGACTGAAGTTTTTTGCCCGTTGCTTCCTGTCACCGCATGCCCGCGCAAAACGCCGCAATCCGCGCGCACGCCTCGCGCAAGCTCTCCGTGTCCGTGGCGTAGCTCACACGGAAATGCCCGGGATAGAGGAACGCGCTGCCGTGCACGGTGGCCACACCCTGTTCTTCCAGCAGCGCCAACGCGAACGCTTCGTCGTCGGCGATCGCCACACCGCCCGCCGTCGTCTTGCCGATGCAGCCGTGCATGCCGGGAAACACGTAGAACGCGCCTTCCGGGCGGTGGCAGCTCAGCCCGGGCACCGCGTTCAGGGCGTCAACCACCAGGTCTCGCCGCGACCTGTACGCGTCGCACATGCGGCCGATCGCATCCTGCGGCCCGTTCAGCGCTTCCACCGCCGCCGCCTGGCTGACCGAGCTCGTGTTCGATGTCGACTGGCTCTGCAGCTTGTCCATCGCGCGTATCAGGGCCACCGGCGCGCCGGCATAGCCGATGCGCCAGCCGGTCATCGCGTAGGCCTTGCTGCAGCCGTTCATCGTCACCGTCCGGTCGCGCAGGCGCGGCTCCACCTCCACCACGGTCGCCGGCCGGAAGCCGTCATAGGTCAGCTTCTCGTAGATGTCGTCGGTGAATACCCAGACGTCGGGATGGCGCAGCAGCACGTCGCAGATGGGCCGCAACTCCTCGGCCGAATAGGCAGCGCCCGTCGGATTGCATGGGGAGTTCAGGAAGAACCATTTGGTGCGCGGCGTGATCGCCGCCTCCAGGTCCTCGGCGCGCAGCTTGAAGCCGTTGTTCTGCCCGCACGGCACGATGACGGGCGTGCCGTCGGCCAGCGCCACGATATCCGGATAGCTCACCCAGCAGGGGCTCGGGATGACCACCTCGTCGCCGGCGTTCAGCGTGGCCACCATCGCGTTGTAGATGACCTGTTTGCCGCCCGTGGAGACAATGATCTCGTCGGCCGCGTAATCGATCCCGCTGTCGCGCCTGAATTTCGCGGCGATGGCACGGCGCAAAGCCGGTGTGCCCGCCACGTCGGTGTATTTCGTCTCGCCCTGCTCGATCGCGCGGATCGCCGCCTGCTTGACGTGGTCGGGCGTGTCGAAATCCGGCTCGCCGGCCGAAAGGCTGATGACGTCGCGGCCAGCTGCCCGCATCGCCCGCGCCTTCGATGTGACTGCAATCGTCTGGCTCGGGCTGATTTTGGACAGGCGGTCGGCAATGAACATCAGGTCCTCCGGAAGAC
>CAXUOA010000155.1:0-307 GCA_964252625.1 uncultured Acetobacteraceae bacterium | reverse complement strand
AAAACCACGCCCAGCAAGAACGCACCCGCCCGCCCCCGAGAAACCGCGGGCCCGGGCCGCACCCACGCAGCCCCACCGGCAACTGCCGATCCGGCTGCGCCGGCCGTTCTACTGCGGGGAGCTTCCGCTGGTGCTACCCGTGGAGCTGGACGTGCCACCGGACGGACCTGTCCCCGTGCCGCCGCTGCCCATGCTGCCCATGCCGCTGCCGCCCTGCGCGCCCGTGGCACTGCCGCCGGCGCCGCTGGTGGTCCCCATGTTGCCGCCCGTGCCGCCGCTCATGCCGCCGCCGGCTGCACCGCTGCTG
>CAXUOA010000154.1:0-7226 GCA_964252625.1 uncultured Acetobacteraceae bacterium | reverse complement strand
CGGGGGGCTGAGCGGGCCTGAGGTGAAGCGCGCTTTGGCGGAAGCTGGGCTGCCGGTTCGGGCCTGAGCAGGAAAGCAGGCATTCCCTGTGTGACAAAGTGGACCAAAAACCTTCGTTTCCTGTCGACGTGCCGGCAGCGCGCGTGCTTGAGGAACGATTGGGCACCGGGACGGCGCTGGACAAAAGGTTTTTGCCTCTTTTCAAAAAAGCGGGCTTTGCTATTTCTTTCTTCAGGAGCCACGCCAGCCGCCAACGACGCCTCGCCGCTTGTTCTGGACCGGTTGTGGGAGGTGGTGCAGGCGCGTCGTGACGCGAACCCGGCCGTCAGCCACTCCGCCCGCCTGCTGTCCCGCGGTGTTGCCAAGGTGGCGCAGAAATTCGGCGAGGAAGCGGTGGAGTGCCTGATCGAGGCGGTGGCCGGCAACAACGAGGCCCTGGTGGCCGAGTCGGCGGACGTTCTCTACCATCTGCTGGTGCTCTGGGTTTCGGCGGACGTGCATCCGTCCGAGGTGTGGGCGGAGCTCGAGCGGCGCGAGGGGATTTCCGGGATCGCGGAGAAGGCGGCGCGGCGGGTTGTCGGGGTGGCTACGCGGAAAATCCCGTAGGCAAGAAAGGCCTTCTTTTTTTCAAAAAAGAAGGCCTTCCTTGCCTTCGCTTTTACACAATGCCCGCGCGCAGCAGGTCATGTATGTGCACCAGCCCCACCGGCCGCGCATCCTGCACCACGAACACGCAGGTGATACGCGCCTCGTTCATCAGCGCCAGCGCAGCGCCCGCCAGGGCTTCCGGCGGCAGAGTGTAGGGCCGGCGGCCCATCGCCTCGCGCACCGGACGGTCCACGAAACCCGTGCGGAACGCCCGGCGCAGATCGCCGTCCGTCAGCGCGCCGACCAGGTTGCCGGCCGCGTCCACCACGCCGGCGATGCCGAACCGCTTGGACGTCATCTCCATGATCCCGTCGGCCAGCATGGCGTTTTCGGAGATCGCCGGCAGCGCGTCCCCGGTGTGCATCAGCGCGCTCACCTGCAGCAACTGCGCGCCCAGTTTGCCGCCGGGATGGAACCGCCCGAAATCGCCGGCGGAAAACCCGCGTTGTTCCAGCAGCAGGATCGCCAGCGCGTCGCCGGCCACCAGCTGCATTGTCGTCGACGTAGTGGGCGCCAGACCGTTCGGGCACGCCTCCTGGCTTACCGGCAACGCCAGGCAGACATCCGCGGCGGCACCCAGCG
The DNA here is from genome assembly GCA_964252625.1 of uncultured Acetobacteraceae bacterium. GTDB lineage: Bacteria > Pseudomonadota > Alphaproteobacteria > Acetobacterales > Acetobacteraceae > BOG-908. The sequence goes on along the minus strand of CAXUOA010000154.1, from coordinate 5,996 downwards.
CACTCTCCGCGCGCGACGTGATCGCCACCAGCGGCACGGAAAAACGCCTGGTATAGACTACGATGTCGGCCAGTTCCGCGGTCTCGCCGGACCAGGACAGTGCGAGCACCACGTCGTTCTGCCGGATCACGCCCAAATCGCCGTGGCTCGCCTCCGCCGGATGCACGAAGTGGCTCGGCGTACCGGTGGAGGCCAAGGTCGCCGCGATCTTGCGTCCGACATGGCCGGATTTTCCCATGCCGCTGACGATGACGGTGCCTGTCGCCGCCGCGATGATTGCCGCGGCGCGCGCAAACGCGTCAGCCAGGCCGTCGGGCAGCGCTGCCGCCAACGCCGCGAGGCCTTGCTGCTCCAGGCCGATCGTTCGTGCTATGCTTTCTGCTGCGTCCACGCCTGAGATCTCCGTAAGAAAGCAAGCAGTTCTTTTTTGAAAAAAAGAACCAAAAAACTTTTCCTCCGCTGTCGCGGGACTTGCAGGACAGGTTCGCGACAGCGGAGCAAAAGTCTTTTGCTTCTTTTCTTCAGAAAAGAAGGCCTTTCTTCCTCTCCAACACCGCCCGCGCCCGCTCCAGAGCGGCCGGCGTATCGACCCCCAGAGGCACGTCCTCCACCACAACCGCCTCCACCCGCATCCCCGCCTCCAGCGCCCGTAACTGCTCCAGCCGCTCACGCCGCTCCAGCGCCGAAGGCGGCAGCGCCACGAACCGCTCCAAGGCCGCGCGCCGCCACACGTACAACCCGATGTGGTGGTATAACGGTCCCTCGCCCCAGGGCGCCGCCGCACGGGTGAAGTACAGCGCGCGGAAGCGGCCGGCGCCGCTCGGCGAGCCGACCATCTTCACCACGCTGCTGGCCGCCGCTTCCCGCGCATCGGCGATCAGCGCCACCGGCGTGCCGATATCCACCGCTTCATCGTCGAGCAGGCGCGCCGTCTCGCGCACCACGTGCGACGACACGGTTGGCAAATCGCCTTGAAAGTTCACGATGATCTCGTGCGCACCGGCCGGGTCGGCCGCCGCCAGCGCCTCGGCGATGCGGTCCGTGCCGGAGGGATGACCGGCTTGCGTCATCACCGCCTCGCCGCCGGCCTGCCGCACCGCGGCGGCAACGTCTGCATGGTCGGTGGCGACGATGACCGGCCCCAAATCTGCCTCGATGGCACGGCGCCAGACGTGGACGATCATCGGCTCGCCGGCGATGTCGAGAAGCGGCTTGTTCGGCAGGCGGGTGGCCGACAGGCGGGCGGGGATCAGGATCAGAGGCAAGGCAAGCAGTCCTTTTTTGAAAAAAAGGACCAAAAAACTTTTATCTCCCACGCCTGCACAAGCAGCCATGCATTTCCGAACAGAACCAGGCGTTGCACCAGCGGAGGGACAAAAGTTTTTTGCTTCTTTTTTTCAAAAAAGAAGGCCTTCACTTACTTGCTTCCCTTCGCCACCGCATCAAACGCCATCAGCCGCCGCAGCAACGGCTCCATATCCCGCAGCGCCACCATGTTCGCCCCGTCCGAGGGTGCGCGGTCCGGATCGGGATGCGCCTCGATGAACAGCCCGGCCACCCCCACCGCCACCGCGGCGCGCGCGAGCACGGCCACGAACTCCCGCTGTCCGCCCGAGGACGCACCTTGCCCGCCCGGCTGCTGCACCGAATGCGTGGCGTCGAACACCACCGGCGCGCCCATCGCCGCCATGATCGGCAGCGCGCGGAAATCCGACACGAGCGTGTTGTAGCCGAAGGAGGCGCCGCGTTCGGTGACCAGAACCTGGCTGTTGCCGGCGCCGGTCACCTTGTCGATCACGTGCCGCATGTCCCACGGTGCGAGGAACTGGCCCTTCTTCACGTTCACCACCCGGCCGGTCCGGGCGGCGGCCACGATAAGGTCAGTCTGCCGGCACAGAAAGGCGGGGATCTGCAGCACGTCGGCCACTTCGGCGACAGGTGCGCAATGTTCGCGCTCGTGCACGTCGGTCAGCACCGGCACGTCCAGCCGCGCGCGTATGTCGGCGAAGATCTGCAGCGCGGCCGCCATGCCCACGCCGCGTGCACCGGCCGCACTGGTCCGGTTCGCCTTGTCGTAGCTGCTCTTGAAGACGAAGCCGATTCCGAGGCGGCCGGTCATTTCGGCAAGCGCCGTGGCACATTCCATCGCATGCGTGGCACTTTCCACCTGGCACGGCCCGGCAATCAGCGAGAATGGCGCGTCGTTGGCAAAGACCGCGCGCCCCACGCGCACGCGGGGATCGGGAGAAGCGAGCATGACGGCCAAATCCTAGCAGCGAACGGTCGGGGCCGGCTTCTCTACGCCGAAACTTGCCACCCTGCACCCTCCTGCCGCACATGGGTGCCGCATGACCAGTTCCGCCACTGCCGAGATGGATCGCGTGCTCACCGGCCGACCGGCCCGGCTGGCGGTGGCCGCAGGCGGGTTCCTCATGCTCGGCATCATCGCGGCCAGCGTGCTGATCGCCCAGCGTACCGGCCGTGATACGCAGGACGCCGTCCGCGCACGCACCGTCCGTTCGGCCACCATCAAGATGATGGATGCCGTGCTCTCTGCCGAAACCGGCCAGCGCGGCTACCTGCTCACCGAACGCCCCGAATACCTGGTGCCCTATACCGACGCGACCCAGCGTGTTCCCGTGCTGCTGGAAAGCCTCAAGCAGCTGCTCGGCAACCAGCCGGACATGCTGGGCTGGCGCCGCGTCATCGGCGACAAGATGACGGAGCTTGCCGAGACGGTCCGCCTGGAACAGGCAGGGCGCCACGCCGACGCCATGGCCATCGTCCAATCGGACCGCGGCCGGCACGACATGGAGATCGCCCGCGCCATCTCCAACCGGCTCGGCGCGGCCGAAAGCGAGGCCGTCTCGGCGGACATCGCGCGCAGCGCGGCCGGCGCCCGCCTGCTGGTGTGGGTGGATACCGGAGCCTTCCTGCTGCTCGCTCTGCTTGCCGCCTTTGTCGGCCGCGGCCTGTCGCGCACGGTGAGCGCGCTGGGCAGCGGACGCCAGGAACTCGTCGCCGCGAACGCCGCCCTGCAAGCGGGGCGGGACAGGCTGGAGGCGGCCGTCGCCGAACGCACCGCGGACCTCACTCTGGCCAACGAGGAGGTGCAGCGCTTCGCCTACATCGTGAGCCACGACCTGCGCGCGCCGCTGCTCAACATCATCGGCTTCACCGCCGAGCTGTCGAACGCCACGGACCGGCTGAACCGCTTCGTGACGGACAATCTGGAGCCCGCCGGCATCACGGTTCCGCCCGACGTGCGCGAGGCGAGCCAGGACGACCTGCCGGAGGCGATACGCTTCATCCAGACCAGCACCGCCAAGATGGACCGGCTGATCACCGCAATACTGCGCCTGTCACGCGAAGGCCGCCGCGTGCTGACGCCGGAGCGGATCGACATGGCGCGCCTGCTGGGCGGCATCGCGGACAGCGTCCGCCGGATCGCCGACGCCGCGGGCGCGCAGGTCATCATAGGCGACGTGCCCGCGCTCACCTCCGATCGGCTGGCGATGGAGCAGATATTCTCCAACCTGATCGAGAACGCGTTGAAATACCCGCAGCCGGGGCGCCCGGGCCAGGTGGCGGTCTCCGGCGGCACCGAGGGCGGCTGGGCGCGCTACGCCGTGGCCGATAACGGCCGCGGCGTGGCACCCCGGGACCTGGAGCGCATCTTCGAGCTGTTCCGCCGCGCCGGGCCGCAGGACACCCAGGGCGAGGGCATCGGCCTCGCCCATGTCAAAGCGTTGCTCAGGCGCATGGGCGGCACCATTGTGTGCGAGAGCACGCCTGGCACAGGATCGACTTTTACGGTCAGATTGCCGACCGTTCTGGCGTATAGTGGCGAGGTAACCCAATGAATGCCGTGCCCGTGACCATACTGCTCATCGAGGACGATCCGGGCCATGCCCGTCTGATCGAGAAGAACGTCCGCCGCGCCGGCGTCGCCAACGAGATCGTCCATAAGCTGGATGGCACCACCGCGCTGGAACACCTGTTCGGCCGTGGCGAGAACGACCCCATGCTGGTGCTGCTGGACCTCAATCTGCCGGACATGAGCGGCACCGAGATACTCGGCCGTATCAAGGCGGACCCGGTGCTGAAGCGCACGCCCGTCGTGGTGCTGACCACCACGGACGATCGCACCGAGATCCAGCGCTGCTATGATCTCGGCTGCAACGTCTACATCACCAAGCCGGTGGAGTACGAGGGCTTCGCCAGCGCCATACGGCAGCTCGGCCTGTTCCTCACCGTCATGCAAGTGCCCGAGCAGGCCTGACATGGTCCGCCCGGGCAGTGCCGGCCTGTGGACAGAGGCCTGATGGCAGAGCAGCCCGGCCAGCCGCACGTCCTCTACATAGACGACGATCCGGGCATCGGCCGGCTGGTGCAGCGCCATCTGCAGCGCACCGGCTTCCGCGTCACCCTGGCCGCCGACGGTGCCGAGGGCCTGGCGCTGGCCGCCCGCCAGCCTTTCGACGCGATCGGGCTGGATCATTACATGCCCGGCCAGGACGGGCTGGAAGTCCTCGAAGCGCTCTGCCGGTTCGAGACCCGCCCGCCGGTGATCTTCGTCACCGGCGCCGAGGAGCCCCGCATAGCGGTGACCGCGCTGAAGAACGGTGCCGCGGACTATGTGGTCAAGGACGTGCACGGCGGCTTCATCGAACTGCTGGGCGCCAGTATCTCCCAGGAGATCACCCGTGCCAGGTGGCAGCACGAGCGTGCGGCCGCAGAGCGCGAGGTGCATGAGAGCCGGGACCGCCTGGCCGTGCTCGCGGCACAGCAGGCGATCCTGCTGCGCGAGGTCAACCACCGCGTCGCCAACTCGCTGCAGCTCATCACCTCGCTGATCGAGATGCAGGCGCGGCGGGTGGCGGACCCGGCGGCGCGGCTGATGCTGCGCCAGGCGGCCGAGCGCGTGGAAGCGGTGACCCTGGTGCACCGGCGCCTGTATACCGGGGACAACGTGGAGTTCGTCGAAATGGACGACTATCTCACGGGCCTCGTCGACGAGCTGGAACGCGCCACCCAGACCGCCGACGGGCCGCTGCCGGAAACGGTGACGGCCCAGCGCCGCATCGCGTTGCAGGCCGATCCGGTCCGTGTGGAAACCGACAAGGCCGTGCCGCTCGGCCTCATCGTCAACGAGCTGGTCACCAACGCGCTGAAATACGCCTACCCCGAGGAGCGGCCGGGCCAGGTGCGGGTAAGCCTCACCTGCGCAGGAGCGGCGTTGCAGCTTACGGTGGAAGATGACGGCATAGGCTACCCGGAAGACGGTGCGGTGCCCAAAGGCAGCGGCCTGGGCTCCCTGATCGTGAGTTCCATGGCGCAGACGCTGCATGCGACGCTGGCGCTGGACCGGGGGCACCGGGGGACGCGTTTCGTGGTGTCGTTCGGGTCCTAGGAGACGACACGCGTGGCGATCTCCGCAAGACGCAGACGATGATTCGGGCAATCTCTGCCGGACGGCAAACGCAGGCGCGGCATGGCCGGCAGGGTCCCAAGCCTGCTGCCGCACGACGGCGGCATCTTCCCGCCTGATCCGGCGCTCCGTCCCAGCAGCATACCCCATGTCGCCTGGCCGCTGAGCGGGAAAGTTTTTGCATTTTTTGCCCGAAAGGGGGCCTTGCTTCCGCATGACGGCAAATCAGCTCGCGACCGACCTGATTGCCGTGGTGGTGGCGGTAACCGGCGCGGACCCGCGTATACTGACGATTGCGCGCGGGACGGCGCTGCCGTCGGGCTCGTTCGAGAGCGGGCACCGGTCCCTGCAGGCGGGGTTGCGCTCCTGGGTGGAGCGGCAGACGCACCAGCCGCTGGGGTATGTGGAGCAGCTGTACACGTTTGCGGACAGCGACCGCGGGGCGGAGAGCGGTCGGGTCATGTCGGTCAGTTATCTGGGGCTGACGCGCGAGGCGGTGGTGCGCGGACAGGATGCCGGATGGCAGGGCTGGTACAGGTATTTTCCGTGGGAGGACCACCGGGCG
>CAXUOA010000153.1:0-7246 GCA_964252625.1 uncultured Acetobacteraceae bacterium | reverse complement strand
AGCCAGAAAGAAACCGAACACATGAACCAGTGAACTTCTGGTTCAGGACACTAGATAGGCCCGTGGGGGTGTAGGATTCTTAACGCAGTCCAGGCGGACGGTGTGGGAGGGCCAATAGGCAAGAGAACGCGGTTTCGCCCGGCGGTCGCGCGCCTTTCAGGTTGCCCGGCAGCGCTCCCGGCGTAGGAGCGGAAATCATCCGCTGTCTTATGCCGGCAGCTTGTCGTCCAGGCGAGACGTGACAAAGGCGCGTTTTGCGGCGAGTTGCGCCTCCTGGAGCGTGGAAGTGGTGACACCATCGGCTTTTTGGGCGCGGGCGTGCGCGGCGACGAAGCGCCAGCCTCCGGCGTTCGACAGCAGAACGGCCGCGCCGATAAAGACGCCGTCCACTTCGACGACTTTGGAGGTTTGCATCTGCGTGAGGCGGGTGTGGGTTTGGGTGTTCATCTCAGGCGCTAGCGCTTGGGATGAAATCGGGGTGATCGGACTGTAGCAAGGTGTGCCTTTCGCGGAGTTGCCCTCCGTCTGTCAGTGCATCGGAGAAATGCACGAATTTTCTCTTAACGATGTCTGAAGTGGTCGACATGTTGGAAGACGCAAGCAGTCCTGTCCTGGCAGGAAAACAACTAGCCGAGAGCTTTACGATACGTTAACGTATTATACTTTTCAAGGCAGGTCGACCCAAGTAAGGCAGCGCATGTATGAAAGTTTTGCGCTTTCTTTTTTGTGAAAAGAGGCTGTGTTTATATTGCCGGTGTTTGATACGGATTGTGAAAAACCCAGGGAGTCGTGTGCAGCACGCTTACACGTAACGCCGGTTAAATATTTTGTGGCGGTCCGTATAGATGGGTGTCCGGGCCCTCAAGGCCCCAGCGGCGTTGGGCAGAGCCCAACTTTGCCTACCCTGTCACGACAGCATCATGTCCGACACCACGCTCAGCCGTCCCGCCCAGCATGATGAGAACCGGGCCGCCGCGCGACCAGGCGTTTGCCGTTCGTGCGAGCTCCTCCAAGGGGCCGCGCAGCACGCGCGTGTAGGACGTGCCGCCGGACTCGACGAGGACGGCCTGCATGGTGGCGGACAAACCGGCTTGCGCCAGCTCGTCACGCAGGCGGGGGAGGGTGGCCAGGCCCATGTAGATGGCGAGCGTGACGCCTGGGCGCAGGAGGCCGGCGTAGTCTATGCCGAGGTCAGGGCGGCGGCGGTGGGCGGTGACGAAGGTGACCGCGTGAGCGGCATCGCGGTGGGTGAGAGGGATGCCGGCCGCGGCGGCGCAGGCCAGTGCGGCGGTGATCCCCGGGACGACGTCGCAGGCGATGCCGGCTTCGGCGAGGGCTTCAACCTCCTCGCCGCCGCGGCCGAAGATGAAGGGGTCGCCGCCTTTCAGGCGAACGACGCGGCGGCCCTGCCTGGCCAGGGTGACGAGCAGGGCGTTGATGTCGCGCTGCGGCATGGTGTGGTTGCCCTGGGTCTTGCCCACGTCGATGCGTTCGGCATCGCGGCGGGCCAGGTCGAGGACTTCGGCGGTGCCCAGCCTGTCGTGCACGATGACGTCGGCTTCGCCCAGCAGGCGCAGGCCGCGCAGGCTGACGAGGTCCGCAGCACCGGGGCCGGCGCCCACCAGGTGGACGATGCCCGCGGCGGGGCGGGTGAGCAGGGCTTCGGCGGCGGCGAGTTCGGCCGTGTATTCGGCGGCGGCGGCCTGGTCGTCACCGGCCAGCACCAGGTCTGCGGTGCGGCCGGCGAAGATGCGTTCGAGCAGGCGGCGGCGGCGCAGCATGTCGGGGATACGCCGGCGGGTTTCCGATTTGAAGCGTTCGGCCAGGCCAGCGAGGCGGCCGTAGGCGGGGGGAACCCAGGTCTCGATCCGGCCGCGCAGGAGGCGGGCGAGGACAGGGGCAGCGCCGCCGCTGCTGATGGCGATGGTCAGCGGGTCCCGGTCGACGATGGCGGGCGTGATGTAGCTGCAGAGGTCCGGCTGGTCGACGACGTTGACGGGAATGCCGGCCTGCTGGGCGCCAGCGGAGAAGGCGGCAAGTTCGGCTTGCGGCGCGCCGGACGCGACAGCAAGCGCGGCACCGGGGAAGCTTGCTTCGGCGGCGGAGCCTATGCGCTCGATCCGGGCGCCCAGGCTCTCAAAGAGCGCGGCGCGGCGGTGGGCGGCTTCGTCGTCGCCGAGGACGATCACGCGGCGGTTCCGCAGTTCGAGGAAGATGGGGTAGCCGCGCATGGGGTAAGAAAGGCCTTGTTTCCGGAAAAAAGAAGCGAAAACCTTCACGCTGGCCGGCATTTTCGGCGCGAACGCGCGTTGCCGGAACGGCTGGACGAGCGGGCGTATTTTCAATACTACCAACCCGCTCTGCGGTTGACGGTTGGGCAAGCAAGCCAGGCCTTCTTTTTTGAAAAAAGAAGCAAAAAACTTTTGCTTCCTGCGCAGGCCCAGCTGCCTCGATCTATCCGGCGGCACCCGGCTGCTGCAGATGCGACGGGAAGCAAAAGTTTTTTGGTCCTTTTTTTCAAAAAAGGACTGCTTGCTTTCTCTGCGTCAGCCACGAAGACCGGTTGGTATAGAAGGCCCCGCCGGCTTTCCTGCACTTTTGCGTGCGGCGTAAACCGCGCGTCCCGCCTGCGGCTTCTGGCGCCAACCAGAGGGAGCGGTGCGATGCCGGAGATCACGAGACGCGGGCTTGCCGGGCTGGCGGGCATGGGGCTGGTCGCGCAGGCGCAGGCGGCAGAGTTGCCCGAGCCGAGCGCGCTGCGCGGGACGGTGAAAGGCGGCCAGGTGAGCCTGCCGCCGCTGGACAATGCGAGCGACCTGTCCGGCAAGGTGCCGTCACTCGACCCGCGCGACAAGCGGCTGGGTGTGGCGGTCGTGGGGCTCGGGCGGCTGGCGCTGACGCAGATCCTGCCGGGGTTTGCGCAGAGCAGGCATGTACGGGTGACGGCGCTGGTGAGCGGCGAGCCGGACAAGGCGCGCATAATCGCGGCACAATACGGCGTGCCGGAAAAGAACCTGTACGACTACAAGAATTTCGATTCGATTAAGGACAATCCGGAGATCGATGTCGTCTACATCGTGCTGCCGAACGCCTTGCACGCGGAATACACCATTCGCGCGGCGCAGGCGGGCAAGCACGTGTTGTGCGAGAAGCCGATGGCCACGACGGTTGCGGACGCGCAGCGCATGGTGGACGCGTGCAAGCAGGCCGGCCGCCGGCTGATGATAGCGTACCGGTGTCAGTACCTGCCGGAATTCCGCACGCTGGTCGACATGGTCCGCAACCGTACGTATGGCGACCTGCGGATGATCGAGACGACCAACGGGCAGAACAACGCCAATGACGGACAGTGGCGGCTCAACAAGGCAATGGCGGGCGGCGGATCCTTGCCGGACGTGGGACTGTACTGTCTGAACACGGCGCGGTTCATCACCGGCGAGGAGCCGGTGGAGATCACGGCGCGAACCACGCAGCCGGCCAACGATCCGCGGTTCCGCGAAGTGGAGGACATCTGCGCTTTCACGCTGCGCTTCCCCTCCGGTGTGATGGCGGTCTGCGGATCGGGCTACTCCTACCACGAGAACCGGTTCCTGCGCTTGATGGCGACCGAGGCGACGTTCGGGCTGGATCCTGCGTACGGCTACGACAACCTGACGATGGACATCGCGCGCCGGGACGGCATGAGCACCGGGCGGGAGCAGCGCAGGTGGGCGCCGAAAAACCAGTTTGCGCTGGAGATGGATGCCTACGCGGAGGCGATACGGACGGGTGCCGTGCCGCTGACGCCTGGGGAGGAGGGGTTGCAGGACATGCGGCTGATTGCCGCCATCTACGAGGCGGCGGCAGGGGGCAGCGTGGTGAAGCTGGCGCCGGCGGCGCGGCTGGACGAGACGCGTGGGCCGGTTGTGGGTGTGGAGGGCTAACGGGGGCAAGGTCAGGGTTTTTGCCCCTGGCCCCGCTCGCGACCGTCGTTCTTAGAACCCGTTCATGAGCTCGGCGGCGGATTCAGACTGGCTCGGTATCCAACGCGTATCCTGCCGCACGCACCGTGCGCACGACATCCAGCTCCCCGTCGCCATTGATGGATTTCCGCAGCCGCCGGATGTGCACGTCCACGGTGCGTGGCTCCACGTGTATGTCCGGGCCCCAGACCGCATCGAGCAATTCCTCACGCGAGAACACGCGGCGGGGATGCTGCATCAGGAACTCCAGCAGGCGGAATTCGGTGGGGCCCAGATGCACGGCCCGGCTGTTGCGCTGCACACGGTGTGCCGCCAGGTCCATGGCAATGTCGTGGAACATCAGCCGGCCCTTCGTGGGCACCGCGTTGGAGCGGCGCAGCAGCGCCCGCATGCGCGCCAGCAGCGCGTCCATGTTGAACGGCTTGGTGATGTAGTCGTCGGCGCCGGTGTTCAGCCCGCGCACCGCGTCCTGGTCCTCGGTGCGCGCGGTGACCATGATGACCGGCAGGTCGCGTGTGTTCGGCCTCCGCCGTATCTGGCGGCAGACCTCGATGCCGGACATCACCGGCAGCATCCAGTCCAGCAGTACAAGATCGGGCTGCTGCTCGGCGATACGGGTCAGCGCTTCCTGGCCGTCGCCGGCTTCGTCGACGCGGAAACCCTGCTTCTCGAGATTGTAGCGCAGCATGGTGGCCAACGCCGCCTCGTCCTCCACAACCAGCACCAGCGGTTTGGCCAAGCTCGTGGACGTGTCCGACATCTGTCTCAGCCTTCCGTCTCGGCCGTGTCGTCGGCGCGCGGCTCGCGCGGGCGGACCACCGCGTAATTGGCGCTCTCGCCTTTCGGCCGCACGCCGGGCAGCGGCTCGCCGGTCGCGGCGAAATGCACCGTCTCGGCGATGTTCGTCGCATGGTCGCCGATGCGTTCCAGGTTCTTCGCGATGAACAGGAGATGCGTGCACGGCGTGATCTGCCGCGGGTCCTCCATCATGTAGGTCACCAGTTCGCGGAAGATCGCGGTGTAGATGTCGTCGACCGCACCGTCCGACTGCCAAACCTGTATCGCCTTCTCGGCATCCGCGTCGCCCACCGCGTCCACGGTCAGCCGCAGGCTTTCCTGCACCAGGCGGGCCATGCTTGCGAGCCCGCTGAGTTTGAACGGCAGGCTGAACTGGCTGAGCACGATGCTGCGCTTGGCGACGTTTGCCGCGTAGTCGCCGATACGTTCGAAATCGCTCGTCATCTTCAGCGCGGCGACGATCTGGCGCAGATCCTGTGCCACCGGCTGGCGCAGGGCCAGCAGGCGGATGACGAACGTCTCCACCTCGCGCTCGAGTGCGTCGACCGCCGGGTCCTGCTCCACCGTGCGGGCGGCCGCCTCCACGTCCTGCTCCACGATCGCGATGGTGGCCGTGGCGACCTGCGCCTCGACCAGGCCGCCCATCTCCACCAGCAGGTCGCGCAGGCGCTTGAGTTCCTGCGCGTAACTCTTGACGATGTGCGACGCCATCTCAGCCATCAGTCTGCACTCCGGTCGCGTGTCATCAGCCAAACCGGCCGGTCACGTATTCCTGCGTTCGCCGCTGTTTCGGCGCGGTGAAGATGTCGCCGGCGGGCCCCACCTCGACCAGCTCGCCCAGATAGAAGAACGCCACCTGGTCCGCGCAGCGCGCCGCCTGCTGCATGTTGTGCGTGACGATGGCGATGGTGAAGTCGCGCTTCAGCTCGTCGATCAGTTCCTCGATCTTCAGCGTGCTTATCGGGTCCAGCGCGCTTGTCGGCTCGTCGAGCAGGATGATCTCGGGCCGCGTCGCGATCGTGCGCGCGATGCATAGGCGCTGCTGCTGGCCGCCCGACAGGCCCGCGGCGGGGCTGTGCAGCCGGTCGCGCACTTCCGTCCATAGGGCGGCGCGCGTCAGCGACCATTCCACGCGCGCGTTCAGATCCTTGCGGGACAGCCGCTCGTGCAGTTTCACGCCGAACGCGATGTTCTCGAAGATGGTCATCGGAAACGGCGTGGGCTTCTGGAACACCATGCCGACGCGGCTGCGCAGCACGTTCAGGTCGATGTCCGGCGCCAGGATGTTCCTGCCGTCCATCAGCACTTCGCCCGCTGCGCGCTGGCCTGGATACAGGTCGTACATCCGGTTCAGCACGCGGAGCAGCGTGGATTTCCCACAGCCGGACGGGCCGATCATCCCCGTCACCTGCTTGTCCGGCAGGTCCAGCGCGATCGACTTCAGCGCCTGGTTGGTGCCGTAGAAAAAATCGAGGTTGCGTATGGAGAGCCGTGCGGGCGCGGTGGTCACGGTCGCGGGGCGCAGGCGCGATTGGTCCAAAGTGTCCATAATCAAAGCGGCCGTGTCGCGCGCTTGCCGGTGAACCGCCGACAGGGAGCAAAAGTTTTTTGGTCCTTTTTTCCAAAAAAGGACTGCTTGCTGTCTTCCACGCTACCGTCTCCCGCGCACGAGCTGCCGTGCCGCGATGTTGATCGCCAGCACGCCCAGCGTAATCAGCAACGCGCCTGTCCAGGCCAGTTGCACCCAGTTCTCGAACGCGGATTGCGCGTATTGGTAGATCGTCACGGGCAGGCTCGCCATCGCCGATCCCAGCCCGGAATAGCCGGAATTGCCCAGCGATGTGAACAGCAGGGGTGCGGTCTCGCCGGCCACGCGCGCCACCGCCAGCAGCACGCCCGTCAGCAGTCCGTCCAGCGCCGCGCGGTAGCAGACGAAGACGATCGTCCGCCAGCGCGGCGCGCCGAGCGCGATGGAGGCTTCCCGCAGGCTGATGGGGATCAGCCGCAGCATGTCCTCCGTGGTGCGCACCACGATCGGGATCACCAGGATGGCCAGCGCCAGCGCGCCGGCCAGTCCGGAGAACCCGCCCATCGGCGCCACCAGGACCTGGTAGATGAACAGCCCGATGAGGATGGACGGCGCCGAGAGCAGGATGTCGGAGACGAAGCGTATCACGTTGCCCAGGACCGAACGGCCGGAATACTCCGCCAGATAGGTTCCGGCCAGCAGCCCGATCGGCGTGCCGATCAGCGTGCCGAGCCCGGTCTGCAGCACGCTGCCGACTATGGCGTTCGCCAGCCCGCCCTGCGCATCCGGCGACTTCGTGATCACCGTGAACACGTGCGGCCTGAGGCCGGGCAGGCCCAGGTAGAACAGCGTGATGAGGATGGAGGCCAGGAACGCCAGCGCCACCAGGGTCGCGAGCAATGCCAGCGCACGCGCCAGACGGTCCGCGCGGTGCCGGCGCCGCGCGGACCGTCTGGCG
>CAXUOA010000152.1:0-7292 GCA_964252625.1 uncultured Acetobacteraceae bacterium | reverse complement strand
AGGCAAGGCCAGAGAGCGTCGTGCGCGGCACGCTCTCGGGTGACGCCCCTGGCGCGGCCTTGGTTGACCCCACACCTTGCCCCGCCTATCTGCCCGCTATGTTCTCCTCTCTCGCCCGCGCCGTTTTTGGTACATCCAACGACCGTTCCCTGAAGTCCTACCAGCTGCGCGTTCCCCGCGTGAACGCGCACGAGGCGGCTGTGGCGGGCCTGTCGGACGAGGCGCTGGCGGGAAAGACCGTGGAATTCCGCGGCAGGATCGCGGCGGGCGAGACGCTGGACGGCCTGCTGCCGGAAGCATTCGCCGTGGTGCGCGAGGCGAGCCGTCGCGTGCTGGGCATGCGGCATTTTGACGTGCAGCTGGTGGGCGGCATGGTGCTGCATGACGGCAAGATTGCCGAGATGAAGACCGGCGAAGGCAAGACGCTGGTGGCAACCCTGCCGGTATACCTGAACGCGCTGTCCGGCCGCGGCGTGCACGTGGTGACGGTGAACGACTACCTGGCGCGGCGCGACAGCGAGGAAATGGGCCAGCTCTACGCCTTCCTGGGGCTGCGCACGGGCGTGATCGTGCACGGGCTGATGGATGACGAGCGGCGCGCGGCCTATGCGTGCGACGTGACGTACGGAACGAACAACGAGTTCGGCTTCGACTACCTGCGCGACAACATGAAGTATCGGCTGGAGGACATGGTCCAGCGGCCGTTCAACTACGCGATCGTCGACGAGGTGGACAGCATCCTGATCGACGAGGCGCGCACGCCGCTGATCATCTCCGGGCCGGCCGAGGACTCGTCGGACCTGTACCGGTCGGTGAACCTGGTGATCCTGGAACTGGTGCGCGACCCGGCCATGTTCGAGAAGGACGAAAAGGCCAAGTCCGTGCATCTGACGGAGGCCGGCAACGAGCGTGTGGAGGACATGCTGCGGGAAGCCGGGATCATCACCGAAGGCAACCTGTACGACATCTTCAACGTCAGCGTGGTGCATCACGTGCAGCAATCCCTGCGCGCGCACACGCTGTTCGCGCGTGACGTGGACTACATCGTGCGCGACGACAAGGTGATCATCATCGACGAGTTCACCGGCCGGATGATGGAAGGCCGGCGATTTTCCGAGGGGCTGCACCAGGCGCTGGAGGCCAAGGAATACGTCACCGTCCAGCAGGAAAACCAGACGCTGGCGTCGATCACATTCCAGAACTATTTCCGGCTGTTCCCGAAGCTTTCCGGCATGACTGGCACGGCGATGACCGAGGCCGACGAGTTCGCCGAAATATACAAGCTGAGCGTGGTCGAGATCCCGACGAACGTGTCCGTCGTCCGCAAGGATGGCGACGACGAGGTGTACCGCACGGCGGGCGAGAAATACTCCGCCGTGGCCACGCTCATCGAGGAGGCGCGTGCGCGCGAGCAGCCGGTGCTGGTGGGCACGGTGAGCATCGAGAAGAGCGAGGTGCTCAGCGAGATACTCAAGGCGCGGAAGATACCGCATGCCGTGCTGAACGCGCGTTTCCATGAGCAGGAAGCGTCGATCATCGCGCAGGCGGGGGCACCTGGGCGCGTGACGATCGCCACCAACATGGCGGGCCGCGGCACCGACATCAAGCTTGGCGGCAACATGGACATGCGGTTGCGCCAGGAGGCGCACAGCCTGGCCGGGGACGCCGAGCGCGCGGCGCGCGAGGCCGAGATACGCGCGGAGATCCCCGGTTTTCATGACCGCGTCCGCACGGGCGGCGGCCTGCTGGTGATCGGCACGGAGCGCCATGAGAGCCGGCGCATCGACAATCAGTTGCGCGGCCGCTCCGGCCGGCAGGGCGACCCGGGCGCCAGCCGGTTCTTCCTGTCGCTGGAAGACGATTTGATGCGCATCTTCGGCAGCGACCGCATGGGCGGCATGCTGCAGCGGCTGGGGCTAAAGGAGGGCGAGGCGATCGTCCACCCCTGGATAAACAAGGCGCTGGAAAAGGCGCAGAAGAAGGTGGAGGCGCGCAACTTCGACACGCGCAAGAACCTGCTGAAATATGACGACGTGATGAACGACCAGCGCAAGGAGGTCTATGCCCAGCGCCGGGAGTACATGAACAGTAACGACGTGTCCGAGACGGTCGCCAGCTTCCGCCACGAACTTGCCGACGCGATGGTGGCGCGGCGCATTCCCGAACGTGCGTTCGCCGAGCAGTGGGAGACGGCGGAACTGGCGGCCGACGTCAAGCGCCTGTTCAACCTGGATCTGCCCGTGGTCGAGTGGGGCCGCGAGGAGGGCATCGCCGAGGAGGCCATACACACGCGGCTGACGGAGGCGATCGACAGCGCCGCCGCCAGCAAGGCCGCCAATTACGGCCCGGAGGTGATGCGCTACATCGAAAAGAGCCTGCTGCTGCAGATGTTCGACACGGTGTGGAAGGAGCACCTGCTGGCGCTGGACCACCTGCGCCAGGGGATCGGGTTGCGCGCCTACGGGCAGCGCGATCCGCTGAACGAGTACAAGGCCGAGGCGTTCGCGCTGTTCAACGCGATGCTGGACGATTTGCGGGAGCGGGTGGTCAGCACGCTGAGTCGCGTGGAGCTGTCGGCCGAGCCGCCGCCCATGCCGCGTGCGCTGCCGGCGGGCATGGTGGAGAACTTCATGGCACCGGCTCTGGCGGGTGCGGATCAGGTTGCCGGCGGCGACGTGTGGCAGATGGGTGAGGCGGCATTGGCGCCGTTCGACGCGAACGATCCGACGACGTGGGGCGGGACGCAGCGCAACGCGCCCTGTCCTTGCGGGTCTGGGAAGAAATATAAGCACTGTCACGGCCGGATGGGCTGACGCCCTCCGGCGCGCGTCGGAGTCAGCAGCCGGTGCCGGCGTTGCAGGTGACGAGCCACGAATGTGCCACGCCGTTCGGGTTGGTATCGGAGATGACGACGTAAGTGCCGGCTGGGCTGATGCCGGCATGCACCGTGTCGGCAGCCGGGAACGACCGCAATTTCGTCACCGCGCCGACAGCGTAGATGAAAGCGAACTGCGTCTTGCCTTCGGTGTAGGTGCCGACAACGCGGCCGGTGCCGTCGATGGCCTGGGTGGTCAGCGCGTCGGGGTGCGCCGGCAGGTCGTAAGTGCTGTAGCTGCCTTTCTGGTAGAGGAAGCCGCGCAGGATGTTCTTGCTGTCCTGGTAGGACCCGGCGACCTGACCGGCATCGTTGATCCAACCGCCGAAGGCGGCCGTCGCACCCGGCGGCAGCAATGCCCGCGGGCTGCTGCGGTCAACCGGCGCGGAGAGGAACACGCCGCTGGTCATTATAGTGCCGATAAAGGTGAAGAACTGCCCGGCGGCCTGGTCGTCGACATTGACGCTGGCCACGAGCGGATTGCCATTCCTGGGCAGCGCGGACTGGGCGGATAGCGGGCCGGCGTACGCCATGAATACGCCGTCGCCGGAATATGTGTTGTAGCTGATGTGGTCGCCCGTGCCGATAAAGGGCGGAAAGACGTTCTGGCTGTCCACGCTTTGCGAGAACGTCGCCACATAGACGCCGTGGCGCCAGGCGAAATCGTCCACTTGCTCGGCCAGGAAATAGGTTCCGATGACTGTGCCGCGGTTGTCTATACCGGTCGGAATCGGGATGAAGTTACGCGAAGTGCCGGAGGGTTCCAAAGGTTCGAGCGTGGTCGCCGTGCCACGCCGGCCGACGAAGCCCGCGCCGTAAGGCTGCGCCGCGGAGACGTAGGTGCCGGTTGCCAGACCGTGATCGTTGATGCCCGCGACCGATACGCTGGTTGCGTGTGGGAAGCTGAATGGTTGCAGCGTGTAGGTTGCAGACAGCGCAGGCAAGGCGGACCCGCAGAGCAGGGCGGCGAGAGGAAACACTATCCGCATCCGAGGCTCCTGGTCGTTTCAGTCGGTGCAGCTTGGCACAGCCGGCGATTTGCGGCCATCAGAGATGCGCGTCGGCGGGGGCGGCCCAGATGATGACCTGTGCGAAGGCGTACGGCACTTCATCGGTCATGGTGAGGGCGATTTCCGCGCGTGTGCCGGGGGGTGTGATGGCCGCAAGGCGCACCAGGGCGCCGCCGGTGAGCACCAGCGTGGGGCGGCCGCCGGGCTGGTTCACCACACCCATGTCCGAATGGAACACGCCGTGGCTGAATCCGGTGCCAAGCGCCTTGGCGCAGGCTTCTTTGGCCGCGAAGCGTTTGGCGTAGGTGCCGGCGTGCAGGCTTTGCGTGCGCCGTGACGCACGCGCACGTTCCGTCTCGGTGAACACGCGTTGCAGAAAACGTTCGCCGAAGCGGGCCATCACCCTCTCAACACGCCGGATATCGCAGAGATCCGCCCCAATACCGATGATCATCGTGCCGAAGCGCGTCGCCAAGGCAAGCCAAACAGGGCAAGTGTCTCGTGCTTCTCTTTTGCAACAAAGCCAATTCTTCTTGGCTGCCTAAGCACGATCCCGCTCCACCTGCGTCAGCCCGCTGACCGCCCGCAACCCGGCAATCACCATGGAAAGATGCCGCAGATCGCGCACTTCCACATCCACCAGTATTTCGATGAAATCTTGCTGCCGACTAACGATTTTCAGATTGGTGACTGCGCCGTCCTGCCGCGCCACAGCATTGGTGAGGTTGGCGAGCGTGGAAGACTCGTTGGCGGCAATCACGCTGACGCGGCCGGTATGGGTGCCGGCCTTGCCGCCCGCGCCGGATGTGCTCACACCGGCCGCGTAATCCCAGTCGACATCGATGAAACGTTCCGGCGTGGCGGCGAACGTCTCCAGCGTGGGACAGTTTTTCGTGTGGATCGTGACGCCCTTGCCGGTGGTGACGATGCCCACGATCGGGTCGCCCGGCAAAGCGTGGCAGCAACCGGCGTAGTGCACCGCCATGCCGCTTACCAGGCCGGTGATCGCCATGCCGCTGTCGCGTGACGGCGGCTTTGCGTTGGCAGGCCGGGCGAGCAGGCCGGGTATCACGCGCGGGCCGCGGGCGGCTTCCAGCATCTCCGGATAGGCCGCGTGCACCACGTCCTTCGGCCCGACCGTGCCGTTACCGACGGCGACGTAGAGGTCGTCCACGGTCGTGCATTTGAAGTTTTTCAGCGCGCCTTCCAGCACGCGTTCGGAGCCGTCCAGGCCTTCCTGGCGGAACGCGCGCGTCAGCGCCGTGCGGCCCTGGTCCAGCGTGTGCGCGCGCTGCTGGCCGGCCACGTAACGCCGTATGCGCGCGCGCGCCTTGCCGGTGACCACCCAGCGTTCCCAGGACGGCGAGGGCGTGCCGCCGCGCGCCGTCATGATCTCCACCTGGTCGCCATTGGCGAGTTCGGTGCGCAGCGGCATCAGCCGGCCGTTCACCTTGGCGCCGACCGTGGTATCGCCCACCTGGCTGTGCACGGCGTAGGCGAAGTCGATCGGCGTCGCACCACGCGGCAACTGGATCAGCTGGCCTTTCGGCGTGAAGCAGAAGACCTGGTCCTGGTAGAGTTCGAGCTTGGTGTTCTCGAGGAATTCGTCTGGCGCCGCGGAGTTGTCCAGTATCTCCAGCAGATCCTGCACCCAGGGGAGGTTCTGCGCTTCCTGCTCGCCTTCCTTGTAGTTCCAGTGCGCAGCCACGCCGTTATCGGCGATGTCGTGCATTTCCTGCGTGCGTATCTGGACTTCTATCTTCTGGTTGCGCGGGTGGCGCAGCGTGACACCGGTGTGCAGGCTCTGGTAGCCGTTGGCCTTCGGCGTGCTGATGTAGTCCTTGAAGCGGCCGGCGATCACCGGATAGGCGTTATGCACGGCGCCCAGCGCCATGTAGCACTGCTCACGCGTGGGTACCACGATGCGGAACGCCATGATGTCGGAAAGCTGTTCGAAGGCCACGTTGCGCGTCTGCATCTTCTGCCAGATGGAGAACGCGCTCTTCTCCCGGCCCGATACCTCGCGCACGTCCACGCCGGACTCGCGGCACACGGCGGCCAGCTCGCGGCGCACCTCCTCGATCACGTCGGCACCCTGGCCGCGCAGGTAGTTCAGCCGCGCCTGGATGGTGTCGTGCGCATCGGGCTCCAGTTCCGCAAAAGATCGGTTCTGCAGCTCGGTCTTGAGCGAATCCATGCCGATGCGCGCGGCCAGCGGCGCGTAGATGTCCAGCGTCTCGTGCGCGATGCGGTGACGCCGCTCACTCTTCTGCACGAACCCCAGCGTGCGCATGTTGTGCAGCCGGTCGGCCAGCTTGACGAGCAGCACGCGTATGTCGCGGCTCATTGCCAGCACCAGTTTGCGGAAGTTCTCCGCCTGCTTGGTGCGGTCCGACTGCAGCTCCAGCCGCGTCAGCTTGGTGACGCCATCCACCAGGCCGGCGATGGTGGGGCCGAACCGGGCCTCAAGGTCGCGTGCGGTGACAGCGGTGTCTTCCACCGTGTCATGCAGCAGGGCGGTGCAGATGCTTGGAACATCCAGATGATAGCCGGCGAGAATCTCGGCGACGGCGACCGGATGCGTGATGTAGGGGTCACCGTTGTCGCGCGTCTGCGTCTGGTGCGCCTCGCTGGCCACTGCGTAGGCGGCGTCGATCAGCGCCGTATTCGCGCCCGGGGCGTAGGCCTGCACGAGTTTGGCAAGCGACACATCGCGCGTGGTCAGCAAGCCGCCGCTGCCTTCCGGCGCATGCGGCGGGAAAGCAGGGGTGTTCAGTGCTGCCACGGCCACCCCCGGAGATGCTAGCGGCGGCGGCCGCCCAGTTCGGCTTCGATCGCCGCCTCTATGTCGTCCGGGGACATCTCTTCCTGCGCCACGCCGGCGGCTTCCTCCTCGGAGGAGATGTCCTGCAGGCCGAAGATGTTCTGGTCGGTCGGGATGAGGTCGAGCACCTCCTCATCGGCAGGCTCGGGCTCGGGTGAGCGGCTCAGCGACTTGATCAGGTCCTGCTCGAGCTTGGGCAGCTCGATCGTCTCCTCAGCGATCTCGCGCAGCGCACAGACCGGGTTCTTGTCGTTGTCGCGCTCGACGGTCAGTTCCTCGCCGCGGCTGATGTTGCGGGCGCGCT
The DNA here is from genome assembly GCA_964252625.1 of uncultured Acetobacteraceae bacterium. Lineage (GTDB taxonomy): Bacteria > Pseudomonadota > Alphaproteobacteria > Acetobacterales > Acetobacteraceae > BOG-908. Next base: position 279 of record CAXUOA010000152.1, on the reverse strand, counting down.
GGGCGGCGAGCAGGACGAGTTCGAAGCGGTTCGGGACACGCTCCACGCAATCTTCGACGGTTACACGCGCCATACGATGGCTACTCCACGGGACTGGCAGGTTTATCCAGGCTTCTATACTACGGGAACGGGGTCCAGTGAGCAAGGCAAGGCCTTCTTTTTCAAAAAAACAAGTAGAAAACCCTTTCTGCTCGGGTTGCCACGTGGCTGGCTGCTGACCTAGATGTCGCTACCAAGGACGTTGTCCCTAATGAGTCTTGAGACCGGTGGTTTTCCGCC
>CAXUOA010000151.1:6996-7356 GCA_964252625.1 uncultured Acetobacteraceae bacterium | reverse complement strand
CTGCTGCACAGGCAGCGCGCGCAAGCCGAAGCCGTGCAGCAGGCCGCCGCGCTGTGGCGCGACACCACCGTGCACGCGTTCCAGAACGTGTCCGACATCCTCGCCGCCCTGCGGGACGACGCGGTGGACCTGCAGTACGCGCAGCAGGCCGAGCAGGCGGCGCGGCAGGGCCTCTCGCTGGCCAGCCTGCAATTCGGTCTCGGCGGCGTCTCCTACCTGGCCGTGCTCAACGCCGAGCAGGTCGCGCAGGGCGCCATCCTGACGTTGATCCACGCCCGCGCCGCGCGCCTCAGCGACACCGCCCTGCTGTTGCAGGCGCTCGGCGGCGGCTGGTGGAACCGCCGCGCCCTGCCGCGCCCG
>CAXUOA010000151.1:0-6986 GCA_964252625.1 uncultured Acetobacteraceae bacterium | reverse complement strand
ATGTCGGACACGTTCTGGAACGCGTGCACGGTGGTGTCGCGCCACAGCGCGGCGCTGCCATGATCACGAGCATCGAGGAGATCACCATGACCCGGACACGCGGCCTGCTTCTCCTGACCTGCGCCGGCGGCCTCGCCGCCGCGGCGGTCCTGCTGGTGCTGCGCTCCGGGCCGTCGGAGGCCCAGAGCCCGGCCGCCGAGGCGGCGCAGACCGTCTCCGACCTGACGGTGGCGCAGGAGCCCTGGCACACGCGGCTGAAGGCCTACGGGCAGGTCCGCGCCGTGCAAGGTGCCGACCTGTCCTCGCAGGTGTCCGGCATCGTCGAGGAGATCGGCTTCCAGTCCGGCGACACCGTGCGCGCCGGAACCGTGCTGCTGCGGCTGCGCCCCTACGACGATCCTGCCAAGCTGGCCCAGCTGCAGGCCGAAGTCGGCCTGTATGCCGCCACGCTGGCGCGCGACCAGAAACAGTTCGGCGCACAGGCCATCAGCCGTGCCACGTTGGACCTGGACACCGCCAACCTGCGCAGTTTCCAGGCGCAGGTCTCCGCCCAGATGCAGGCGATCGACGAGAAGATCGTACGCGCGCCGTTCGACGGCAGGCTGGGGCTGCGACAGGTCGATCTGGGCCAGTACATCGGTGCCGGCACGCCTGTGGTGAACCTGCAGGCGCTCGATCCGGTGTATGTCGATTTCAACGTGGCCCAGCAGCAGCTCAGCAGCATCGTGCCTGGGCAGCTCGTCAGCATCAGCGTGGATGCCTGGCCCGGCCGCATTTTCCAGGGCCGTGTGACGGCCATCGACAACCGTGTGGAGGTGCAGAGCCGCATGGCGTCGGTGCGCGCGAGCCTGGACAACAAAACCCACGCGCTGCTGCCCGGGATGTTCGCGGTCGCCTCGCTTGACATGGGCGGCGCGCGCCAGGTGCTGAGCGTGCCGCAAGCGGCCATCAGCTTCAACCCTTACGGCAACTTCGTCTTTGTCGTGCACCAGCAGGCCGGATCGGGCGCGCTGACCGTCACGTCGCGCGTGGTGGAGCTCGGCGAGAAGCGGGGCGACCGCGTGGTGGTGGTGGCCGGCCTCAGGCCCGGCGAGCGGGTGGTGACGGCGGGGCAGTTGAAACTGCACGACGAGGCGGCGGTGCGCATCGACAACAGCGTGCAGCCGGAAGACAGCCTCTCGCCCGATCCGGTCGATGAGTGACCGGCACCCACCATGCGCCTGACCGACATCTTCATCCAACGTCCAGTGCTGTCCTGCGTCGTGTCCATCCTGGTGCTGGTGTTCGGCCTGCGGGCCGGGCGATCTTTGCCGGTCGAGCAGTTCCCCCACACGGTCAGCGGCGAGGTCGAGATCCAGACCGCCTATTACGGCGCGGACCCGGTCACCGTCGCCGGCTTCGTCACCACGCCGCTGGAAGGCAAGATCAGCCAGGCGGAGGGCATCGACTACGTGACGTCGAGTTCGACCAGCGGGTTGTCCGACATCACCGTGCACCTCAAGCTGAACTACGATCCGCCGCGGGCGCTCGCCGAAATACAAGCCTACGTCACGGCGGCATCCGCACAGTTCCCGCCCGGCGTGCAGCTTCCCTCGATCACCCTTCAGGCCGCCGGCGAGCCCATCCTGTCGCTGACGCTCTACAGCGACGCGGTGAGTGCGCCGCAGGTGGGCGACTACGTGCAGCGCATCGTGGTTCCCAGATTGCAGGCTGTGCCCGGCGTGCAGACGGTCCGCTTCTCGCCGCGCTTCAACATGGTCATGCGCGTGTGGACGGACCCGGACCGCCTGGCGACCTTCGGCCTGACGCCCGGCGACGTGTGGACCGCGCTGTCGAACAACAACCTGATCACCGCGGTCGGCAACACGCTGGGCGCGTCCACCATGGTCAACCTGGACGTCACCTCCAGCCTGCACACGCCGGCACAGTTCGAGTCGCTGGTCGTCCGGCAGGCTGGCACACGCATCGTCCGCCTGGGCGACGTGGCGCGCGTGGCCTTCGGGTCGGACCCGGACGACGAGCACGACATCAACAACGGCCACACGAGCATCCACCTCAGCGTCCGGCCGAACCCGGCGGCCGACACGCTCGCCGTGGCGCACGCGCTGGAGCAGCAGGTGGCCGACCTGCGCCGCCAGCTGCCGCCGACGTTCCACGTCGTCATCGTCGATGATGCCGCCGACTTCATCCGCGCGTCGATCCGCGAGGTGCTCGTGACGCTGGCCGAGTCGCTGGCGATCGTGGCCGGCGTCGTCTTCGCCTTCCTCGGCTCGCCGCGTTCGGTGCTGGTACCGCTCGTCACCATCCCGCTCTCGCTGGTCGGCACGCTGGCGGCGATGGCGGCGGTGGGGTTCTCGGTCAACCTGCTGACGCTGCTTGCCCTGGTGCTGGCCATCGGCCTGGTGGTGGACGACGCGATCATCATTGTGGAGAACGTCAACCGGCACCTTGCAGGCGAGTACGGGCCGCTGCGGGCCGCCTCGCTCGCCGCGCGCGAGCTCGCCCGGCCGATCCTCGCCATGACGGCCGTGCTGATCGCCGCATTTGCGCCGCTGGGCCTGCAAGGTGGCCTGACCGGCGCGCTGTTCATCCAGTTCGCCTTCACGCTGGCGAGTGCGGTGACGATTTCCGCCCTGCTGGCGCTCACCCTCTCGCCGATGATGAGCTCACGCCTGCTGCACGCCCGCCCGGCCGGCCAGGCGGACGGCTTTTTCGAGCGGCTCGAGAGGCGGAGCGAACGGCTGGTGGGGTGGACGCAGCGCGCCTATCTCGCGGCCCTGCGGCGCACGTTGCGCCTGCAGGCACTGGTGCTCGCCGCCGCGCTGGTGATGCTCGGCAGCACGTGGTTCTTCACCACGCACGCGCGCCACGAACTCTCCCCCAAGGAGGACACGGGATCTTTGGAGATTTCGGGCAGCGGCGCCCCGAACAGCACCGCCGACGCGCTGGCGCGCTACGAACCCGCGATCAGCGCGATCTACGACGCCGTTCCGGAGGCCAGGCACTACTACCATGTCGATGAGGCGCCGAACGTCGAAGGCGGCCTCGACCTGGTCGACTGGGGCAAGCGGTCGCGCAGCGTGTTCGCCATCGGCGAGGAGGTGGAAGGCAAGCTCTCGCGCGTTGCCGGACTGGACATGGCCGCCTACGTGCCGCCCTATTTGCCCGGCGCGGACGGCCTGCCGATCGGTTTCGTCCTGCAAAGCGCAGGCAGCTTCCGGCAGCTGGGCGCGGTATCCGACGCGTTCCTGGCCCGGGTGCGCGCGAGCGGCCTGTTCGCCTATGCGGAGAAGGACCTCAGGATCGACCAGCCGCAATCGACCATCGTCATCGACCGTGCCAAATTGTCGCTGACCGGGCTTACCCTGAGCGACATCGGCACGTCGTTGAACGCCATGCTCGGCGGCAGCTACACCGGCTACTTCTCCGCCGATCAGCGCTCCTACAAGCTGGAGCCGCTGGCGATGCGCCGGTTCCGGCTCAACACGGACCAGGTGCTGGATTACCCGATCAAGTCCATCGGCGGCGTGATGGTCCCGTTGCGTTCGGTGGCGAGGATAGCCGACAGCGTCGTGCCCGAATCGATCGCGCATTTCCAGCAGCTCAGCGCCACCACGATCAGCGCGCTGCCCGCGCCGGGCGTGACGCAGGGCCAGGCCTACGACTACCTGCACGACCTCGCCGCGCAGATGCTGCCCGCAGGCTACGGCACCGACACGGTGGGCTCGCTGCGTCAGTTCGTGCGCGAGACGGGCGGCTTCGCCGCCACCTTCGCGCTCGCGGGTGTCATCACCTATCTGGCTCTCGCCGCCTTGTTCGAGAGCTTCCGCGACCCGCTGATCATCCTGGTCTCCGTGCCGCTGTCGATGGCCGGCGCGCTGCTGTTCGTCTGGCTCGGCGTGGGCGGCGCCAGCCTCAACCTGTTCACGGAAGTGGGCCTGGTCACGCTGATGGGCCTCATCAGCAAACACGGCATCCTCATCGTGCAGGTGGCGAACGACGGCCGGGCGTCGGGCCTGCCCAAGCAGGACGCGATCCTGCGCGCCTGCAACCTGCGCCTGCGGCCGATCCTGATGACGACGTCGGCAATGGTTCTGGGCGTGCTGCCGCTCGTCCTGGCGACCGGCGCCGGTGCCGCGTCACGCTTCGTCATGGGGCTGGTGATCGCCGCGGGCCTGTCGATCGGCACCCTGTTCACGCTGTTCGTGCTGCCGGGCGTGTACATGCTGCTCGCCTCCGCGCGTGTCGCCCATCGTTCGTTCTCGGACGAGACCTCTGTCCTGAACGACGGCGCGTCGGGTCCAGCGCGCGCTCTGCCTGCGTCGGGCGCGGCACGCTGATGCCCAACCCGGGCCATGCGCACACGTCGCGCCGCGGCCAAAATCGGCACGTATCAACCCGTCCTGCGGTTGATGCTTGCGCAAGGAAGGCAGGCCTTATTTTTGAAAAAAGAGGCATAAAACTTCTGCTTCCTGCGCCGGCTCGAATGCCCGATCGACTCAAAAGCAGTCGGCTGCTGCGAATGCGACGGGAAGCAGAAGTCTTTTGGTCCTTTTTCAAAAAGGACGGCTTGCTTTCACTGCGTCGGCCGCAGGACTGGCTGGTATGATTCACGACAGAATGAGATGCCGCCCAAAGCGGAGGAGCACGAGTTTTCGCTTCTTTTTTTAAAAAGAAAGGTTTCTTCCTTACGCAGCCACGCTCTCGTAGACCAGCATCATGTGCCCGTCGCGCAGAAAGACATCGCACTCCCGCATCCCTATCGAGCCCAGCACCATGCGGGAGCCGAAATTCTCCACATGGGCGACAGCGATGATGCGGGGCAGCCCGATACGGTCCTGCGCGTAACGCAACGCGGCGGAGGCGGCCTCCCGCGCCAGCCCGCGACCGCGCGCTTCCGGCCAGACGGCGAAGCGCAACGCAAGGCCCCTTCCGTCCGGGCGATCATGTATGCCGGTCGTGCCCTGGAAGATGCCGCCCTCGCGTATGGAGAACATGCCGATGCGATACGCCGACCAGAAAGCACGGTCTTCGGCAAGTTCGTCGATCACCTGCCAGGCGGTGCGCACCCCGCCTAGCATCTGGCCATACACCAGCGGGTCGGCTTTCAGCGCGATCAGGGCCTGCAGGTCCTGGCCACTGACGGGTTCGAGGGTCAGCCTGGCGGTTCGGATCAGGGCCATGGTCAGGCAGGCGTAAGGAAGAAAGGCCTTCTTTTCTGAAGAAAAGAAGCAAAAGACTTTTGCTCCGCTGTCGCGTACCTGTCCTGGTAGTCGCCGACAGGGAGCAAAAGTTTTTTCGTCCTTTTTTTCAAAAAAGGACTGCCTGCCTTTCTACCTGGCAAGCGGCCGGTACTTGATCCGATGCGGCTCGGTCGCATCCGCTCCCAGCCGGCGCCGCTTGTCCTCTTCGTACGCCTGGAAATTACCCTCGAACCACTCGACGTGGCTGTCGCCCTCGAACGCCAGGATGTGCGTGGCCAGGCGGTCGAGGAACCAGCGGTCGTGGCTGATGATGACGCAGCAGCCGGCGAATTCCGCAATCGCCTCTTCCAGCGCGCGCAGCGTGTCCACGTCGAGGTCGTTGGTCGGCTCGTCCAGCAGGATGACGTTGCTTTCCTTCTTCAGCATCTTGGCCAGGTGCACGCGGTTGCGCTCGCCGCCGGAGAGGATGCCCACTCGCTTCTGCTGGTCGCTGCCCTTGAAGTTGAACGCGCCGACATAGGCGCGTGACGGCACCGCACGCTTGCCGATGTAGATGACGTCCGTGCCGCCGCTGATTTCTTCCCAGACGGTCTTCTCGCCGTCGAGGTCGTCGCGGCTCTGGTCCACGTAGCCGAGCTTGACGGTCTCGCCGATGCGCAAATCGCCCGAGTCCGGGTGCTCCTGGCCGGTGATCATGCGGAACAGCGTGGTCTTGCCCGCGCCGTTCGGGCCGATGACGCCGACGATGCCGCCCGGCGGCAGCTTGAAGTCCAGGCCGTCGATCAGAAGATGGTTGCCATAAGCCTTGCGCAGCTGGTCTGCCACGATGACGGTGCCGCCCAGACGCGGCGGCGGGGCGATGACGATCTCCGCCGTGCTCGTCGCCAACTCCGCCGATTTGGCCTGCATCTCCTCGTATTTGGCGATGCGCGCTTTGCTCTTGGTCTGCCGCGCCTTCGGGCTCGCGCGTATCCATTCCAGTTCGCCGGCGAGTGCCCGCTGGCGCGAGCTCTCTTCCTTTTCTTCCTGCTGCAGACGCTTGCGTTTCTGTTCCAGCCAGCTCGAGTAATTGCCCTCGAACGGATAGCCGCGGCCGCGCTCTATCTCCAGGATCCAGTTGGTGACGTTGTCGAGGAAGTAGCGGTCATGGGTCACCACCATCACCGTGCCTTCGTAGTCGCGCAGCGTCTTTTCCAGCCAGGAGACGGATTCCGCATCCAGGTGGTTGGTCGGCTCGTCGAGCAGAAGCAGGTCCGGCTTCTCCAGCAGCAGGCGGCACAGCGCCACGCGCCGCCGCTCGCCGCCGGAAAGCTTCGTCACGTTGGCGTCCGGCGGCGGGCAGCGCAGCGCGTCGAGCGCGATCTCGATGCGCCGGTCCAGGTCCCAGCCGGCCTCCGCGTCGATCTTCTCCTGCAGCGTGGCCTGCTCGGCCAGCAGCGACTCCATCTCGGAATCCTCCATCGGCTCGGCGAAGCGGTCGGAGATGGCGTTGAAGCGGGTGAGTGCGGCCTGCAGCGGGCCGAAGGCTTCGGCGACGTTCTCGGCCACCGTCTTGGCGGGGTCCAGATAGGGTTCCTGGCTGAGATAGCCGACGCGGGCGCCTTCCGCGGCAAAGGCCTCGCCGCCGTACTCCGTCTCGATGCCGGCGATGATCTTCATCAGCGTGGACTTGCCGGCACCGTTGACGCCCAGCACACCGATCTTCACGCCAGGCAGGAAGGAGAGCGTGATGCCTTTGAACACCTCGCGGCCGCCCGGGTAGGACTTGGTGAGGTCCTTCAT
>CAXUOA010000150.1:0-7369 GCA_964252625.1 uncultured Acetobacteraceae bacterium | reverse complement strand
GTCGCACCCACCATCGAGCCGGTACAAGGGCGAACTTCAGACTCGGGACACTAGAAACCCAGGCGGATGATCTGTCCGGTCAGGGAGGGGCAGGTAGCGATGAAGCGGGTGGTTCTTGCGATGTCTTCCAGCGTGGCGGGGTCGGCGGGCACCGGGCCGGCCGCGCGGCCAGCCTGTTCCAGTGGCTCGAAGGGTCCGGCCACGCTGACGCCCAAGCCAATGGCGTTCACCCGTATGCGCCGCGGCGCCCAGGCGCGGGCGGCCTGCTGGGTGAACGTCCAGAGCATGGCGTTCGCGGCATGGCCGTCGAACTGCTCCAGCCCCGCGGGATACGCGTGAAGGAGCGTGATGACGAGGCCCTCCTGCCCCCCGGCCAGGCCGGCGGCGAAATCACGCGCGCGCGCCACCGCCGAGCCGGCATCGACATTGACCAGCACGGCAAGCGATGCAAGCGGCGGCAACCCGTCAAGGACAGAGGCAAGCTGCCCCGCCATCGCATACGAACTGCCGGCAACGCGATAACCAGGCGGAATCATCTGCCAACAACCAAGTTGTTCAGGTTAAGCAAGCACCCAGGACAGCGTCAGGAATAAAAGTTTTTTGCTTCTTTTTTCAAAAAAGAAGGCCTTGCTTTCTTCTTCTAAGCGCGCCGCCCGCTAACCCGCACCAGCATCCGCTCATACCCCTTCACGAAAGCCGAAAACACCCGCTTCGGCTCCTCCACCACCTCGATCCTGTCGAAACGCTTCAGTATCTCCTCCCACATGATGCGGAGCTGCAGTTCGGCCAGCCGCTCGCCCAGGCAGCGATGCAGGCCGAAGCCGAAGGAGAGGTGGCGGCGCGGGCGGTCGCGTTCGATGTCGAACGCGTTCGGGTTCTCGATCACTTCCTCGTCGCGGTTGCCGCTGACGTACCACATCACCACACGCTCGCCCGCGCGTATCTGCTTGCCGCCGAACTCGATGTCACGCGTGGCGGTACGGCGCATGTGGGCCAGCGGCGTCTGCCAGCGGATGATCTCCGGCACCATGTTGCCGATGCGGCCGTGGTCCGCCAGAAGCTTGCTGTATTGATCCGGGAACTTGTTGAGCGCCAGCAGGCCGCCGGTGATGCTGTTGCGCGTGGTGTCGTTGCCACCGACGATCAGCAGCAGCAGGTTGCCGAGGTATTCCATCGGCGTCTGGTCTCGCGTGGCGTCCGCATGCGCCATCAAGCTGATCAGGTCGCCGGTCGGCGGCGCGTTCACCCGTGCGTTCCACAATTCGGTGAAACGTGTCAGGCATTCCAGCAGGATGGCCTGACGCTCGGCCTCGCTCCCTATCAGCCCGGCGCCCGGGATGGCGGTCGACACGTCGGACCAGTGGGTCAGCTTGCGGCGCTCGTCCTGCGGAAAATCGAACAGGGTCGCCAGCATCTGCGTCGTCAGCTCGATGCTGACGGTGTCTACCCAGTCGAACACCTCGCCCACCGGCACCGCGTCCAGGATGCGGCCGGCACGCTCGCGTATCAGCACTTCCAGCCGTGCCAGGTTGGTGGGCGAGATCACCGGGTTCACCGCCGCGCGCTGCAGGTCGTGGCGCGGCGGGTCCATGGCGATGAACATCGGCAGCACGAAATCCGGCTCCGGATCGCGTATGACGATGCCGCCGCGATAGACGTCCGAGGAGAACGCCTCGTGGTTGGCTTCCACCTGCAGGATCTGCTTGTATTTGGTGATCGACCAGTACGGCCCGAACTCGCTTTCGGGCGTGTAGTGCACCGGCGACTCACGGCGCAGCCGCTCGAAGAACGGCCACATCGCGTCCTTCGCGAACAAAGCCGGCTGGCCCGGGTTGAGCTGGTCCAGCGGTATCGCGTAGGCGTCCGTCTCGACCGGCGCGGACGGGTTGAAGGTCATATCGTCCATTGGCCGCGTTCCCCGGTGTTCGTTGGGGGAGACGCTAGCACGCCGTTGGTTAACAACAATAAGAAAGCAGGAAAGGCCTTCTTTTTTGAAAAAGAAGGTCTTTCTTCCTCCCTTCCTTTCCCTATGCTCCCGGAAAAACGGAGCGTCCCACCATGCGGCTACCCAAACGCGAGCTGGAACACTACCCCAGACAGGCGGCAAGACGCTTCCAGCTAAGCCTCATCGTGCTGATCACGGTGGCGCTGTACTATGCGCTCTATGTCCAGGGTGGCGTGCTGCCGCTGATCATGCGGGACCTGCACATGCCGTTCACCTACCTGGTGGGCTGGCTGGCGATCGCCAACGCGCTGGGCGCCTTCGCCTCGCTGCTGGCCGGGCTGTCGGACCGGTTCGGCCGTGCCAACCTGGTGGTCTGGGGCCTGCTGCTGGTGTGCGTGCTGGTGGCCTTCGTGCTGCCCCACGCGCCGGACAAGCTCTCCTACGCCGTGCTGCAGATCATCCTGGGCTTCATCGAGGGCATCATCCTGGTCGCCACTCCGGCGCTGATACGGGATTTCTCGCCGCAGGTGGGCCGGGCCACGGCGATGGGGTTCTGGACCATCGGCCCGGTGCTGGGCAGCCTGCTGGTCAGCGCGGTGGATTCCGCCACCCTGCCCGTGCTGCCGGACTGGCGCGGCCAGTTCCTGATCTGCGGCGTGTTCGGCCTGGCGGTGTGGGTGCTGGCGGTGCTGGCCCTGCGTGAGCTCAGCCCCGCTTTGCGCGGCCAGGTGATGGTCAGCGAGCAGGACCGCCTACTCAACGAGCGGCGCGCCGCCCTGGTCCCGGTCGCCGGCCTGCAGCGTAACCCGTGGCTGCAGATGCTGCGACCGGACGTGATCGGCTCGGCGCTCGGCGTCTCGTTGCTGCTGCTGGTATATTACACCACGGTGGCATTCGGCGTGATCTACCTGGTCACGGTGTATGGCTTCACGCCGGCGCGGGCCAACAGCCTGCTGAACTGGAGCTGGGCGGCAAACGCCGTGGCGCTGATCGTGGCCGGCATCTGGTCGGACGCGCTGGGCGTGCGCAAGCCGTTCATGCTGGTGGGCGGCGTGGGCGCGGCGGTGCTGATCTGGCTGTTCATGGCGGGCGGCTGGCCGGCGCCGCTGCACCCGGCGTTCGGCGTGATGGCGCTGGTGGCAGTCGGCATATCCACCCTGATGGGCGCCGCCTACGCCACCTGGATGGCCAGCTTCACCGAGATGGTGGAGAAGCTGAACCCGGCGCTGACCGCCACCGGCCTGGCCATCTGGGGCTGGCTGCTGCGCCTGGTGGTCACCGCCTCCTTCCTGGCGTTGCCCCATGTGGTCGATACGGTAACGCCGCTGGTGGAGGCAGCACCGACGGTAGAGGCGTTCAAGCGCCTGCAGGACGCGCACGCCACGGTGCCGCCGGATCTGGTGGCCAGGATGCAGGTCATTGCGCAGGCAGCCATAGCCGCGCCCGGGCAGTGGCAGCACTGGTACCTGTTCTCGGCGCTGGGTGCGGCGGTGTTCGTGCTGCTGGTCTTCAGCATGATCGGGCGCTGGAGCCCGGCGCGGGCGCGCGCGGACCAGGCGGCACATGAGGCGCTGGTGGCGCGGGAGCTTCGGATCTGAGAGGGGAAGGAAGGGTGGGCCCTGCGCCAGATCCCATTTTTAATACCAGTCAGTCTCGAGGCTGACGCATAAAAAACAAGCAGTCCTTTTTTGAAAAAAGGACCAAAAAACTTTTGCTTCCCGTCGCATCTGCAGCAGCCCGGTGCCTTCTGATACGAACAGCCCTAAGTTTTGTCCGGTAGCAAGGGTGGGGCTCTGCCCTAGACCCCATCTGTTCAGGCTGCTCATGAATTGGTTCTAAGGACGACTGTCCTTAGCGGGGTCCAGGGGCAGAGCCCTTGGCCTTTCTTCACAGGTCAAATCTCAAAGGCCATTTATGGCAAATCGAGACGCCTGAGCCGGCGCAGGAAGCAAAGTTTTTTGCTTCTTTTTTGCAAAAAAGAAGGCCTTTTTTGCTTGCCCAAGCGTCAATCTTAAAGCGGGTCGATATAAGACGGTTCTGAAGCACGACTGTCGCGAGCGGGCTCCAGGGTGTGGCGCGTCAGCGTGCTGCGCCCTGGCCGTGCCAGCTCATATCGCCGGCAGCGGCATCTCCGTCCGGTTGCCGATCAAACCGGCTTCGAGAAGGTTAAGTGCCGCTTCGATAAGCTTGCCAGGCGGCGTCTCCAGATTGTCCGCCTGGTCGAGCAGCAGGGAGGTCACGCCGTGCAGCATTGCCCAGATCGCCTCGGCGACCTGCGGCACGGGGCCGGCCGCGGTGAAGGTGCCGTTGCGCGTCAGTTCGGCCACGCGGTCCTGCAGGATAGCGAACGACCGGTCGGCCATCTCCACTGCCGCGGGTGTCGTGGCGTCGGCGCGGCGGAACAGGCGGCTCATGAAGGTCAGCCGGTATTCATCGGGACGTTCCAACCCGAACTCGATATAGGTGCGCAGCCCCAGCCGGAACTGGGCCCGCGCCGACAGGCCAGGGGTCCGGCTCTGCTCGAGGCGGCTGAGCAGTTCGCCGAACGTGTCCTGGGCGATGGCGGCCAGCATCGAATCCTTGTCGGTGAAATGCATGTATAGCGCGGTGGGCGACACTCCCACGGCCGCGCCGATCCGCCGCATGGTGACGTGCGCCACGCCCTCCTCGGCAAAGAGGTGCTTGGCGGCCGCCAGGATCTCCCCACGGCGCGAGGCGCCCTGGCCCCGCGGCTTGCGGCATTTCAGGATCGATTTGTCGAGCATTTGGCCCACAGGATGACAGTGTTCAGCCTCCGGCGGTAGCACAAGGCAGCTGCCTCGTTCAAAAGGTGAACGAGCCGCGCCCCTGCCTGGAAACCACTTGTTCACCTCGTTCGGCTAGCCTGGCGCGATGCGATGGGTTCTCCTGCTGCTGGGCTTGGCCGGCTGTGCCGAAGGCGGCCGGACAATGGTGAGCGCCCTGCCGCCGCAGCCGTTCTGCACGCGCACGCTGGGCGTTGCCCAATGCTTTGCAGATCCCGCTTCACTGCCCGATCACCCGGCGGAGCTGGTGGACACGCCGGTGCGCGAGCACGTGGCCTGCATACCCTGGTGGAGGGATGGCGGCCTGCCCTGCCTGTGGGCGCAGCCCGAACGCCCGTAAAGCTTTCCAGGAGAGTCCGCGACAGCGGAGCAAAAGTTTTTGGGCCTTTTTTTCAAAAAAAGGACTGGTTGCCTTCCCTCGCCTGAAACCCACCCGAACTTTCCCCCAGCGCCCACCGCCGGTATGGTGCTACCCGGCATGGCCCGCTTCTCCCCGCTCTCCCAGCTAGACCGCTACGTCCTGCGCCAGCTGCTGATGGCCCTGGTCGCCGTCACCACCGCGCTGGTCGCCCTGATCTGGCTGACGCAGTCGCTCCGCTTCGTGGAGCTGGTCGTCAACCGCGGGCTCAGCCTGCGGGTGTTCCTGCAGCTGACGGGGCTGCTCATCCCGAGCTTCGTCGCCGTCATCCTGCCGATCACCACCTTCGTGGTGGTGCAGTTCGTCTACCAGCGCCTCTCCGGCGACCGCGAGCTCACGGTGATGCGCTCGGCCGGCCTCTCGCAATGGGCGCTGGCCCGGCCGGCGCTGATGGCCGGGCTGATCGCCATGGCGGCGAGCTTCGGGCTGAACATCTGGGTGGTGCCGGCGAGCAACACGGCCTTCAAGGAGTTCCAGTTCGAGTTGCGCAACAAGGTGGCCGCCTTTTTGCTGCAGGAGGGCGTCTTCACCGCCATCTCCGACCAGCTGACGGTGTATGTGCGCTCGCGCGACACCGATGGCACGCTGCGCGGGATCATGGTGGAGGACGACAGGCAGGCGAACACCAGGGCCACGATACTGGCCGAAAGCGGCCGGCTGGTGGCCGAGGGGGACACGCCGCGCGTTCTGCTGGAGAACGGCTCGCGCGAAGAGATCGACGCCAAGACAGGCCGGCTGGACGTTCTGACCTTCGCCGAGGACACGGTGGACCTGGCCAGCTCCGGCCGTGGCGCGCGCGCGCGACGACAGCGAGCTGAGCCTGCGCGAGCTGCTGCATCCCACGCCCGAGGTGACCGCCAGGGGCGATGCCGGCAAGTTCCTGGTCGAGGCGAACAGGCGGCTGACGCAGCCGCTGACCGCGCTGAGCTTCGCGCTGGTGGCGCTGGCCAGCGTGCTGACCGGAAGCTTCCGGCGCGCCGGCAACCTGTGGCGGCCGCTCGCCGCGGTCCTGGGCATGGTCGGCCTGCTGGCGCTGGGGCTGACGGCCCAGAGCCTGGCCACCCGGCACACGACGCTGTTGCCGCTGATCTGGACGCAGGCGGTGCTGCCGGGCGTGGCCTGTGCCTGGGTGCTGTTCGTGCCGGGGATCGCCCGGCGCACGCGGCGCGGGCCGGCGGCAAGCCAGGTGCATCTGGCATGAAATTCGGGGCATGAAGTTCGGGGTATGAAGTTCGCGCTCACTCTGTCCGCCTACATCGCGCGGCAGTTTATCTACGCGGCGGTCGCCATGCTCGCCGCCCTGTCCATGCTCGTCATGCTGTTCGACTTCATCGAGCTGCTGCGCCGGGCAAGCCAGCGGCCGGACGTGGGCTTTGGCCTGGTGGCCGGCATAGCGCTGCTCCGCCTGCCCTATTACATGCTGCAGATCCTGCCTTTCGCCGTGCTTGTCGGCGGCATCATCGCGTTCTGGCGCCTCACGCGCTCCAGCGAGCTGATCGTGGCGCGCGCCGCCGGCGTCTCGGCCTGGCACTTCCTCAGCCTGCCGGTGGCCGCCGCCATCGGGCTGGGCCTGGCCGCCACGGCCGGGCTCTCGCCGCTGTCCTCGGTGATGTTCGCGCGCGCCACCGCGCTGGACAACGTCTATTTGCGCCACACCGGCGGCACGCTGGCGGTCAGCGGCGGACAGCTCTGGCTGCGCCAGGCCGATGCGGGTTTGGATCCGCACGGCGTGGCCATCATCCACGCCCGCGACGTGGCGCTGCAGGGCAAGGAGATCGCCGCCGACGACATCAGCGTGTTCCGGCTCGATTCCGGCGACCACCTGCTGAGCCGGGTGGAGGCGGCGCACGCCACCTTGCGCAGCAAGGCCTGGCAGATGTCCGGTGCACGCACCATCACGCCGGACCACCTGCCCGTGCCGGTCGGTTCGCTGGAGCTGCCGACCGAACTCACCGCCGCGCGGGTGCAGGAAAGCTTCCAGTCGCCGGAGACGCTCTCGGTCTGGGCACTCCCGGGGTTCATCCGGTTGCTGGAGAGTGCAGGGTTCAGCTCCGTGCGCCACCGGCTGCATTTCCAGTCGCTGCTGGCGCTGCCGTTACTCTGTGGCACGATGGCGCTGGTTGCCGCCGGCTTCTCCATGCGCCAGACACGCAGGGGGGGCGTGGCCCGCATGGTGGGGTCCGGGGTTGCAGCGGGGTTCGT
>CAXUOA010000149.1:3536-7386 GCA_964252625.1 uncultured Acetobacteraceae bacterium | reverse complement strand
GTTCGCGGCGGACGGTACCGAGTGCCAGGACGATGTCGCCGCCGAGGAAGCCGCCGGAAGGGCCTGGGCCTAGGTCGAAGGTGAGGACGTTGGTCGGCTTGTTGCGCCGGCGGTGCAGGGCGTTGAGCGCCTTCACCGCGCGGTCCGAGCTGAGCACCACCGTGCCGGCGCCGCCGGCGGCCATGGCGGCGCGGACGGCCAGGCGGGCGGCATCCGGAACCAGGCGGCGCCAGCCGGCATCCTGGATCAGGATGGTGGGCTGGGTCGATGGGAACCCCGCTTTCGCAGGGTCAGGACTGGACGGTTCCATCGCTCTCCCGGCGCGTCCTGCCGCGGGTGGTCTCCCGGGCCGCGGCCGCGCGTTGGTCATAGGCCTCCACGATGCGGCCGACCAGGGGATGACGCACCACGTCGCGCACGCCGAAACGCGCGAAGCCGATGCCCTGGACGCCTTCGAGGGTCTCCACCGCGTCACGCAGGCCGCTGCGGGTGCCGGGTGGCAGGTCGATCTGGGTGAGGTCGCCGGTGACGACCATGCGCGTGCCCTCGCCCATGCGGGTGAGGAACATCTTCATCTGCGCTTCGGTGGTATTCTGCGCCTCGTCGAGGATGACGAACGCATGCGCCAGGGTGCGGCCGCGCATGAAGGCGAGGGGGGCCACTTCGATCTCACCGGTGCCCATGCGGCGGATGACTTGGTCGCCGGGCATCATGTCGTGCAACGCGTCGTAGAGCGGGCGGAGGTAGGGGTCGATCTTCTCCTTCAGGTCGCCTGGCAGGAAGCCCAGGCGTTCGCCGGCTTCCACGGCGGGGCGGCAAAGAACGATGCGCTCGACGCGGCCGGCCAGCAGCATGGCGACCGCCTGGGCCACGGCCAGGTAGGTCTTGCCGGTGCCGGCCGGGCCGAGGGCGAAGACCATCTCGTGTCGGGCGAGGGTTTCGATATAGGCGGTCTGGCCGGGCGAGCGCGGGCCCACGGCGCCGCGGCGGGTGCGTATGGCGGGCAGGTCCGACAGCGGCAGGCGGGGGTCTTCGTCGGTGCGGTTCGTCATGCGTATGGCGGCGTCCACGTCGCCGGCGGCGACCCCCTGGCCTTTTTCCAGCCGGCGGTAGAGGCCCTGCAGGGCCGCTTCGGCCGCCTGCACGCGCGCCGGTTCGCCGCTTATGGCCACCTTGTTGCCCCGGCAGGCGAGGCGCACGCCAAAGCCCTGTTCCAGCCGCACCAGGTGCCGATCGTGATCGCCGAGCAGCAATGGCAGCAGGGCGTTATCGTTGAAGTTGATCGTGATGGCGCGGCCGGGCGCCGGGACAGCGGCAGTGGGGGCGATCTGGGTCAAGCGCAGGCCTTCTCCTTGAGGAACTCTCCAGACAGGGAATTGGTGTGCGCGGCGAGGATGCACACCGGGATCTGCTGACCGATCAGCGCGGCTGGGGCGGTCAGGTGGACGGGTTGCAGCCAGGGCGCCCGGCCGGCGATCTGGCCGGGGTGGCGGCCCGGGCCGGTGACCAGCACGGGTACGGTAAGGCCGACGCAGCTGGCGTTGAAGGCGGCCTGCTGGGTGCGCAGCAGATCCTGCAGCGCGTGGAGGCGGCGGTCCTTTTCCGCTTCGGGCACCTGGAAGGGCGCCCCGGCGGCGGGCGTGCCGGGGCGTTGGGAGTATTTGAAGCTGTAAGCCTGGGCGAAACGCACGTCGCGTATGAGCTGCAGGGTCGCTTCGAAGTCGGCGTCGGTCGCGCCGGGGGGGCCGACGATGAAATCCGCCGACATCGCGAGGTCCGGGCGGGCGGCGCGCAGGCGCCCGACGATATCGCGGTACTCCGCGGCGGTGTGGCGGCGGTTCATCGCGGCGAGCATGCGGTCCGAGCCGGACTGCACGGGGAGGTGCAGGAAAGGCATCAGTTGGGGCAGGTGAGCGTGGGCGGCGATCAGGGCGTCGTCCATGTCGCACGGGTGCGACGTGGTGTAGCGCAGGCGGGCCAGGCCGGGTATTTCCGCCAGGGCATGGAGCAGGCCGGCGAGCGTGCCGTCCGCGCCTTCACCGTGCCAGGCGTTGACGTTCTGGCCGAGCAGGGTGATCTCGCGCGCGCCTGCCGCCACCATGCGGTGCGCTTCGGCAAGGATGGAGGCGGCCGGGCGGCTGGCCTCGGCACCTCGGGTGTAGGGGACGACGCAGAAGCTGCAGAACTTGTCGCAGCCTTCCTGGATGGTGAGGAAGGCGGTCAGGCCGCCGGGCGTCTGCGCGGCGGCCGCGTCCGGCAAATGGTCGAACTTGGATTCGGCCGGGAAATCCGTGTCGATCACGGCGCCCGCGGCGCGGCTGGCCTGGGCCACCATCTCCGGCAGGCGATGATAGGTCTGCGGGCCGAGCACGATGTCCACGTAGGGAGCGCGGGCGAGGATTTCCGCCCCTTCCGCCTGGGCCACGCAGCCGGCGACGGCCAGGATGGTGCGACGGCCGGCCTCGGTGCGGGCGGCCTTGATCACGCGCAGGCGGCCGAGTTCGGAGAACATTTTTTCCGTGGCGCGGTCGCGTATGTGGCAGGTGTTGAGGATGACCATGTCGGCGTCTGCGGGCGATGCCGCCGGCGCGTAGCCGAGCGGCGCCAGGACGTCCGCCATGCGGGCGGAGTCGTACACGTTCATCTGGCAGCCCCAGGTGATGACGTGAAGGCGCTTCGTGGGCATCAGACGGGGCTCCGGCTCTGTCCCGCCGATGGCGGGGAAGATCGGAGAGATCGCGAGGCGCGGATGCGCCGTCAACTGTGTCCTGTGCGGAATAGCACGGTGGCGGCGTCCCTGGCAGCTGCGGCCACATTGGGGTGGCTGACGGAGTCCCGGTCAAGCGATCTTTCTGCCGGCGTATGCGGATGCGGCGGGAACTTCGCGGTGACAGGCCGTGCCGCGCGTTCGACGAGCGCGGCGGTTGCGTGTTCGCTGCTTGCCGGGCGGGGCAGGCCGGTACTGGCCGATTGTACTGGCCCATTGCACTGGCCGATTGCTTGTCACGAGCCGAACGCCGGAGGCCGCGGACGCCAGCGACGCGTTTGGCCGGTAATCGACCGGCCGGATTTCCACAATGCGGCCAGGTATGCGGCTCTGATGGGCGAGTCCGCGCCGGTCGCGGCGATCGCCCTGCCGCGCGCCAAGTCCGCCAGGCATGTGCCAGACGCCCGGCGCTGGACGAAGCGTCTCAGGCCAAAGCCGGCCGTCCCACGGTTTCGGCCGAACCGCCGGCCGGGGACGGCAGGCGGTTCTGCCGTAGCGTGGCCGAACCGTCCGCCACGACCTGCCAGGCCGCCTGGCTGAGCGCCTTGCGGGAGGGGAAGTCCGCCGGGTCGAGCGGCGTGTGGAACAGCAGGGTGACGCGCTTGCCGCGCCACTGGGCGACGCGCCAGACATGCGGCGCCAGCTCCATGTCACCGAACCAGGCGAACACCGTGCGGCTGCTGCGGCTGACCGGCAGGCCGGCGAGGCGGTCGTACACCACCGAGACGGGCTGGATGAGCGGGCGGGACTGGCCGTAGGCGGCGGCGAAGAAGGAGGAGTGGAACGCCAGCACGCGCGAGCCGTCCGAACTGGTGCCCTCGGGGAACAGGATCAGGTCGTCGCCGCCCGCGAGCTTCTCCTGCATCTGGTCGCGCTCCCGGCTGATGCCCTGGCGGGAGCGGCTGACGAAGACGGTGCGGCCGAGGCGGGCGATGGTGCCGACGATCGGCCAGCCGGCAACGTCGTCCTTGGCCACGAAGCAGGCGCGCAGGGTGCCGCCCAGGGCCGGGATGTCGAGCCAGCTCGAGTGGTTGCAGACGTAGATCAACGCGCGCTGGCCGGGGCGGGCGGCGCGCGTTGATC
>CAXUOA010000149.1:2610-3526 GCA_964252625.1 uncultured Acetobacteraceae bacterium | reverse complement strand
TGCGCCGATGACGCGGACCTGCAGGCCGATCATGCGGGCGACGCTGTGCCAGTAGAAAGCGGCGAAACCCACGCGGGCGCGGGCGCGGGTTAGCAGGAAAGCGGCCTGCAGGACGCAGGCGAACGGGGTGAGGAGGAACACGCCGGCGATGCGGCGGATGGCGCGGAGCTGGCGCAGGACGCGGTACTTGCGGGCAGGGCGCGCCTCGCTTACCGGATGTACCAGCACGGTCTGCCGGGAGGTGGGGGTCAAACGGCTCATCGCGAGGCGGATTGTAAGCCTTGCGGGCGCTTTGCGCGACGGCGGAAATATTACTGTTGCGCTACAGCACGCCTCTGTGGCTTGTCCGCAACATACAGGCAAGTGCTCAGCGTAGCGCGGAGCCGAGGCCCCCTGCGGCGTGCGTTCCCCGGCGGGCTGCCGTGGCACCTGCCTTGCACATTGCGGCATGGTGAAGGTGCTTCTCGCCGACGACGATGCCAAGCGGTCCAGGGACCTGGCTCAGGCGCTGGCGGCCGATCCGTCGCTGAGCGTGGTGCGCACGCAGCGGGGGGTGCTGCTGGCCGATGCCGTGCGGGACCACGCGCCGGACCTGATCCTGATCGACATGTCGCGGCCGGACCGCGACGCGCTGGAGCCGTTGCGCAGCCTGGGTGCTGTGGCACGGCCCATCGTGCTGTTCGTCGACAGCGACGACCCGGGCTTCATGGAGGAGGCGATCGGCGCCGGCGTGTGCTCCTACAACGTGCAGGATGCCGCCCCGCGTGACATAAAGCCGATCCTGCGCGCGGCGGTGGCGCTGTTCCGCCGGCATGCGGAAACGCGGGCGCATCTGGCGGCGACCGAGGCGAGGCTGCAGGAGCGGGCGCTGATCGACCGGGCGAAGTCCATCCTGATCACGCAACGCAAGCTGGCG
>CAXUOA010000149.1:0-2600 GCA_964252625.1 uncultured Acetobacteraceae bacterium | reverse complement strand
CGGAGCCGGAAGCCCATCGCCTGCTGCAGCGGCGCGCGATGGCGGGCGGCCGCAAGCTGGTGGACGTGGCCGGGCAGATCATACGGGAAAGCGAGGCGCCGCCATGAGCCTGGATGTGGCCGGGCCCGTGCGCGTGCGCTTCGGCGTGCTGCGGCTGACCGACAGCGCGCCCGCTTTGGTGGCCCAGGCGCGCGGGCTGTTCGCGGCGCTGGGGCTGGAAGCGGAGATCGTGGTCGAGCCGTCCTGGGCCAACATCCTGGACAAGCTGATCTGGGGATTGCTGGACGCCGCCAGCATGTTGCCGCCTCTGGCGCTCGCCGCGGCGGCCGGGCTGCGCGGGAGGCAGGCGCGGCTGCTCGTGCCGATGGGGCTGACCAGCGGCGGCACCAGCGTGGTGGTCAACCCCGCCGCCTACGCCGCAGCCGCCGCCGATGCGCCGGACGTGGCGGCGCGCCGGCTGCTCGCCTGGATGCGGGCGCAGCCGGACAGGCCGCGTCTGGGTGTGGTGCACCTGTTCTCCTCGCACAATTTGCTGCTGCGCCAGTGGCTGATGCAGGAGGGCGGGCAGCCGGACCGCGATTGGGAGAGCGTCGTCGTGCCGCCGGAGCAGGCGGTGGATGCGCTGGCGGCCGGGCAGGTTGCCGGGTTCTGCGCCGGCGCGCCCTGGGGGGACGTGGCCGTGACGCGCGGTCTCGGCCACGTGCTGGCGGGCAGTTCCGATCTTTGGCCCGGGCATCCGGAGAAGTGCCTGTGCGTGGCAAGCGCCTGGGCCGAGGCGCATCCGGCGGGGATGCTGGCGCTGACGCGCGCGATGTTGCAGGCCTGCGTGGTCTGCAACGATGCGGCGCAGAGCGGTACGGTGGCGGACCTGCTTGCCGGGATCGGCTTGCCGCGCGACGGGTGCGTCCGCTCGCTGCCGGGCGGGCGTGGCCGGGAGCGTGTGGTGTTCGCCGGCGCCGATGCGGCCGGAGGTGACGGCGCCGTGTGGCAGGCCGACAGGCAGCTCGCCTTGTGGTTCCTGGAGCAGATGCGGCTGGGCGGCTGGGCGGCCGGCGACGTGGCGCGGGACGTGGCCGCCGGCATCTACCGGCCGGATCTTCTGAGGCCGGCGCTGGAAGCGGAGGCCTTGCAGGCAGGCGGCGGCTGACGCCACGAATTCGGGCAGGCGTGCAAAGCGTGCGCGTTTATCAGGCGTTTTTCGTCCGGTATGAAGGCAGTGTTAAAGCCCCTTTACCAATCAGTCTTGAGACTGACGCAGTGAAAGCAAGCAGTCCTTTTTTGAAAAAAAAGACAAAAAAACTGCTGCTTCCCGTTCGTATCTGCAGCAGCCGGGTGTCTGCGGATCAATCGAGGCCTCTGAGCCTGCGCAGGAAGCAAAAGTTTTTTGGTCCTTTTTTTCAAAAAAGGACTGCTTGCCTTCCTCTGGCCCACGTCTTGCACAGGCGAAACCGTAGTCGGCGAGATCTGCCGACGACGGCGCGTTCAACGGCGAACGTGTCATGCCCGGGTGGTGACGCCCCGCATCGCGGCCGGCCAAGGATGGCCGGCCATGGCGCCACAGCAGGCGCCCCGAGAGGCCGTAGACATGAGCAGCATCAGCTTCAGCAAGGCTGGGCACGCGCCCACGCTGTTTGCGGCATTCCTGTATTTCGACATCAGCTTCATGGTCTGGGTGATACTGGGCCCGCTCGGCGTGGCGATCGCCCATGACCTGCACCTCAGCCCGGCGCAGAAGGCGTTCATGGTGGCGTTGCCCGTGCTGTCCGGCGCGGCCTTGCGCGTGGTGCTTGGGCTGCTGGTGGACCGCTTCCGGGCGCGGCGCGTAGGGATAGGCGCGCAGCTGGTGGTGATCGCCGGGCTGCTGGGGGCCTGGCGGCTGGGGGTGCACGCTTACACGGCTGTGTTGCTGCTGGGCGTGGTGCTTGGGCTGGCCGGCGCCTCGTTCGCGGTGGCGCTGCCCATGGCGTCCTCCTGGTATCCGCCGGAGCACCAGGGCAAGGCACTGGGGATTGCAGGCGCCGGCAATTCCGGCACCGTGCTGGCGGCGCTGTTCGCGCCGGGGCTGGCAGTGGCCTATGGCTGGCTGAACGTGATCGGGCTGGCGGCGCTGCCGCTCGGCCTGGCGCTGGTGAACTTCGTGCTGTTCGCCAAGGACAGCCCGAACGCGCCGGCCCCGAAGCCGCTGTCCGAGTATGCGCGGCTGCTGCGCCAGCCGGACGCGTGGTGGTTCATGGGGTTCTACGCCGTGACGTTCGGCGGCTTCGTGGGGCTGGCCGCGTCGCTGACCATCTACTTCAACGCGCAGTACGGCCTGAGCGCGGTCGCGGCGGGGTATTGCACGGCGGCGGTGGTGTTCGCGGGCTCCATGTTCCGTCCCGTGGGCGGCCTGGTTGCCGACCGGGTCGGCGGCGTGCGGGCGCTGATCGCGCTGTACGCGGTGGCGGCTGCTTCGTTCGCGGCGGTGGCCACCAGCCTGGCCACCATCTGGCTGGCGCTGCCGGTGTTCATCGTGGGCATGCTGGCGCTCGGCATGGGCAACGGCGCGGTGTTCCAGCTGGTGCCGCAGCGCTTCCCGCGGGACATGGGGGTGATGACCGGGC
>CAXUOA010000148.1:0-7400 GCA_964252625.1 uncultured Acetobacteraceae bacterium | reverse complement strand
AAAAAAGAAGGCCTTCCTTTCTTCCTTCGCAGTTGCAGTAACCCCGCCAGCGCGTCAGAACATCCGGCCCACTGCATACAGAGCCGACGCACTTGCCCGTCCCGTTCTCCTCGGAAGACCTCGGCCGCATCTTCGAAGTCCGTGCGCTCACCCGTGGCCGCAGCCTGGTGCTGATCGGCGCCGTCGAAGTGAAGCTGGACGGCGAGACCGTCATCGGCACCGTGGAGGACAAGGGCGTCCGCCGCACCGCCCGGGTGACGCCCGTGGCGATGGGCCGCCGCGTGGTGTTCGAGAACCGCTGCACCTGCCGGCTGGTGAACTGCCCGCATCTGGCCGCCACCGCGTTCGCCGCACTGGACCGGTTCCCGGCGCTGCGCCGGGCCGAACAGGCGACCTTCCTGGAGCGCATGACGGAGGCGCCGGCGCCGGAGAAGCAGCGGCTGCTGGTCAACCTGGAACCCGGCATGCCACCAGATTCCTGCTTCGTCAGCTTCAGCCTGGTGGGTGAACGCACGGCGCGCATCGAGCCCACCAACCCCGCGCGCATCCTGCGAAGGCACCGCGAGCGAGCCGGCACTGGCCCTGGCACACTTGCTCGGCGGCAGCGAGGCGGCGCGCACAGGCGTGCCGGTGCCCTCCGTGGCGCCGCTGGTGGCCGCCCTGTTGCGGGTGGAAAACGCGCGTTGGGCCGCCACCGGCAAGAAGCTGATCGCCGGCGAGGAGCGCGTCTTCGAGGCCGATTCGCCGCCGCGTTTGCCGGCCCGCTCGGCGATCCTGCTTGGCGACACCGGCCCCTGGTACGTGGACGCGGCCACCGGCGCGGTGGGGCGGGTGAAATTGCGGCAGAAGCGCGCTGCGCCGCCGCCGCCGATCACCATACGGCCGCGGCTCGGGCGGCAGCGCGGCGTTTCCACCCTGGTGGCCACGGAAAGCGAGCGCGCGATCGTGGAGCGGCCGGTGACGCCGGTGATGCGCATGCAGCGTATGCGCGCGCCCGACGATTTCGGCCGGCTGGTGCTGATGGACGCGCTGATCCTGGATTTCGACTACGGCGGCACTCTGAGCGACGGCGACGACGAGCGCCAGTTCGTCCGTGTGGAGGGTCCGGGCGGCGCGAGCTTCGTCAGGCGCAACGTGGAGGCGGAGGCGGCCGCGGTCGAATCGTTGCGCCAGGACGGTTTCACGATGATGCGGGTGGGCGACGGCAAATCCGCGCGCGGCCGGCGGGTGTTCGTCTATCGCGGCCCCGATGCCGGCGAGCGCTGGCACCATTTCGTGGTCGAACGGGTGCCGGCCTTGGAGTCGCTCGGGTTCCGCAGCCTGATCGACAAGGATTTCGGCCCGCGCATGGTGGAGCGCGTGGGCGAATGGGACCTGCGCATACGCGACGTGGCCGTGAGTGCTGAGACGCCGGGCAATTTCTCGCTGGATTTCGGCATCGAGATCGACGGCGTGCGCATCCCGTTGCTGCCGGTGCTGTCCAACCTGCTGGCGCGCGGCGGGATGGACACGGCGCAGGTGGTGGGCGAGGACCTGATCACCACGCTGGAAGACGGCCGCGTGGTGAAGCTGCCGGCGGAGCGGATACGGCGGATGCTGGCGATCATGGGCGACCTGATCGAGGCGGCCGAGATACGCGAGGACACCATCGTGCTGCCGGACGCGGAAGCGGCGACGGTGGTGGAGCTGGAGCAGCTCCTGCTGACGCGCTGGCAGGATGCCGGCAAAATCCACGCCTACACCGAACGCTTCCGCGGCGAGACGGAGATACCGCACACGCCGGTGCCGCCGGCATTCCACGGCGATTTGCGCCCCTATCAGACACAGGGCGTGGACTGGCTGCAACATCTGATGGCGAGCCAGCTGGGCGCGTTCCTGGCCGATGACATGGGCCTCGGCAAGACGGCGCAGACGATCGCCCACATCACCGTGGAGCACGCGAGCGGCCGCATGAAGCACCCGGCGCTGATCGTGGTGCCGACCAGCCTGATCGCCAACTGGACGTCCGAACTGGCGAAGTTCGCGCCCGGCCTGAAGGTTGTGGTGCTGCACGGGCTGGACCGGCACCGCAAGCGCGACACGCTGGAGCGCTACGACGTGGTGGTGACCACCTACACGGTGCTGACGCGCGACGTGCTGGAGATGAAGGAGCGTGACTGGCACATCATTGTTCTGGACGAAGCCCAGGCGATAAAGACGCCGGACGCCAAGGCCACGAAGGCGGTGTGCCAGCTCGACGCGCGCCAGCGCATCTGCCTGTCCGGCACGCCGATCGAGAACAACCTCGAGGAGCTGTGGTCGCAGTTCGCCTTCCTGATGCCTGGCCTGCTCGGCGACAGGCGCGGCTTCGCCAAGCGGTTCCGCACGCCGATCGAGAAGAACGGCGACCAGCTGCGCCGCGTGCAGCTGGTCCGCCGCATCAAGCCGTTCATCATGCGCCGCAAGAAAAGCGATGTTGCCACCGAGCTGCCGCCGAAGCACACGATCCTGCGCCGCATCACCTTGGCGCCGGACCAGCGCGAACTGTACGAGACGATACGCGTGACGATGTACGAAAAGGTGCGCGAGCAGGTCGCCGAGCGCAGCCTGGCGCAAAGCCGCATCGTGGTGCTGGACGCGCTGCTGAAGCTGCGCCAGGCGTGCTGCGATCCGCGCCTTGTCAAGCTGCGCTCGGCACGCGAGATCGAGAGCTCCAGCAAGCTCGACGACCTGCTGGAGATGATCTCCGAGATGATCCCCGAAGGCCGGCGCATCCTGCTGTTCAGCCAGTTCACCTCCATGCTCGATCTGATAAAGCCGAGGCTGCGCGAGGCGGAGATACCGTTCGTGGAGCTGCGCGGCGATACCATGGACCGCGGCGAGCCCGTCCGCCGCTTCGAGGCGGGCGAGGTGCCGCTTTTCCTGATCAGCCTGAAGGCGGGCGGACGCGGGCTCAACCTCATCTCGGCGGACACGGTGATCCATTACGACCCGTGGTGGAACCCGGCCGTGGAGGACCAGGCCTCCGACCGCGCACACCGTATCGGCCAGACGAAATCCGTGTTCGTCTACAAGCTGATCGCGGCCGATACGGTCGAGGAACGCATCCTGGAACTGCAGGCGCGCAAGGCGGAGCTGGCGTCGCTGGCCTTCAGCGAGGGCGAAGGCGAGACGCAGGAGGGCAGCGATCTGGGCGGCCTGGATGCCGGCGATATCGACTTCCTGTTCGGCGACGGCAGCGAAAAGGAACGCGAGGCCGCTTAGGGCAGCCGCCGGCGGGACGCCGAAGGTTTGCTGTATTTTTCAAAGAAGGATTGCTTGCCTTAACCTTTGCTTATGCCGATGCCGGTAGAAACCGTGCGAGGCAAACCACAGGCGCAGGGCATGACAGGCGGGCATTCGAAATGTGAGGGCTGCCGTGAGACTGCCGGAATGGCGGCGTTCAGCATGGCCTTCCAGCCCATCGTTGATCTCCAGGATTTCCGCATCGACACCTATGAGGCGTTGGTGCGCGGCCCGAACGGCGAGGGCGCCGGCACCATCCTTTCGCAACTCAATGCCCAGAATCTCTACGCCTTCGACCAGGCCTGCCGCGTGCGCGCCATCGAGCAGGCGGCCCGGCTGGGCATGGAACGGCGGCTCAGCATCAACTTCCTGCCGAACGCCGTCTATGAACCCCGTGCCTGCATTCGTGCGACGCTGGATGCCGCCGCACGCACCGGGTTTGATCCGCACCAGCTGACGTTTGAGATCGTCGAGACCGAGGACGTCGCCGACACCCCGCATCTGCTGCGCATCATCGCCGAGTATCGCAGGCAGGGCTTCCAGATCGCGCTGGACGATTTCGGCACCGGCCATTCCGGCCTGGCCCGTCTGGCGGATCTGCGCCCGGACATCGTGAAGCTGGACCGTGCGGTGGTGCGCGATTGTGACCGGGATCAGACCCGGCTGGCCATCGTGCGCAACATGGTAGGCCTGGCCAGGGAAGTCGGCATGAAGCTCGTGGTGGAGGGCGTGGAGCGGGCGGCAGAGGTGGCGGCGCTGCGCGCCCTCGGCGTGCGCTTCATCCAGGGTTTCTACTTTGCACGGCCGGCCTTCGAGCGCCTTGTTACGGATGCCGAGATCTTTCCGCTGTTTGACAAGCCGGTTGTGCATACCCGGGAGGAAGCTGCGTAACGCCACGGAGTTCCGGGATGGAGCGAAGGAAGCAAGCAGTCCTTTTTTGACAAAAAGGACCAAAAAACTTTGATGCCTCGACAGTTGCACCAGCCGGCCAATTCAAGGAAAGAACCGGAGGCTGAAGCAGCTCCGGGACAAAAGTTTTTTACTTCTTCTTTTCAAAAAAGAAGGCCTCGCTTCCTTCAGTAAGCATATCCGCAAAGCTTTACCCGCACTGGCGCCCGGGGCGTAAACATCGCCGGGCTGATCTGATCGATCGCCAGCTTGCCAGCATCCCAAACGATGTTCGAGAGGTTGCAGAGGTTCTCATACTGCGAGGACTCGATGTTCAGGTCACCCGCTATTGCGGTCGGGTCCATGGACCAGGCAAGACTGCCTGACAGCGGCGCGCCACGTGGCAGCATGCACACGGTGTCGGCACAGCGGGTGTGGCTGAACGTCACGTCGTGCTCGCCGCCGCCATAAGCGCCGAAGCAGCCATTGCTCTGGTGCACGGCATCCACGTTTTCCACCAGAACGTTGCCGCTGAGGTTGTCGGCGATCACGCCGTCACCGGACGGCGAGGTGTTGGTGTCGACCAGGCCGTTCCTGATCGTTACATACTGGGACTGATAGACATTGACGTTGTCCTCCGTCCAGGAGGTGGCAGGCGAGTTCTCGTCTGAGAAGTTGGTCAGGCTGCCGTGATCGGCGTTGTCCCACTGCACGAGCTGGCCGCGCGGGAACGGGCCGCGCTGGTCGTGGCCTTCGATGTAGGACAGCGTGCTGCCGGTGCACCGGTTGAGGTAGATGCCGGATGATCCGCGCGTGAGCCGGACGTTTCGCACCGTCAGCCCTGGGGATTGCAGACAGTCGATGTTGTTGGCGCCGCTGGACGGGTTTGCACCGGCGGCGGGCGCTCCGTCGAAGACGATGTCCGCGTTGCGTATGGTCAGCGAGGGTGCAGACGCCACTTCGATGCCGGGGCCGCCATTGTGGTGTATGGTGACGTTGTCGATCACCACGCCGGAGAACCCGGTGACCGTGATGCCCGGGCCGTTCGTGGCGGTGATGTTCAGGCGGCTGATGACCTGGTTATTGTGGGTGACCGTGATCGGGCCGGACGGGGCGTAGATGGCGCAGACGGGAGCGGCCCCAGCGGGCAGCCGCGCCGCGCAGGCCAGCAGGAAGGCGATCGCCAGTGGACGCATGCCAGTCTCTCCGCTTCGTGCCCGAGACTACTGGATTCCCTCCCGGAACGAAACGCCTTTGTGCAACGCTGCGCCGCTTCCAACCCCCTTGCGCGCCAGGCGTGTCCGGCTAGCCTCGATTGCCGTCAAAGTCCCGCCCCAGGGAGCAAAAGTTTTTTGCTTCTTTTTTTCAAAAAAGAAGGCCTTTCTCGCTTCCTTCCTTCTCCCCAAGAGGCTCCGCATTGAACGACAAGACCTGGGACAAGTCCCGCCTGCCGTCCCGCCACGTGACCGAGGGCCCAGGCCGCGCCCCGCACCGCAGCTACTACCACGCGATGGGCCTGTCGGAGGCCGAGATCGCCCAGCCTTTCGTGGGCGTGGCCACCTGCTGGAACGAGGCGGCACCCTGCAACATCGCGCTGTCGCGCCAGGCGCAGTCGGTCAAGCGCGGCGTCAACGAGGGCGGCGGCACGCCGCGCGAGTTCACCACGATCACGGTGACGGACGGCATCGCCATGGGCCACCAGGGGATGAAGAGCTCGCTGGTGTCGCGCGACGTGATCGCCGATTCGGTGGAGCTGACCATGCGCGGCCACGCCTATGATGCGCTGGTGGGCCTGGCCGGCTGCGACAAGAGCCTGCCAGGCATGATGATGGCGATGCTGCGCCTGAACGTGCCCAGCGTGTTCATGTATGGCGGCTCCATCCTGCCCGGCCGTTTCCAGGGCCGCGACGTGACCGTGGTGGATGTGTTCGAGGCGGTGGGCCAGCACGCTGCCGGCCGCATGAGCGACGCGGACCTGCACGAGCTGGAGTGCGTCGCCTGCCCGTCGGCCGGCGCCTGCGGCGGCCAGTTCACCGCCAACACGATGGCGATGGTCAGCGAGGCGATCGGCCTGGCGCTGCCGGGCTCAGCCGGCGCGCCCGCCCCATATGAGGAGCGCGATGCCTGGGCGGTGGAGTCCGGCCGCACGGTGATGAACCTGGTGGCGAGCAACCTGCGCCCGCGTGACATCGCGACCAGGCGCGCCTTCGAGAACGCCGCCGTGTGTGTGGGTGCCACCGGCGGCTCCACCAACGCGGCGCTGCATCTGCCGGCGATGGCGCACGAGGCCGGCATCGTGTTCACCATGGATGACGTGACGGCGATCATGCGTCGCACCCCCTACATCGCGGACCTCAAGCCGGGCGGCAAATACGTGGCGCTGGACGTCCACCGCGTGGGCGGCATACCGGTGATCCTGCGCGCGCTGCTCGATGCGGGCCTGCTGCACGGCGACTGCCTGACGGTGACCGGGCGGACCATGGCGGAGAACCTGGCGGACGTGGTCTTCCCCGAGGACCAGGACGTGATCTACCCGGTCAGCCGCGCCATCACGCCGACCGGCGGCGTGGTCGGCCTGCGCGGCAATTTGGCGCCGGACGGCGCCATCGTGAAAGTCGCCGGCCTGCACCATCAGCATTTCGAAGGCACCGCCCTGTGCTTCGACAGCGAGGAGGAAGCCTTCGCGGCGGTGCAGGCGCGCGCCTACAAGGCGGGCGACGTGATCGTCATACGCTACGAGGGTCCGCGCGGCGGCCCCGGCATGCGCGAGATGCTGTCCACCACGGCCGCCATCTACGGGCAGGGGATGGGCGAGCAGGTGGCGCTGATCACCGACGGCCGGTTCTCCGGCGGCACGCGCGGCTTCTGCGTGGGCCATGTGGGGCCGGAGGCGGCGCTTGGCGGGCCGATCGCGCTGCTGCGGGACGGCGACCGCATCGTGCTGGATGCAACCGAAGGGCTGATCGAGGCGAGGCTGAGCGAGGACGAGTGGGCGGCGCGGCGTGCCGCCTGGCGTCCGCGACAGACCGCGTACCAGAGCGGGGCGATCTGGAAGTTCGCCCAGTTGGTGGGGCCGGCGCATCTGGGGGCTGTCACGCATCCTGGGGCCGCGGCCGAGGTGCATGTCTATGCGGATGTCTGAGTATCTGTCCGCAGCGCGGCCCGGCGGCCGGCAGAAGCATCCGCGTGCTCAGGAGACGAAACGGCCTGCAGTCCAGACGCAGGCGCCGGCGTCCGGGGTCCAGTAG
>CAXUOA010000147.1:0-7400 GCA_964252625.1 uncultured Acetobacteraceae bacterium | reverse complement strand
CCCCGCCCCCCCCCCGCCCCCCGGGCCGCCACCACGCCCCCCGCCCGCGCCCGCCGGGCCGCGCGGGGCCGGCGCATCTCGCGCGCCAGCGCCACCTGCGCGTGGCGTGCCGGCATCTGCGTGGTGGCGTGCATCACGCACGCACCCGTCGGACGAGCAGCGCGCGCGAGATCGCCAGCACCACGAACGAGATGACGAAGAGGATGAAACCGAGCGCCAGCAGCGAGGAGAGTTGCAGGCTGCCAGTCTCGGCTTCGGGAAACTCGAGTGCCACCAGGGAGGCGATGGTGTTGCCGGGCGCGAACACGCTGGCGCGTATGCGGTTGGTGTTGCCTATCACGAAGGTCACCGCCATCGTCTCGCCAAGCGCGCGGCCGAGCCCCAGCATGATCCCGCCCACCACGCTCGCCTGTGTGTAGGGCAGCACGATGCGCCGCATCACCTCCCACGGCGTGCAGCCCAGCCCGTAGGCCGATTCCTTGAAGATGACAGGCACGGTCAGGAACACATCCCGCATGATGGCCGCGATGAACGGGGTGATCATGATAGCCAGCACGAGGCCCGCGATGAAGATGCTACTGTCCCCGGGAGCGGCGCGGAACACCGGCGCGATCCACGGCACGTGCCCGAGCGTGGCGGTCAGCCACGGCTTCAGCGTGGCGCTTATGGCAGGCCCGAGCACGAAGAAGCCCCACATGCCATAAATGATGGAGGGCACCGCCGCCAGCAGCTCGATCGCGGTGCCGACCGGGCGGCGCAGCCAGGACGGCGCCAGCTCGGTGAGGAAGAACGCGATGCCGAAGGCCAGCGGCACGGCCATCGCCACAGCGAGCAGCGAACTGACCACGGTGCCGTAGACCGAGACCAGCGCGCCGAATTTCTCGGTGACCGGGTTCCAGACCGAAGAGAACAGGAAGCCCGGCCCGAACGCCCGGAAGGCCGGCAGGCCGCCGTAGAACAGAAGGACGATGATCGCGCCGAGCAGCACGAGCACGAACAGCCCGGCGGCGTGCACGGCGAACGAGAACGCCTTGTCGCCCTTCTGCGTCATGGGTTTGGTCTGCGAGGGCAAGCGGAGACTTTTCTGCGAGATGGCATCGGGAGGGTGCGGCGCCCTGTCGGGTGTCTGTCCGGCCGGCACCGAACAGGGAGCCGCAAGAAAGTAAAGGCCTGCCTTATTTCGACAGGACCTTCCAGGCCGTGCGGACCTGCGCCTTCACGCCGGCGGGCAGAGCCACGTATTGCAGGCTGGCGGCGGTCGCGTCCCCGTTGGTGAAGGCCCAGCCGAAGAACTTCAGGACCGCAGCGCTCTTGGCGGGATCGGCCGGGTTGGTGGGCACCAGCACGAAGGTTGCGGACACGATCGGCCAGGCGTTTGCCCCCGGCTGGTCGTTCAGGTCGACCGCGAAATCCTGCGCGCCCGCCCAGTTGGCATGCGCGGCGGCGGCGGCGAAGCTGGCCAGGCTCGGCCGAATGAAGGCGCCGTCATGGTCGCGCAGCTGCGTCGTCGCCAGATGGTTCGCCGGCGTTGCGTAGGCGCTCTCCACGTAGCCGATAGCACCTGGCGTGTTCTTCACCGCACCCGCCACGCCGGCAGTCCCCTTGGCGCCGGTGCCCGCCGGCCAGCTCACCGCCTTGTCGGCGCCGACCTTGCTTTTGAAGTCCGTGCTGACCTTGGAGAGGTAGCTGGTGAAGACGTAGGTCGTGCCCGAGCCGTCGGCCCGGTAGACCGGTGCTATCGCCAGGCTCGGCAGCCTGACGCCGGGGTTCAGCCTGACGATTGCCGGGTCGTTCCAGGTCGAAACCGTGCCGAGATAGATGTTGGCCAGCGTCGGGCCGTCCAGCCGCAAGGCCCCGTCGGCCACGCCGGGGACGTTCACGGCGATGTCCACCGCGCCCATCACGGCGGGGAACTGCAGCAGCTTGGCGGACGCCAGCTTGTCATGTGTCATGGGAGCGTCCGACCCGCCGAAATCCACCGTGCGCTGGGTCACCATCTTCTGCCCGGCGCCCGAGCCGTTGCCCTGGTAGTTCAGCGTGATGCCCGTGGCGGCGTGCGACGCATCCGCCCAGGCGCCGTAGATCGGCGCTGCGAACGTGGAGCCCGCGCCGGTGATCGATTGCGCCCGCGCGCCGGATGACGCCGCCAGCACGGCGCAGAGGGAGGCGGCTCCCAGCAAGGTGACGGAAGAGAGGGGGATGGACGTCATGGCTGCTCCTGTCGGGCCGCGCGCAAGCGGCGGCACCCGGTGTATCCCCGGGGCTTGGTGGCCGGAACCTAGTCGCGCGGCCAAGTCAGGAAGATTGCAGTTTTGTGAAGCTTATATGACGGGGCCGGCCCGGCGGAATGACCATGGCGATCCTGGTGAGCCGCCCTGGTTGCCGGCCGCGTCACCCAAAGGCTTGCCAGGCGCGACGGTTTTCCGTAGGAACCGCCACCGGCTGAATGGGCGCGTAGCACAGCGGTAGTGCACTACCTTGACATGGTAGGGGTCACAGGTTCAATCCCTGTCGCGCCCACCACCCCCGGGGCGGCCTTCCTGGCAAAATCACTCTTCGGCGTGGAATGCCACCCGAGACGTCGTACCTGCCTGAGTGCCGGATGGCCGCGGCCTTGACACGCGAGGCCACGGGTTAAATCCCACGCGTATCGCGGCCGCACGCGCGTCCGCCTGGTGAGGATACCGCCGATCGACACACTTCCGGACCGTCTGACAGAAATCCCTGGCTGCTGCACGATACGCCGTCCGCCAGGCCCCGCGGCGCCGCTGGTCTTCTCCTCCCCCCATTCCGGCCGTGACTACACGGCTGAATTCCTGGCCGTCACGCGGCTTGACTCGCTGGCCCTGCGCCGCAGCGAGGATTGCTACATCGAGGAGATTTTTGCCGCCGTGCCGGAGTACGGCGCAACGCTGATCGCCGCGACCTTTCCGCGCGCCTGGTGCGATGCCAACCGCGAGGCCTGGGAGCTGGATCCCGCGATGTTCGCCGACCCGCTTCCGCCCTGGGTGAACACGGCGGGCCCCAGGGTCTCGGCCGGGTTGGGCACGCTGGCACGCCTCGTCTCCAGCGGTGAGGCCATCTACCGCGGATTGCTGCGGTTCGCGGACGCGCAACACCGGGTCTCCACCTGCTGGCGACCGTATCACGACACGCTGGCTGCGGCCGCCGATGCCGCGCGCGACCGGTTCGGCGCCTGCCTGCTCGTGGATTGCCACTCCATGCCGGCGCATGCCTGTGCCGACCGCCGCCCTGTGCCGGACATCGTGCTCGGGGACTCGCACGGCACGTCCTGCGCCCCGGCCGTATTGCGTGCCGTGGAAGGGTTCCTCGTCCGGCGCGGCTACGCGATCCGTCGCAACGATCCCTATGCCGGCGGCTACATCACCCGGCATTACGGCCGGCCGGCTGCGAACGTGCATGCTGTACAGGTGGAGATCGCACGCGGGCTGTATATGGACGAGACCACCTTGGCGCGCCGGCCGGGCTTCGCCCAGGTCAAGGCGGACATGACGGCCCTGGCGGCCTTTCTCTCCGAGCAGGCTCGGGGGCTTCTCCTGGCGGATTAGATTTTGCGCTCCGGTGCGCCAAAATCACCGTCAGCTGGCTCACCAGAGCGCGTTTTGAGACGGACACTTAGAGCGCCGGATCAGATCCCGTTCGTGGCGGTGGAGAACATCTGGGTCAGCACGCCGCCGAACCTGGAGAAGATGGCGAGCAGCGAAAGGCAGAGGAAGGCGGCGACGATGCCGTATTCCAGCGCCGTGATGCCGCGCAGGTCACTGCGCAGACGGCTGAGACGTGTCACCATGGCCGTTCTCGCTTGCACCTTGACTGTCCCAACCTGCGCGTCTTTCCATCGATCGCGGCGAGCAGACACCCCGGCCGCCGACGATCGTATCGGCAGTAAAACATAAAACCGGCCTCGAGGCTACTGCTCACTTGCAGAAAGGGATCGCCAGGCGTTCTCCCTCGCTCGCGTTTCGCAAAAAAAGAGGCGGTGCCTTGCAGCACCGCCAAGTTTAGGGAGGAAACGTCCAAGATGCAATGCGGCCGAAGCGGCACCGCACAAGCAAGTTACGTCCGCCCGCTTCCGACTGCAAGCATTTTTTTGCGCTGCAGCATTACCGTATGCGTCAGGGCTGGCATGCGGGCGCTTAACCGGATTGCAACCAGCCGGCAGGCAAGTTGCCGGCCATGCCGCTCTCCCTTGTGCCCGCCCGCCTGTTCTGCCTGACCGCCCTGCTGTGGCTTGCGCAGGCGCATGGCGCGGAGATGACGGCGCTGGGCCGTGTCGTCGAGCCGTCGCAAAGCGCCCTGTGCCGTGCGGCCGTCGCCTCGGCGGAGACGGCGTTGCGCGTGCCTGACGCCTTTCTCTCCGCCATCGCCAAGGTGGAATCCGGGCGGGTCGACCCGGCCACCGGCACCCTCGCTCCCTGGCCCTGGACGGTGAATGCGGAGGGTGTCGGCAGCTTCTACGCGAGCAAGGCGGAGGCGATTGCCGCGGTCCGGGCGCTGCAGGCGCGTGGTGTCCGCTCGATCGATGTCGGTTGCCTCCAGGTGAGCCTGCTCTACCACCCGGACGCGTTCGCCTCGCTGGACCAGGCGTTCGATCCCGTTGCCAACGCCACGTATGCCGCCGGCTTTCTGGTGGGATTGTTCCATCAGACGGGCAGCTGGCCGCTCGCCGCGGCGGCCTATCATTCGCAGACGCCCACCGTCGGGGCGCCCTACGAACGCCGCGTGCTCGCCGAATGGGCTACGCCGGATACGGACGCTGACCCGGTTCGCCGGGGATCGCATCCAGCCAAGCCTGCCGCCACCCGCTCGGCGGCGAAGGAGACGGACGAGCCGGCCGCGGCCATGCCTGCCGCTGGCGCCCAGCACGGTGCCGCACCCTGGTCGCCGATCGGCAGGGCACCTGTAATGGGCGAGACGATGGGGTCCGGCGTGCCAGCGGGTGGGCCGGTGGGCCGTTCCCTGGCGGCCTACCGCCTGCTCCCGACACGGCTGGCCGCACGCGCCGGACATCCTGCGTTCTGATCCCGGCGGCCGTGAAGTGACAGTTGGGCAAGGTTGAGACCCTGCCCAAACCAAGCTACGGCCTCGGGCCCCCAGATACTCATCTATCAAGGATTGCCTGGCTCTCCTTGCGCGCAGCTCAGCCACGCGGCGGTCACCACCAGGCAACGCTTGACGGCTCGGCAAGGAGCGCCTTGTGTCCCTGACCACGCGGTTGCCACATGCCGCTTTCGGTTTCAGGTGGCATCGCGTCAGGGAGGCAGCGTGCGTCCTCAGGTAAACCGCCAGGGTGGAGCAGAACTCGTGCGGACGGCCATGCGCGGCGGGGTGTACGCGCTTGCCGTCCTGGCGGCTACCATCTCCAGGCCCGCCCGGGCGCAGCAGGGTGCGCAGGGCGACACACCGGTCACCGTCACGCGCGTCGGCAAGCAGGACGTGCCGGAATACACCCGCGGTATCGGCACGGTGCAGGCCTACCGGCAGGTTCTCGTACGTGCCCGCGTGGACGGCAACCTCGACAGCATCGGTTTCCGCGAAGGCCAGGAGGTGCATCCCGGCGACGTGCTGGCGCAGATCGACCCGCGCCCCTACGCCGCCGCTCTGGCCCAGGCCCAGGCCAAGCGGGCCAGCGACCAGGCGACGATCGACAACGCCCAGCGCGATCTCGTGCGCTACGCCAGCCTGGTCCGCACCAACGTCGCCAGCCGCCAGCAGGTGGACACGCAGCAGGCGCTCGTGGCGCAGGACCAGGCCAGCCTGCAAGGCGACGACGCCGCCATTGCCGCGGCCGCCCTGAACCTGAACTACTGCCGCATCACCGCGCCCATCGAGGGCGTGGTCGGCCTGCGCCTGATCGACATCGGCAACCTGATACACGCAACGGATTCCACCGGCATCGTCACCATCACCCAGGTGCATCCGATCAGCCTGGTGTTCAACCTTCCGCAGGACCAGCTGCCCGCCATACGCGCCGCCATGGCGGCAGCCGGCGGCAGCCCACCCGTGGCGGCCACCACGCAGGACGGCGGCAGCATCCTCTCCCAGGGGAAGCTCGTCACCATAAACAACAGCATAGACACGTCGACGGGTACGATCGCGCTGAAGGCCCAGTTTGCCAACCTGGACAACCGGCTTTGGCCGGGCCAGTTCGTCACCGGCCGGCTTCAGCTGGGCGTGGAGCGCGACGCGCTGACATTGCCGCCCCAGGCCGTCCAGCACGGGCCGGATGGCCTGTTCGTCTATACGGTAAAGCCGGACAGCACGGTCGGCCGCTCGGACGTGACGGTGGGCTACCAGGACGAGGGGGTGGCGGTGATCACGGCGGGCGTGTCCGCGGGCGAGACGGTGGTGCTTTCGGGGCAGTTGCGCGTGCAGCCGGGGATGAAGGTGGATGCCCGGCCGGCCAGCTAGGCACACACGGCCGGCTTCAATGTCGCGGATTTGCCGGATACGCTTCTGATGGTGTTTGGGCAGGAAGGCCAGGGGCGTCGGGCGCAGCACGCCCTTGCGTGACGCCACTGGACCTTGCTCGGGACAATTCCCTGGAACCGTCCTACGGGCGTTTTGCTGATGCGATGAGGGTCTGGTCCCCTCGGCTATGGCAGGCTTTGCCTACCGGCGAAAACCGATGGCTGTCGCTATGAGACAACGGTACTACCGATCCGTTTAAGGTTGACACTCAGGCAAGCAAGCAAGGCCTTCTTTTTTGAAAAAAGAAGCAAAAAACTTTTGCTTCCTGCGCAGGCTTGGGCGCCTCACTCTGTCCGGAGGCACCCGGCTGCTGCAGATGCGGGGAAGTAAAAGTTTTTTGGTCCTTTTTTTCAAAAAAGGACTGCTTGCTTCCCTGTGTCAGTCTCAACACTGGCTGGTATAAGTTTGCACGGGCGGCGACAGCGGCGCGAAAGTTTTCTGGTTCTTTTCTTCAAAAAAGAACGGCCTTCCTGCGGAACAGCATCGCCATGAGCATCTCCACGCCGTTCATCCAGCGCCCGATCGCCACCTCGCTGATCATGGCCGCGATCTTCCTGGTAGGCATCGCCAGCTATCCGTTGCTGCCCGTGGCGCCGCTGCCCACCGTCGAGTTCCCCACCATCTCGGTGACCGCCAACTACCCGGGCGCCAGCCCGGACGTGATGGCCAGTTCGGTGGCCGAGCCGCTGGAGACGCAGTTCAGCCAGATCAACGGCCTTACCCAGATGACGTCCATCAACGTCCTGGGCACGTCCACCATCACGGTGCAATTCGATCTCAGCCGCAACATCGATGCCGCGGCCACCGACGTGCTGGAGGCGATAAACGGCGCCCAGGGCCAGTTGCCGAAGAACCTGCCGAGCCAGCCCACCTTCCGCAAGGTGAACCCGGCCGACAGCCCGATCTTC
>CAXUOA010000146.1:0-7464 GCA_964252625.1 uncultured Acetobacteraceae bacterium | reverse complement strand
CATGCCCAGGTACAGCACCGGATGAAGCGCGTTCGCGCGGCCGGGCATGGTGGTGAAGAACAGCAGGAGCTGGACCAGGCTCCCGCCCACGATGGTTGCACATTGTGCGGCGCGGCCGATGGTGCGCTCGACCGCGGCGCGCGCCAGGAACAGCGGCGCGAGTGCCATGGCGCCAGGCCCGCAGAGTGGTGCCAGGGCGAGCGGGACGAGGCGGCCGGCGAAGGCGGCGGAGCGGAGCGGCGGCGTCTCCAGGGCAAGAACCAGGCCGGCGGCGAGCGTCAGCTCGAACTGGCAGTGCAGCGTCTGCAGCCATATCTCGTCCGAATTGGCGGCGAACAGGATGAGCAGGACCGCGGCAAGCCGGATTCGCCAGGGGCGCAGCCACGCATCGGCGGCCGTCAGCACGAGGAGTGGCGGGACGAGCTGGAAGAGCAGGGCGATTGCGATAGTGGCGTAGGGCGCGTATTCCAGCGGCAGCGTCCAGCGTGCGAGAACGCCGGCGCCGTTCGCCACGATGTTGAGGTAGCCGCCGAAAGGCGCCAGCAAGGCCCGCAGCGGCGGCATCTCCCAGGCATTGACGAAGAAATGGCTGCCTTCTTCCGCCCAGAACCGCCCTTGCCCCACGATTTCCGGCATGCGGAGGCAGACGGTCAGCGCGAAGAAGCCCAGCACCCACCCGGTGGTGGCCCGCCCGGTCAAGCCTTGAGCAATCCCGCGGTCTCTCTGAGTGTCCTGGTGACGATCTGGCCGAGACGGACCGCGAGCACGACCGTAGCCGCGAGCGATATGGCCGGCACCAGGAGGTGGAGCAGGCTGTCCCCGGCCGACACGGTCTGCATCCCGTGCCGTGCGAAGCTGCCGAGCCCTGTGTAGAGCAGCAGCGGCGGCAGCGACGCGCCGGTGCCCACCAGGTAGGACACCAGATCGAGCGAGGTGAGGCCGAGCGCGTAGCTGGTCAGGGCGAAGGGCATGACCGGCGAGAGCCGGATCAGGCAGACGAGACGCCAGCCGTCGCGGGCGACCGCGGCATCGAGTCCGAGCAGGCGGGGGTCGCGTCCGATGAAGCGTGCGGCGCGCGCGCGAAAGAGCGAGCGGCTGAACCAGAACGCCACGACGCCGCCCACGAGCAGCGCCGGCGCACAGACGGCGAACCCCGGCACCGTTCCATAGATCATACCCGCGGCCACGGCGATGATCGAGGCCGGCACGATGCCGCACAGCGCTGCCGCTATCTCGGCGGCGGCCACCAGGACCCATCCGGCCGGCCCGGCGGACTGGCGCACGCCCGACAGGAAGCCCGCGATGCGCAGCGTCTCGTCCGGCATCAGGCGCGCGAGGACCGCTCCCGTGCAGGCAACGGCGAAGAGGGCGGCGGCGATCGCCAGGCGCGGACGGCCCGGATCAGGCATCGGGGAACAGCGCGCTGCGACGGAGCCCGAGGTGGTGCAGCCGGTACTCGCACGCCGTCCGCAGCACGCCCATGCCGTAGACGATGCTGCGGCGGAGGTTGATCGACGAGGCCTCGGGAAAATACCGCGTGGGACAGGAGATCTCGCCGATCGAGAAGCCGGCGTGGAAGGCCTGCGCCAGCATCTGGTTGTCGAACACGAAATCGTCCGAGCACCGGTCGAGCCTCAACGTCTCGATCACCTGCTTGGTCCAGCCGCGGTATCCCGTGTGGTATTCGGACAGTTTCTCGGCCATCAGGACGTTCTGCGCGAAGGTGAGCGTGCGGTTGGCGATGTATTTGTACACCGGCATGCCGCCCTTGACGGCGCCGCGTCCGAGTATCCTGGAGCCGAGCACCACGTCGTAATGACCCGACACCAGCATCGAGGCCATCGCGGTCAGCAGGCGGGGGCTGTACTGGTAGTCAGGATGCAGCATGATCACGATATCCGCGCCGCGCGCGACCGCCGCCCGGTAGCAGGTCTTCTGGTTGGCGCCGTAGCCGCGGTTCTGCAGGTGCTCGATCGTGTGCAGGCCGAGCCGGCGCGCCAGGCTGACGGTGTCGTCCCTGCTGGCGTCGTCGGTGAGGATTATGTCATCCACCAGGTCGCGGGGGATCTCGGCGCAGGTACGCTCCAGCGTCCTCTCGGCGTTGTAGGCCGGCAGGACCACGGCGATGGAACGACCTTCGAGCAAACGCGTGTCCTCTAGCAAGCCGCCCGGCCACGCCAGGGAGATCGGGGCGTAGAAAACACATCGGTCACCCCGAGGCAAACCCGGCATGGCAACGGCTGCCGCCCTGCCAATGACCGGAACGGGAGCGTCTACCTACTTCTTCCTGATCACCACGCGCGTCGACCCGTCCTCAAGCACCACCTGCTCCAGCACCGCGTGGCCCTGCAGGCGCGCCGTCTCCGGCACGCTGCGGGCCGGTTCTGCGCCGCGCAGCGTGACGCCCAGGACCTGTCCGGCCAGCAGCCGGTCCAGGGCCAGGCGTGTGCGCACATACGTCATCGGGCAGATCTCGGCCGTGACGTCGATCTCCAGGTCCGCCTGTATCGCTGAACATGTCATCCCTGCGGATCCCATACTGCTTGCAGGAGCTTGCGCCGGTCTCATCTCACTTCGTATGGGGCGTCAGGCTTCGCTATTTAAGGATGAGATCATGGCCGATGCGCCGGTGTCGCTGGACATGCTTGAGCTGACGGCAAAGGTCGTGAGCGCCCACCTGTCCAACAACAGCGTGGAGACGGCGCAGCTGCCTGGATTGATCCATGACGTGTTCCGCACGCTGTCGGGCATGGGGGAAGAGGCGCCGGCGGCGGCACCCCCGGCCGCCTCGGCGCAGGACCGGCGCCAGCCATTCGTGCCGGTGAAGAAATCCGTCTTTCCCGACTACATCGTCTGTCTGGAAGACGGCAAGAAGCTGAAGATGCTGAAACGGCATCTGAAGACGGCGTACAACCTCACGCCCGACCAGTATCGGGAACGCTGGGGGCTTGCGGCCGAGTATCCGATGGTGGCGCCGAACTACGCGAGCCACCGCTCCAGCCTCGCCAAGAAGATCGGCCTGGGCACCAAGCCCCGGTCGGTATCGCGGCGGCCGTGAACGCCTGAGTGCTCGCCTAGGCGCGCACGACGATCGATGCAGCCAGGAGATCGTGCAGCGCCTGACGCCGGCCGGGGAACATGCACAGCATGAACCCGAGGCCGAATGGTGCCAGCGATGCCGCCTTGGCCAGGTTGCGTCCGGCTGCGCGGCCGAAACCCATCGCCTGACCGTCTGCGGCGCGCACGCGCAACTGCATCATCATCTTGCCGAGCGTGGCTCCCACGCCGCCCTCGAAGGCGATGAAATACGCCAGCAGTGCGGCCGGGCGGGCTAATTGCGCGAACGCCGCCTGGTCCTGCGGGCCGAGAAGCGCGTTCCGGGTGCACAAAGCATCGAAACCGCCGAGCGCTGCCCGTGCAGCGTACCAGACGATGGTGCAATCGATCACCGCGGCGGCCAGGCGCGCGCCGAACCCGGCATAGACCGGCTGCGGAACCACTCCGAAGTTCGTGGCGTAGGACATGGCGTCTGGCTTAGCACGCCGGCGTGAGCGGCGGAAAGCGGCGCGTTCCGGAGGCCGCCTGCCCCTTCAGGTCCGCTGGTCGATCAGCGCGCGCCGCTTGAGATCCTGCTGCAGCTGACGCGACGACAGTTCCACGCGCTCCTCCAGCAGCTGGTTGGCGATGTCCTCGCGTCCCATCGCGGCCATGTTCTTCTGCTCGCGCTTGCAGACCATGACCACCAGGATGCCCTCGTTGGTCACCAGCGCCTTGCTCGCCTGGCCGGCCGCCAGGCCGCCCAACAGGGACTGCATCGGCCCGCTGAGGCGCTCCAGACGGACGGCGCCCGGGTCTGCCGGGCGGTGGTTGCCGGCCGCCTTGTTGGCGTTCTCGACGTCGTCGCAGCTATGCGCGTTCTTGGAGAGGTTCTGCCCGTCCAGCAGCGCCTTGCGTTGCTCGGGGGTGGGGTTCTGCGGGTCCAGCGCCGAGGGGAAGGGGTAGAATGCCTGCCGCAGCGTCAGCACGTTGGCCAGGTCCGTGCCGACCAGCCGCTTTTCCTGCAGCGTCACGACGTCGAACCCGCCAGCCACGCGGACGGGGTTGCTTATGGCGCCGACCGGCATTTCGGCCACCAGCCTGGCCACCGCAGGGTCCAGCTGATCGGGGCGCTTCCAGCCCAGCGCGCCGCCTTCCAGTGCGGTCTGGCTCTGGCTGAACTCGGCGGCCACGATGCCGAACGGGGCGCCCGCGTGCAGCTGCTGGATCACCGTGTCGGCGAATTTCTTGGCGTCGTTCACGTGGCCCGGGTCCTCGGCCGCCACGAAGATCTCCGCCAGCCGGTATTGCGGCTTGCCCTGGTCGTCATGGAACAGCTTCTCCTGCACGGCGATCTCGCCCGGCGAGACACGCCCCCGTTCGGAGATCTCCTGCCGCAGGACGCGCGTCCAGCCGAGCTGCGTGCGTATCTGGGCAATCAGGGTGGAGCGCGACACGCCCTGCCCGGACAGCTTGTCCTGCAGGCCGCCTGGCGGCAGGTGGTTGCGCGTCTCGATCTCCTTGATGGCGGTGGCCACCTCGGCATCGGTGACCGCGATCTTGCGGTGCTGGATCTCCTGCATCTCCAGCCGGTCCTCGATCAGCTGGCGGGTGATCTGCGGGCGCAGCAGCTTCAGCGTCTCCGGCGCGATGGGCTGGCCCGTCGTCAGCGCGAACAGCCTGGCCCTGTTGTCCACGTCCGCCCTGGTGATCACGTCACCATTGACCACCGCCACGATGCCGTCGGCAGGTTCGGCCGGCGCCGTGGGGGAAGCGGCCGGGCCCGGCTTCGGCGGCGGCACTGCCTTGGAGGCGGCATAGGCGGGCAGGGCGGCGGCCAGGCACAGGGTGATCAGGAGCGGACGCATGCGATGTGACCTTTCGACGGTCATGTTTGACGAAGAAAGCACTTCTATCCTGAAAGAAAGAAGCGAAACACTGCTGTCTCGCAGTCTGCCTGCCGGACGCGTGCATGCCCGGCGGGCGGCCTCCGCGTGCTATCCGTTGACGCCGAAGCCGCCGATGGATTTGAGCGTGATGGTGAAGACGACGGTCGTGTCGCCGTTGTCGCCGGCGATCGAGGTGAAGCGCCGGTTGGCGAACACGTCGAAGATCAGGCACTCGTTCTCCCACCGTATGTCTCCGCCGGCGGAGACGAGCTGGCCGGTCTGCAGGTCACGCCGCGCGTTCAGGTTCAGCGTGTACTGGTTGAAGTGCGAGCGGAACGCGGCGGTGACCTCCTGCCTGGGCACCGTGTAGTTCGGCGGCAGGCCTTTTATCAGCAGCGGCGTGCCAAGGGACGTGATCGTGTCGCCGAGATTGAAGTTGTTCAGGTAGAGCAGGTACGGGTTGTTGGCGCTGTAGATGTAGCCGAGATCGAACCGCGCGACGGGCACCCCGAAATGGCTGATTGCGTCGACGAACCGTATGTCGCCGTTGTCGTGGTCCACCCGCGTGCGGCCGGTGAAGTCTATCAGCGCGTTGGGAACGTAGTTGATCCGGCCGACGATGTCCGAAAGGTGAGCGCCCGTCTCGAAGCCGTTATAGGGCTGGAATTGCGGATAGAGGTCGTGGTCGATGTGCTCCTGGTAGGACGCGCCGATCAGGCCTTCCAGCTTCTGGCCGTTCGCCGTGTTCCACTCCGCGCGCAAGGCCGCGTTCACCCGCACGCCGCCGTCATAGCGGTCATAGCCGCCGAACCGGTTCAGGCTGAACAGGGTGGCGTCGGTGAACTCGTAATCCAGCGAGTCCTCGTTGGGTATGTTGTCGTGCGGGTTGTTGCCGCTCTGCGGCGCCGCGATCACCTGCATGATCGGCTCGATCACCTCGTTGCCGCCGCTGCCGGTGCCGCGCACGAACGGCCAGTTCAGGCGCAGCGCCATTTGGCCCTGGCCGTGCACGCCGGTCGCCACGTCCGTATCCTGGTAGTTCGGCTGCCCGTCCAGGACGTTGCCGTTGTACACCGCACCCTGGGCCTGCGCGGTGAACAGCCACTGCTCGCCCAGCCGGCCGGAGAACGGGCGGTCCCATTGCAGCTTGGCTGCCAGCTGCTGGTCGTTGCTGCCCTGGTCGCGCAGCAGGTTCCACTCCATGGTGTCGAAACTGAGCCGCCCGCCGAGCGCATCCGGCTCGCCGAAATAGCTGTACTGGTAGCGCGGCAGGACGTAGGGCAGCAGGTTCTGGTTCACCGTGGCGTTCAGGCCCTGATAGCTGCGTATGTCCAGCTTGGCGTACGAGCCGACGCCGAAACCCTCGATATAAAGCTGGCTGCTCAGCAGGTTCGCGCCGTAGCCCGGCACCTGAAAATCGCGCATGTAGGCGACCGAACTGGCCAGGTTCACGTCGAAGCCGTAGCGCCAGGTGTCGTTCCAGTCGAACAATCCGTGGCCGAAGAAGTAGCCGGCCGTGGTGCCCTCGTCGCGCGCGACGGCGCCGTCCAGCCGCAGCACGCCGTTGTTCAGCGCCCGGTTGTAGAGCGCCTCCAGCTGCGGGCCCTGCTCGGTTCCCAGCGTTCCCGTCAGCGTCACGTCTGACTGGTCGTCGATCACCAGGTAGTAGGGTTGCCGGATGAACGTGCCGAGGTAATGGTCGGTGGCACCTATGCTGGGCGCCAGCAGCCCGCTCTGCCGCTTCACCGAGGGATCCGACATGGAGAAATACGGCAGGTACAGGACGGGCAGCCCGTAGGCGTCCAGGTAGGCATCCTTGTACTCGATGCGCTTGTGCTCCAGGTCCTGGGTGATCTGGAACGCGCGTATCTCCCA
This sequence comes from uncultured Acetobacteraceae bacterium, assembly GCA_964252625.1. Lineage (GTDB taxonomy): Bacteria > Pseudomonadota > Alphaproteobacteria > Acetobacterales > Acetobacteraceae > BOG-908. The sequence goes on along the minus strand of CAXUOA010000146.1, from coordinate 664 downwards.
GATCGGCGCGTAGTCCGGATGTTTGGCGCAGACGTCGCAGGTGGAATACACGCCGCGGCTCATGATGTTCAGCTTGCCTTCGGTGCGCCGGGCGCCGTTCGCCGCCATCTTCGCGTTCTCGGCCATCAGCGCGCGCATCGCCGTCAGCACGCCGTTGCGCATCCCCTGGCCCAGCTCGGCGTAATCGGCGAACAGCACCTGCCCGTCCGGCTCCGAGATGACCACGTGGCCGTATGCGGCGGCGACGTTGGTGTTGCGGTCGAAGGTGAGGCGGTCCGCCATCAGGACGTGGTCGTTCTGCCAGGCCTGCACGTGCCCGTCCGCCGTCACCAGGCCGTTCGTCTTGTCGTAGGTGACGCTGTCGGCCTGGAAGGTGACGGGCGCGTTGCCGGACAGCGGCTGGGCGTTCATGTTCAGCGTGGGAAAATGCTGCGCCGGCGGGCGGTAGAGCTGGGCGCTGGCGGGGGCGGCAAGAAAAGCAAGGAAGAAAGCAAGGCCTTCTTTTTTGAAAAAAAGAAGCACAAAACTTTTCCTCCCACGGCTGCTCGAAAGCGCTGCCTGCTCCTGCAAGCTGCTGCGCTGGCATAACTTCCACGAACTTTCGGGCAGGCGGGAAAGTAAAAGTTTTTTGCTTCTTTTTTGCAAAAAAGAAGGCCTTGCTTCC
>CAXUOA010000145.1:0-7558 GCA_964252625.1 uncultured Acetobacteraceae bacterium | reverse complement strand
AAAAGAAGCAAAAAACTTTTGCTTCCTGCGCAGGCTCAGATGCCTCGATCGATCCAAGGGCAGCTGACTGCCGCAGATGCGACGGGGAGCAAAAGTTTTTTGGTCCTTTTTTTCAAAAAAGGACTGCTTGCTTTCCCTGCGTCAGCCGCAAAACGGGTGGTATTATCCGTCAGCGGTCCTGACAGGAGGCGCTAGCGGGGTTTGAGGCAGAGCTCCAACCTTGCCCAATCGATCACCGCGTATCATCCCGGCAGAACCAGCGGACCGATCTCCGAAAACACGTCCCCCGGCCCGGCATTCCCAGCCGCGCTGCTGCCGCCCAGGTGACGGACGATCCCCCACACCGCGTTCAACGCCGTCGTGATCGCCCCTTCCGCCCAGGCCGGCGTCCAGGAGATGCCGTCACCGGCGAGGAAAAGCCCGCGTTCCGCCGGCGGCACGCCATCCTGCATGAAGTGGCTGTACATGCGGTGGTTATAGCGGTAATGGCCGGGCAGTGCGCCCTTGAAGGCGCCGAGGAAGTTCGGATCGGATTCCCAGGAGACCGTGATCGGGTTGCCGATGATGTGGCTGGCGATATCCACGTTCGGGTACACCTTGGCCAGCGCGCGCAGCATCAGCGACACGCGCTGGTCTATGGGAAGCGGAAGCACCTTCAGCGCGTCGCCCATCCAGGAATAGGACAGGCAGATGCTGGCGGGCCTGCCTTCGCCCTCGTCGAACAGGTAGGTGCCGCGTGTCAGGCGGTCGGTGAGCGTCATGCTCATCGTGTAGCGCCCGGTCTGCGGATCGCGGTCCCGCCAGAACGGCCGGTCCACCATCACGAACGTCTTGGAGGATTGCATGTAGCGCGTGCGGTCCAGCGCCATCCACAGCGGGTGGGAGAGCAGGTTCTCGTCGGTGTCGATATGCGTGGTGAGCAGCCAGGACTGGCAGGTGACGAGCACGGCGGGGTAGGATTTCACGCCGCCCCAGCGGTCGGTGACGGCGAGGTTGGCGCCGTTGCGCGCTATCCTGGTGACGCCCGGTTTCGGTGAGCCCTGGTGCAACGTGCTGAGGGATGTTCCCGCCGGCCAATGCACGCAGCCCGCAGGCGCGTGTGCCCAAAGCCGTCGCGGCAACTGTTCCACGCCGCCGACGACCAGACGCTGGTCCTCGTCCAGGTTGGTGAAGGCCACACGCAGGATTTCCAGCATGGAGTTGGGAAAGTCGCTGTCCCAGCCGCCGGTGCCGAAGCCGACCTGGCCGAAGATCTCGCGGTGGCGGAACGGGTGGCTCTGGAACGCGCGCGACGTGGCCACGAAGTCGTAGAAGGTGCGTTCGTCCCACAGCGGCACCAGGCGGTTCCAGAGCTGCTTGAGCGTGGGCACGTCGCGCGTCCGTATGGCGTGCTGCACGGTGCTGAAATCGGCGTGCTCCTCCAGCGCGTCGCGCCAGGCCGCCGAGATTTCGCGCAGCACCGGCGGCAGGTTCGCGTCACCCTCCACATACACCTGGTCGCCTTCCAGATCGAGCAGGGTGGAGGGTGTTGCGGGATCCAGCGGATTGGGGAACGGCTGCGTGCGCAGCCCGACGAGATCGAGATAATGGTAGAAGCACACCGAGGATTTCGGGAATCGCATGCCGCCGAGTTCGGCGATGATGCCGCTGTCGCCCTCGAACGCCTCGCTGCGCAGCCGGCCGCCGAGACGGCCGGCTTCGTAGATGACCGGCTTGAGGCCGAGCTTCATCAGTTCGTAGGCGGCGACCACGCCGGCGATGCCGCCGCCGACGATGGCCACCTCGCAGCCGAGCAGATGCGACGGCAGCCGGCCCAGGCCTGCAGGGTTGCGCAGCCAGTCGTCGAACGCGAACGGAAAATCCGGACCGAAGGTCGTGATCGCGCGTTCGGCGTGCGAGGTCTCCTGCGTCTCGGGATGCAGGACGCTCATGACGGCGCCTCCGGCTCCCGGTAGTGCCTGGTCTGGCGGTCCCGAAGATAGGTGTTGGCGGCGCGCGACTCCGCCATGGCCGCATCGTCCAGCGTGGCGGTCAGCAACGCCTCTTGCGCACCGGCGCGGGCCAGCGCACTGCCGTCCGGGGCCACGATGCAGCTTTCGCCGACGTAATCCATGCCGGATTCCATGCCGCAGCGGTTGGCGTAGATCAGGAACACCTGGTTTTCGAACGCGCGCACGGGCAGCATCATGCGCGGCACGAAGTGATAGGGCCGCATCAGCGCCGTGGGCACGGCCACCAGCCCGGCGCCGCGCACTGCCAGCCCGCGCACCAGCTCCGGAAATTCCACATCGTAACAGATCAGCAGGCCCACACGGGTGCCGGCCAAGTCCGCCAGCACGAACGGCGCCTCGCCCGGGCTGAAGACCGCGCGTTCCATGTCACCGAACAGGTGCGTCTTGCGGTAATTGGCCAGCGTCTCGCCGGCGTGTCCAAGAAGCAGCGCGCTGTTGTAGAGCCGGCCATCCGCGCCGCGCTCGGGATAGCCGTACAGCAGCGCCACACCGGACTGGCGCGCGATGGCGGCGGCTTGTGCCGCGGCCGGGCCGTCCACCGCTTCCGCCCCGGCCCGCAGGGCCTGTGCGCCGATGTTGTAGCCGGTCAGGAACAGTTCCGGCAGCACCAGCAGCTGCGCACCGGCGAAGGCGGCCTGGCTTGCGGCGTGGCGCAGCCTGGCCAGCATCGCGGCTTTCGTGCCGGGTGCTTCCGGTCCTTGCAGAAGGGCTACGCGCATCCGGACTGACTGGCCCGGCCGCAGGGTGGAAAGCAAGCGCTCCTTTTTAAGAAGCACAAGGCGAACGCCCGGCAGGGCGCTCCGGTCGGTCTACACCGTGTCGTCGGGCGTGTCCGCCCGCAGCGTCATCATAGTCACGCAGGGCATAGAGCAAGCTGCTTCCCGTCGGGCGCCGCGCGGCGCCCGACGGGAAGCAGGACTGCCTGTCTGCTTGCCTAGAAGTGCACGATCAGGTCGCCGCCGGCAAAGACGGTGTAGTTCTTGTCGGGTGCCACACCGTGTGTCGGGTTGCCGTTGAACGCGTAGGCGTTGATCGAGCGGTAGTACCCCACTTCGGGCCGCATCTCGACCTGCGGCGAGAGCCAGTGCTGCCAGCCGAGCGAGAACTCGTAGTAGTCGGCCTTGGTGCCGGTGCGCTGGCCCTGCTCGTCCGCGTAGTATTCCGGGCGGAACGAGAAATTGTCGAGCGGGTCGGGCGAGTAGTTTAAGTATCCGGTGACCCCGATGCCGGTCGCCGTGCAGCGCAACACCGTCACGCTGTTGCAATGCGCCAGGTTCGGGCCGTTCACCGGCGTATATTGCGGCGAGAACGGCGTGCCGCCATTGGCGTAGATCGTCTGCACGGCCGGGTTGTTGGCGTTCGGCACGCCGCGCTGGAACTCGTCGTAGAACTCCATGTCGGCGTGCCAGTGGTCGTTGAACTTATGGTAGTACGTGAAGCCGTACCATTGCAGGTTGTTGTAGCCCCACTGGCCGCCATTGATGCCGTTCGCACAGGGCTGGATGTTGTCGTTACCCTTGTTCCAGGTGTAACGCACGCAGACCGTGAAGGTGGGGAACTGCGCGCCGGGGTCCTTCTTGAAGGTGTTCCCCGGATACAGCACGCTCGGATCGAAGTTGGTCTCCTGCTTGCCAACGTGCCAGATCGCTGCCTCCGTGCCCACCTCCACGCCCGTCTGCAGGAACAGGTTCGGCGTGATCGCCGTGGTGGCGACGATGCCGGTGTTGGTGTAGTTGTCCACCGCGTATGTCAAAGAGTGGGTGTACATGTAGTTGTTCGGCGCCAGCTGCGCCTCGATATCCGGCAGCGAGATGTAGCGGCCGACACGTATGTTTATGCCGTGGAAGAAGCCGGGTATGAAGACTTCCGCGTACACCATCGGGAAATCGTAGCCGTTGACGTCGTTTCGCTTCAGCAGCTGGTAGCTGGCCACGCCGTAGGCTGTGGTGTAGCGATAGTTTTCGCCATACAGGCCGGACAGGCGGAAGCCCCAGTCGATGTGGTCCGTCTGTACGGTGTCCGGCACGCGCTCGATATAGACCACGGCCTGGTCGAGCTGAATCGTGTTCGGCGTGTAGGCATAGGCGATCGGCGCGTTGCCGGCCGGCTTCTGGCTGTTCGTGCTGATGTTGAAACCGGGATCGAGCCAGCCGTAGATCTGGATGTGCGCGTCCGCCAGGAAATGGCCGACCGAGGTGTTGGCGATGGCCACCATGAGCGGGCTGTCGATGGAGGCGGGGCGGGAGACGCCGATGGACGTGGTGCCGCCGTAGGGCCACTCGGTGAACGGCTCGGGCGGCGTCGTCTCCGGCGTGGCGGGCCAGCCGGCAATGCGGCCGGGTGGCGCGTTCGGGTCCGACGGTGCGGAGGACTGGCCCAGTTCGAGCCTGTAGTAGTTGAGCAGGCGTTCGCCGATTCCGGTTCCCAGATAGGCATCCAGGCAGGAATAGTTCTTGTAGGGGTCAGGGTTCTTCGAGCAATCGACCGGCGGCGGCGCTGCTTCCGGCACGGGCGCTGCCGTGGTGGTGGGCTGTGTCTGCGCCCAGGCTGCAGTGTATGCCGCAAGGTATGCGATCACCGCACCTGCGGCATGGCATGATCTGGTCAAATCGGCTCCTTGCGCCCTCGGGCGGGCATTCGTGTGGAGGCTGCAATATTGCTGTGCAGCGTAAAGGGTCTATCGTAATATCGCGAGCAAGCCATAAAGGCGGTGTAAAAGCCACGGACGGAGTGCACAACTCTGGCAGGTTTGTTCAAAAACTCCGCCTTCCAAATCCGAAGCAGTCGGGTTATTATCGAACGCAATGAAATTATCAGCACCGGAGAACCAAAAGTCTTTTTTGTTTCTTTTTTGCAAAAAAGAAGGCCTTCCTTGCTTCCTTATCTTCACCAAAAACCCATGAAAGCCGCGGTCTTTTTGATAGCAGCGGCACTGCTGGAAGCAGGAGGTGACGCAATCATCCGCGCCGGCCTCGGCCGAAGTGCCGCGGGCGCCCGGATCGCCTGGATCACGGCCGGCGCTGTCGTGCTGACCGCTTACGGCACGCTGGTGAACCAGCCGGGCTGGGATTTCGGGCGTCTGCTCGGTGCCTACGTGGCCGTGTTCTTCGTCACGGCGCAGGTGATAAACGCGGTCGTCTTCCGTCGCCCGCCCACGCTGCCTGTGCTGGCGGGTGGCGTCCTCATCGTCATGGGCGGGGTGATGATCGCGTCCTGGCGCACGCGGTAGGCGCCGGTCAGAGGACGCTGCGGCCTGCGGCACGAAGCGGCTGATCAATATTGCAGATGGAGGCGGACACCGAGGATGGAGACCGGCCCGCGCACCCTGTCATATCCAGGGTTGTCGACGAACTGATAATCTGCCGTCACCTGCGCGTAGGGCGCCAAAGCGTGCCGGTAATACGTCTCGACCACCTGCTCCGGCCCCGTTTGCGGCAATGCGCCGTCGCCCACCAATATGCCCAATCCGCCGGCGGCCAGGTACTCCTTGTGGCGGTGCGATATGCCATCGATCACCGTCGCCAGTCCCAGGGTGTCGTCCGGCCGGCCCCAGCGTTTGCCTTGCAACGACAGGCCGATGGCGAACGTCCTGTCTATGTCGGTGAATTCGTAGGGCTCGCGGCCGCCCTCGGCCAGCCCGGTGCGCAGGAACAGGCCGAGATCCTTGGTGACCGCCTGTTCCAGGTTGAGGCTGACGCCGGACCGGCTGCGGTATTGCCGCACGTCCGCCGTGCTGGGCGTGGTGCCGGTCTGCTCGGCCAGGACGATGGCGTCGCTGTAATCGCCCATGCGGCCGCGCGTGAGAAATCCGGTCACCTTCAGCTTGCCGTCCTGGCCCCAGAGCGTGTGGCGCTCCTCGGCTTCGGCCACCAACTGGAACTGGCTGCCGCTGGTGTCCAGCTGCGTGCTGTTCGGCACGCGGGACAGTGCGAAGCCGCCGGCGCGCAGCGTCCACCAGTCCTGATACCATTCCACCGCCGTGCCGTAGGTGAAGCCCCAGGCGTCGGCGGCGTAGTCGAACGAGCCCGTGTTCACCAGCGCCCAGTCGGAGAAATCGCCGCGCGGGTTGTTGGCATAGGCGTTGGTGTCGAACACGTCAGGCACGCCGAACTTGCCGATCCAGAACACCACGCGGTCGGCCGTCTGCGAGCCGCCCAGCACGTTCAGGTCGGGGTCGACGGGCTGCCTGGCGCCCCCAAGATCGATGGTCTGCCGGAAGAACAGGCGCGGCACGCGCACGTAGGGCGTGGCGGAGCCGACCTTGTAGGCCTCGGCACTCGGGAAGGCGGCGATGCCTAGCGTGTTGCTCAGCCCGAAGCCCTGGTCCACCTCCGGGTTCACCCACAGCTCGGCGCCGGGCCAGGGACGCACGCCGGCATACAGCGTCAGGTCGAACGTCTCGTCGCCGCGGCTGCCGGGGTCCAGGCTGTTCGGCCCGCGGAACGGCGAGGCGAAGGCGGGGTGGTACTGGTCCTCGAACGTGGATTGCGCGTGTATCGCCCATGTCTGCGGCGGCGCATCGGCCGGAGCGGCTTCCTGGGCCCAGGCGGCGGCTGGCAGCAGGCAGGCTAGTGTCGCCGTTTTCAGCATGGCCGGGTTTTAGAGCAGAGCAGGGAAGGAAGGCCTTCTTTTTTGGAAAAAAGAAGCAAAAAACTTTTGCTCCCTCGTGGTTCAGCCGCTTCGGTGTATCCGGTGGCATCCGACTGTTGCAGATGCGAGGTAGTAAAAGTTTTTTGGTCCTTTTTTTCAAAAAAGGACTGCTTGCTTCCTTCGCTATCCCTTCAGAAATTCCAGCGTCACCCGCAAGAACGCCTCCAGCCGGTCATGCTGCACCCAATGTCCCGCGCCCTCGATCATTGCCACTGTCGCATTCTGGAAATACGCGGCGCGCCCGTCCAGCGCGGGGTTGCTGGCCCAGCTTTGCGTGCCATACACCAGCAGCGTGGGGCAAATGATGCGTCCCCACAGGCGGCGTATGTCGTCACGCGTGGTGTCCACGGGGAGCCAGGAGCGGATATAGGGGTCGAATTTCCAGCTATACGTGCCGTCCTCGTTCTGGCGCACGCCGTGGCGGGTCAGGTGCTCGGCCTGGGCCTCGGACAGATGCTCGTTTTCCGCCCGCATGCGGGCGAGTGCGTCCGCGAACGCGGCATAGCGGCGCGGCTGGCGGGCTGCCAGCTGCCGCTGCTCCTCCACCCAGCCGCGCAGCCTGGTCTCGACCGGCTTGGCGGCCATTTCCGCCTCCATCGCCGGCGAGGGGCCCAGGCCTTCTATGCAGACCAGGCGCTGCACCAGTTCCGGGTAGAGGCCGGTGAATCGCGTGGCCACGCTGCCGCCGAGCGAGTGGCCGATCAGGGTGATGGGCGCCTGGGTTTGCTGGTGGACGAGTTGCGCCAGGTCGTAGATGAAGCCGGCCATGTTGTAGCCGCCGGCATCGGCCCACGCGCTGTCCCCGTGGCCGCGCAGGTCCGGCGCCATCACGTGGTAGTCGGGGGCCAGGCGGGTGGCCACCCAATCCCAGTTGCGGCAATGATCCCGGCCGCCGT
>CAXUOA010000144.1:0-7580 GCA_964252625.1 uncultured Acetobacteraceae bacterium | reverse complement strand
CCCGACGGCAGCGTGCTGGCCGAAGCCGGCAACGCCACCGAGGCCACGCACGACGCCAGCGCGCATGCCGAGCTGCTGGCGATGCGCGCGGCCGCGGCCAGGCTGGGCAGCACGCGGCTGACCGGCTGTGACCTGTGGGTGACGCTGGAGCCATGCGCCATGTGTGCCGCGGCCGCCGTGCATTTCCGCGTCCGACGCCTGGTATTCGGCGCCTATGATCCGAAGGGTGGGGGCGTGGAGCACGGCGCGCGGGTGTTCGCCGCACCAGGGTGCCTGCACGTGCCGGAGGTGACAGGCGGGGTGCGGGAGACGGAGTGCGGGGAGTTGCTGCGGTCGTTTTTCGAAACCCTGCGAGACCGGCCGCAAACGGCGGCACGCTTGTGAGAAGCGGTTCTCCGATGACGGAGCGGCGGCGTTGCCGGCATCGCCGGGCAAAGGCTGGCCTGCTGGTCACCGTGGTCTGCACCGGCACGGGCGGACAGCGTGCCGCCGGCCCTGCCCGGGGGCGCTTCGGTGTGCAGCCCGATGTCATGGCCGGTTGACGGCGGGCGTTCTCCTGGCCGGCGATGGTCTTCTTCGACAGCCACAGCGACGTGATCACCGCGCGAGGGCGGCACGTGCTGGACGATTTCGCGCGCAAGGCCGCCGACCATCGGTTTCCTGGTCCGCGGCGACGATCCGGTCGCCGTCTCGACGGGCCGCAGGCAGGAAGGCGGCCTACGCGCCTTTTGCCGGGCCGCCAGTCTCCCTATCTTCGGCCAATGACCGCCACCCCCATCATCCTGGACACCAACCGGCCGGACGTGCCCGGCATCGTCGTCACCAGCGGCATCACTCCCTTCCATCTGCCCAGCCGGCCGGTGCGCGGCCGTCTGGTCCGCCTGGGCGCGCTCGCCGACGCCCTGCTCGCCCGGCACCACAATGCGCCGGCGGTGACGCGGTTGGCCGGCGAGGCGTTGGCCCTGGCGGCCGGCCTGTCGAGCGCGCTGAAATACCGCGGCAGCTTCTCGCTGCAGGCCAAGGGGGACGGGCCGGTGCCCATGCTGTTGTCGGACTGCACGCAGGAAGGCGCGCTGCGCGGCTACGCGCGCGCCGACGAGGACCGGCTGGCGGCCCTGCTGGCGGAGACGTCGCGTCCCACAGCCGCGCAGCTGCTGGGCGCCGGCTACCTCGCCTTCACCGTGGACCAGGGCAGCGACACGGAGCGCTACCAGGGCATCGTCTCGCTGGAAGGCGAGACCCTGTCCGACATGGCGCTGCATTACTTCCGCACCAGCGAGCAGCTGCAATACGACGTGCGCCTGGCCGCTGGGCAGACGCCGGACGGCTGGCGCGCCGCCGCCCTGATCCTGGAGCGCGTGGCGGGCGAGGGCGGCATCGACCCCGAGCTGGACCAGGCGGCGCAGGACGAAGCCTGGCGCACCGCCACCGCGCTGGCCGCCACGCTGACCGACGCCGAGATGCTGGACGACACCATTGCGCCGGACGCGCTGGTGTGGCGCCTGTTCGGCACCGAGGGCGTGGAGATCGACCTGCCGCGGGCACTCGCCTATGGCTGCCGCTGCTCACGCGCGAAACTGGCGGGCATATTGGGCAGTTTCTCGGACGCCGATCTGGACGATATGGTGGTGGATGGTGACATCGTCATGACGTGCGAGTTCTGTAAGTATGATTTCCGCTTTCCCCGACATGACGTTAGCAGCCAGGCGGCAGAATGAGAGAAGCAAGCAAAGCCTTCTTTTTTGAAAAAAAGAAGCAAAAAACTTTTGACTCCGCTGTCGCGCGCCGTTTCAGCAGCCGCCGAGAGGGAGCAAAAGTTTTCTGGTCCTTTTTTTCAAAAAAGGACTGCTTGCTTCCTGTCCTCCTGGTCTGCCTGCTAGTCACCGCCTGCGCCGACGACACCCCCGCAATCCAGCAAACCTTCGCCCCCCTGCAATACGGCTACCTGAGCAAGCTGCGCCTGAACGTGGGCAGCATACAGGTGCAGGACCGCAGCCTGCCCGTCAGCCCGCAGGACGTCGCCAGCTCCTCGCCGGTGATCCCCGCCCAGGCGTTGCAGCAGATGGCGCATGACCGGCTGTTCGCCGCCGGAACGCAGGGCCAGGCCAATTTCGTCATCGACCAGGCGAGCATCGTACGGGGCCCCGGCGGCGGGTTGAGCGGCCGTCTTGCCATCCACCTGGATCTGATCGGCGAGGGCGGCGTGCGCAGCGGTTTCGCCGAAGCCGAGGTTTCCCGCCAGTACGTTCCCGGATCGGACCCGGAAAATGGCACGGCGGCGCTGTACACCCTGACCAGGCAGATGATGGACGCGATGAACGTGGAGCTGGAGTTCCAGATACGCCGCAGCCTGGGCGCCTGGCTGGTGACGCCGGGCAGCGTGCCCGCGCCCGTGGTGGCGCAACCGCTGGACGTGCCAGGTACGCCGCCGCCGGTGCCCGCGCCACCGCCGCTGCCGCCTGCCGCGCCGGAGGGGCAGGCGCTGACCCCGGTGCCGGCGGCGCCTGACGAGAACGGCTATGTGGACCCGGCGGCACCAGCGCCGCCGCAGCAGATGTCACCGCAGCCGGGATACCTGCATCTGCCGTCTTTGCCGCCGGCGCAGTAAAGGCAGGCAAGGCCTTCTTTTTTTCAAAAAAGGACTGCTTGCCTTTCTATCTTGCCTGCGCAGACCCCGAACCCTACGCGGTAGTTCTCCGCCTGTGCGTAACCGCGTAGGAAGACCGTATCGCCGTCCTGCAGGAAGCTGTGCGCCAGGCCCGGCACCGACCGCGCCCCGTTCAGGCTCTGCTCCAGCAGGCAGCCCTGCTCGCCGGGCCCCGGCCCGCTCACGGTCCCGGAGCCCAGCAGGTCACCGATGTTGAGGTTGCAGCCGCCGACCGTGTGATGGGCGATCTGCTGCGCCATCGTCCAGTACATGTGCGCGAAATTGGTGCGCGTGACGGTCACCGGCGCTGCGCCGACCGGCTGCACAGCCACCTCCAGCGCGATGTCGAAACCCTGCCTGCCCGCGGGGCGCAGATATTCCAGCGGTTCCGGGTCCTGCACGGGCTGGGCAACGCGGAACGGCGCCAGCGCGTCCAGTGTCACCACCCAGGGCGAGATACTGGTGGCGAAGTTCTTCGCGTTGAACGGCCCCAGCGGCTGCGCCTCCCAGAGCTGGACGTCGCGCGCGCTCCAGTCGTTCAGCAGCACCACGCCGAAGACGTGCGACTCGGCGTCCGTCATGCACACGCGCTCGCCCAGTGCGCTCGGCACGCCGATGATGGTGCCGAGCTCCAGCTCAAAATCCAGCCGCTCGCAGGGTGCCAGCACGGGGCGCGCCGCGTCCGGCCGCCTGATCTGTCCCATTGGCCGGCGCACCGGCGTGGGGCTGACCACCACCGAGGACGCCCGGCCGTGATAGCCCACCGGCATCTCCAGCCAGTTCGGGTTCAGCGCACGCGCCGGGTCGCGGAACAGCGCGCCCACATTCTGCGCGTGGTCGCGCGAGGCGTAGAAATCCGTGTAGCCGCCGATGGCCACCGGCAGGTGCATGGTGGCGTCCGCCTGCCTGACGAGCACGCGCGCCTGGGCGGCGGCATCCCCGGCCAGCGTGCTGCCCTCCCTCAGCAACGCCGTGAGCGCGTCTCGCAGGCCGCGCCAATACGCCGGCCCCTGGGCGATCAGGCCGTTCAGCGCCGGTTGGCCGAAGCAGCCGCCCGGGTCCGGCAGGCGGTCGCCGAGCCTGGCCAGATCCAGGATGAGGTCGCCGATCGCCACCCCCACGCGCGGCGTGGCCTCCTGCGGGGTGGAGAAGATGCCGAACGGCAGGTTCTGGATCGGGAAATCACAGCCCGGGTCGTTGGCCGTTCGAACCCAGCTCGTTTGCGCGTTGCCCATGCGGAGATCCTCGTTGCTGCCCTGCGCCGGTGAACCATCGGCTGCCCTCGGAACACCCGAACCGCGGAGAGGCCGGAAGGTGTCTGTTCCTTTTTTTCCGAAAAAGGCAGGCTTGCCTTTGTCACCCAGGCCGTTTCAGGCCAGACTCCCAGCCCTGCACCCCAGGAAAGCCGCCGCAAGCCCCATGAGCATCACCAAGAAGAAGGTCCTGGTCACCGGCGGCGCCGGCTTTCTCGGCTCCCACCTCTGCGAGCGCCTGCTCGGCGACGGCCACAGCGTGCTGTGCGTGGACAACTACTTCACCGGCTCGAAGGACAATATCGGCCACCTGCTGGGCGACCCGAACTTCGAGGCGATGCGCCATGACATCACCTTCCCGCTCTACGTGGAAGTGGACGAGATCTACAACCTGGCCTGCCCGGCAAGCCCGATCCACTACCAGTTCGACCCGGTGCAGACGACCAAGACGAGCGTGGTCGGCGCCATCAACATGCTGGGCCTGGCCAAGCGCACGCGGGCCCGCGTGTTCCAGGCCAGCACCAGCGAGGTCTACGGCGACCCCACGGTCAGCCCGCAGCCGGAGACCTACCGGGGCAACGTGAACCCGCTCGGCCCGCGCGCCTGCTACGACGAGGGCAAGCGCTGCGCGGAGACGCTGTTCTTCGACTATCACCGCCAGCACCGAACGCGGGTGAAGGTGGTGCGCATCTTCAACACCTACGGCCCGCGCATGCACCCGCAGGACGGCCGCGTGGTCTCCAACTTCATCATCCAGGCGCTCACTGGGCAGGACATCACGCTGTATGGTGACGGGCTGCAGACCCGGGCGTTCTGCTACGTGGACGACCTGATCGACGGGTTCGTGCGCATGATGGCCACGCCGGACAGCGTCACCGGGCCGATCAACCTGGGTAACCCGCACGAGATCACGGTGCGCGAACTGGCCGAGCGCGTGATCGCGATGACGGGGGCACGTTCCCAGCTGGTCCATGCCCCTTTACCGCAGGACGACCCGCTGCAACGCTGCCCGGACATCACGCTGGCCCGCGGCACGCTGGGCTGGAAGCCGAACGTGCCGCTGGAGCAGGGGCTGGGGCGGACGATCGCCTATTTCGAACGGCTGCTCAGCCTGAACGCACGACAGAAGGAGACGCCCGTCGGGGCATTTTCCGGTTAGTTGTCCTAGGATGCTAAGAATGGGGCTCTGCCCCAAACCCCGCTGGGGCCTCGAGGCTCCAGACCCCCATCTGTCAGGACTGCTGATAGATTGGGACCTAGGACTGACTATCAGCAGGATCCAAAGGGCGTCATGTCAGAGCGTGCTGCGCACGACACCCTCCCTATGCAAAGCCCACAGGCTACTTGTTCTTGACCACCTCATCCGCCGCGGCCTTGTCCAGCGCCCGGGCCTCGTCGATCAGGAACTTGCCCTCTTCCTTGTTGCCGTGCTGCAGCTCCTCCAGGCCCTCGCTGGCCAGGTTGCGCGCTTCCTCCGCCCGTTCGGGCAGGTGCACTTCGTGCGGCTTGGCATCATCCATCGCGGTCGCTCCTCATCCAGATTGATACGCTAAGAACAGGAGTGGCGCCCAGGCGGTTCCGGCGCTCGCGGTCTCGTGGTTGGCCAGCAACTTCTTACCTTGCGAAATCGTTCCACCACCCGCCCGAGGATCGGGCAAGGCCGGCATAAGGTTGGGTTGAAGCATTGTCCAAGGCACGCGTGGCGATTGTGGGGGTTGGTAACTGCGCGTCATCCCTGGTCCAGGGCATCACCTTCTACGCCGCCGCCGACCCCGCCGACCGCGTGCCCGGCCTGATGAACGTGACGCTCGGCGGCTACCATGTGGCGGACATCGAAGTGGTGGCCGCGTTCGACATTTCGGACGCCAAGGTGGGCCGGGACCTGGCGGAGGCCATAGGCGCCGCGCCGAACAACACGCGCATCTTCGCCGATGTCGCACCCACCAATGTCACCGTGCTGCGCGGCCCCACGCTGGACGGGCTGGGCCGTTACGTGCGTGACGTTGTGCAGGAAAGCCCGGCCGCACCCGTCGACGCCGCCGCCGCCTTGCGCGCGGCCGGCGCCGGGATCGTGGTCTCCTATTTGCCGGTGGGCTCCGAGCAGGCGACGCGGTACTACGCCGAGGCGGCGCTCGCGGCCGGGTGCGGCTTCGTCAACTGCGTGCCCGTGTTCATCGCGTCCGATCCTGCATGGCGCGCGCGTTTCGAAGCAGCCGGCCTGCCGATCCTGGGCGACGACATCAAGAGCCAAGTGGGCGCCACCATCGTCCATCGCGTGCTGGCGAACCTGTTCCGTGAGCGCGGCGTGCGCGTGGACCGCACCTACCAGCTGAATTTCGGCGGCAACACCGATTTCATGAACATGCTCGAGCGCGAGCGGCTCGAATCGAAGAAGCTGTCCAAGACGCGTGCTGTCACCAGCCAGTTGGCCGAACACCTCTCCGACCGTGACGCCCATGTGGGCCCCAGCGATTACGTGCCGTGGCTGGAAGATCGCAAATGGTGCCACATACGCATCGAAGGCACCACGTTCGGCGACACGCCGCTGAACTGCGAGCTGAAACTGGAAGTTTGGGATTCGCCCAACTCCGCGGGCGTGGTGATCGACGCGGTACGCTGCGTGAAGCTGGCGATGGACCGCGGCATCGGCGGGGCGCTGGTCGGACCGTCGAGCTATTTCATGAAATCGCCGCCCGAGCAGTTCGACGATCACGAGGCAAGGTTGCGGACCGAGGCGTTTGTGGAAGGCAAGTAAGCAAGCAGTCCTTTTTTGAAAAAAAGGACCAAAAAACTTCTGCTCCCTGTCGGCGGTCGTTTCAGCACCCCCGACAGGGACCAAAAGTTTTTTGCTTCTTTTTTTCAAAAAAGAAGGCCTTGCTTTCTTCCTTCCGGAGCCCTCCGTGCCCAGCACAAGCTTCCACCTCATCCGCCACGCCAGCACGGACGCCGTCGGCACCACCCTCTCCGGCCGCACGCCGATCGGGCTTAACGCGCAGGGCGAGAGCGAAGCCGCGCGCCTGGCCCAGAGCTTTGCCGGCGCCTCCGTGCAGGCGATCTTCACCAGTCCGCAGGCGCGCACGCGGCAGACGGCCCACGCAATCGGCCAGGTTCTCGGCCTGGACGCCCAGCCGGACGCGGCGCTGGACGAGGTGGATTTCGGCCCCTGGACGGGCCAGGCCTTCAGCGCGCTCGACGGCCGGGCCGACTGGATCTTCTGGAACACGCATCGCAGCCTGGCGCCCCCGCCGGGGACCGAGACGATGCTGCAGGTCCAGGCCCGCGCGGCCGCCATCCTCGCGCGCCTGCACGCGCGGCATCCGGGCGGTAACTTCATCCTGGTCAGCCACGCGGACGTGCTGAAATCGCTGCTCGCCTGGGCGCTCGGCATACCCATCGACCTGATGCAGCGGCTGCAAATCACGCCGGCTGCGCGAAGCGCGCTGGTTCTGGGGGAAGCGGGCGTGCTGGTGGAATACGTCAACAGACGCGTTTCGTAGGCTATACGCTGCCAGGACGGCCGGGCCGGCGCGGTGTTCCAAACAATGGCGGATTGATCACGCGGTGTGACGGTGCGTGGAGCGTCCGAGCATCGCGGGGTTGGTAGGGAAGTTATACCAGCCAGTCTTGCGGCTGACGCAAAGAAAGCAAGCAGTCCTTTTTTGAAAAAAAGGACCAAAAAA
>CAXUOA010000143.1:895-7606 GCA_964252625.1 uncultured Acetobacteraceae bacterium | reverse complement strand
CGAAGCCCACCACGCGCGGCGGCGTGCGCGACAACTGGCCGGTGCGCGTGCGCGCCAGGCGCATCGCGTCCGCTTCCGGCCCGGTGCCGCCCGCCAGCAGCTTGTCCGACAGGCCACGCCCGGCCGCCCGGCCACGCAAGGTTGCAACCAAATGAAGCCCGGCGGCGCGCGCGAACGCCGCGCCGTCCACCGCATTGCTGCTCCGCCTGGTCAGGCCCAGCGCCGCCATGCAGGCGAGCAGGCCGCCGCCCAGCCCGCCGAACATCGCGGCCATCTTGGTATTGGGCGCGCTCGGCAGGCCCGGGATGCTGGCGCGGCTCAGCACGCGCACGTCCGGCGTGCGATCGCCCACCGGCGTGGTCGCCGTCTGCTGCTCGCGCTCCAGCAGGGTGCGATACAGATCACGACGCGTGGCCACGTCCTGTGCCAGCTGGTCCAGCTGCGCCTGCGTGTTCTGCGCGGTGACGCCGGACTGCCGCGTCTTGGCGAGCTGCGCGAGCACGTCCGCCTCGTGAGCGCGCGCCACTTTCAGCTGGGTCGCCAGCGAGGCGACGATACGGTGCGTCTCGCCACCGATCTCACGGCGCGTGGCGGACAGGTCGGCCTGCGCGCTCTTCAGCGACGGGTATTCCGGGCCGTAGCGCTGCTCCAGGTCGGCCACCTTTTCCGCCGCCTGGGCTTCCTGCTCGCGCAGGCGGGAGATCGTCTCCGAACCGAGCACGCTGGCCAGTGCGTCCGACGAGCCGCCGGCCACCAGCGCCTGCGCGCGGTTGTAGTTCGCCTCGATCTGGCTGCGGTCCAGCGTGGCGCGGGAGGCGGCGCTCGCCAGATCCTCCATCTGCTGCTGGCCCACGCTGCCGGCGCGCAGGCCGACCAGGCCGGACTTGTCGCGCAGGTCGCGCATCTGGTTCTCGATGCGCCCGATATCGCTGCGCACCTGGTCGATCCGCTGCGTGACCACCGTGTTGGCACCCAGATCGGCCGACGTGCGGCGCCCCGCGCGCTCGTCGATGTAGTCGGTGATCAGCGTGTTGATGAACTTCGCGGCCAGAGCCGGGTCATGGGCGGAGAAGCCGATGCCGATGACCAGGCTGCGGTTGTCCTGGCTGATGACCAGATTGTGCTGCACGGACCCTATCAGTCCGTCCTGCGCCGCCTGCGCGCCGTTCGGCGCCTGGGCGTCGACGGCCGAACCGGGCAGCAGGGTCTTCAGCCTGTCACGCAGGCCGCCGAAGAACGTGGGCGGGCGCAGCGCGGCGTTGAACTCGGGATCGCGGTCGAGGTGCAGCTGCCCCGTCACCTGCTCCACCAGCTGGCGGGCCGAGAGCGCCTGCACCTCGGTGTGCACCATCGGCATCGGGTCGGGCGCGCTGTCGGCGCGCAGGGCGCCCTGAAGTTCGGGAATGGCGATCTGGTCGCCCTCTACCGCCACCTGCGCGTTGGCGGTGTAGGATTTCGCCAGCGTACGCGCATACAGATACGCGCCGCCGGCCCCGATTGCGGCACAGACGGCAATGGGGATCGCGGCCCGCCGCAGCAGGACGGCCACCGGCAAAGCGGGGCGGGCGGCCTCTGGCGCCGCAGGAGGCACGGGGGAGGCGCGTTCCACGAGGCTATCCATGAAGTCGTGTCCTAGTATCCCGTTCAGCCATGAAGCAGACCGCCCGACCCCGGTGGCAGACAGGCCGCGGACGCCGTCACGAGACCGTGCCAACAGCAGGTCGCGTCCAGGAACGCCGCGCCCAGGCGAAATGACACGGCAGGCGAAAGTTTTTCCGTCGCCTGTCCCGCACGAAGACTGCCTGGCCGCCGACTCACCGTCCGGCCGCCATGTCCAGCTGGTCGATCTCGGCCGCACCCGCCATGCGCGCCCTCAGCGCCCGGCGCGCGGCCAGCAGCAGCACGTGGTAGATCAGCGGACGGTCACGGAACTGGGCCGGACCGGCCTCGCCCTCCGGCTGCGCCACCACACCGGCATCCAGCAGGCGCTGCCAATGCGGCACGGTCAGCCGTATGCCGCCGGCCGACACGTCGTCGGCGATCCTGGTGACCGTCATCCGGCCCCATTGGTCCTGCTCGGCACCGGCAAGCCGCAGCAGCATCACACCGAGACGCGGCTCGGTATTCAGCGTGGCATAGGTGGTCAGCACGGTGGAGGACGCCTCGTCGATCAGGCGCTGGACGGCCCCCAGCACGTCGGTATCCGTAGCCTGGGCGTCGTCGTCCTCAGCATGGCGCAGCGCGGATTGCGCGATGCGCAGGCCAAGAAGCTGCGCCATGTACGGCATGCCGCGTGCCACGCCCTGCACCACGCCCGTGGCCTGCGGGTTGAAAGCGATGCCCGCCTGCCGCCCGCCTTTGGTCAGCATGTCGGCAATCTCGTCGTCGCGCAGCAACGGCAGGTGCACGCCCACGATATTGCGCTGGATGGAGGGATGCTGGCCGATGATCTGTTCCAGCGTGTCCGACACGCCGACGACCATAAAATACAGCCGCAGGCCACGGTCGGACAGCAGCTTGATGGTGTCGGCCAGGCGGGTGCGGGTTTCCAGGTCGGTGACCCGGTCGAACTCGTCCACCACGAACACGGCCAGGTCGCAGCTCAGCGCGGCCGGTATCGCGGCCACGTCGGCGGGGCGTATCGCACGCCGCGGCAGCACCGCCTCGCAACCCTGGTCGTCACCGTCCGGATCGCCCTGGGCCAGCAGCGAGCGCGGCAGGTCACGCGCCAGCGCGCGCATCATGGTGTCGAAGGTGGTCTCCGCCTCGCAGGCGCAACGGGCGACGATGACGCCACGGCGCCGGAGCTGCTCGATCGTCAGGTTGGACAACGAGGTCTTGCCGCGGCCGCGCTCGGAGTAGAGTACGACGTGCGCCGTGTCGTCGAGTATGCCGTCCAGGATACGCTGCAACTCGGCCTGCCTGCCGACCAGAGCGCGCCGGCCGGCACGCGGGCGGGTTGGCGTGAACACGTCGTTTGGCGACGCCGCCGGGGTCCGGGTGCCGACGACCGGCTGGATGCGGGCGGCCGCCACCTGCGCCGCCGACGCAGACGAGCCTCCTTTAGGCCGGCGCCACCAGCGGAGAATGGCGGAGAGCGGGTTCATCGCCGGGCTATCCGGCGCCGCGGCCGGAGACCACGGCGGGAATGGTCCGGGCGATGATGGAGAAATCCTGCCAGATGCTCCAGTTCTTCACGTAGAAGCTGTCCAGCCGCACACGCTGCGCGTAGGTCGTGTCGCTACGGCCGCTCACCTGCCACAACCCAGTGATGCCGGGCCGCGTCTCGTAATAATACGCGATGTCCTCGGCGTATTTCGGGATTTCCAGGCTGACGATCGGGCGCGGCCCAACGAGGCTCATCTCCAGGCGCAGCACGTTCAGCAGCTGCGGCAACTCGTCCAAGCTGGTCTTGCGCAGGATACGGCCGATCCAGGTGACACGCGGGTCGACCCGCAATTTCTGCGTGCGCGCCCACTCCTCGGCGGCGTCCGGATCACGCGCGAACAGCGCCTGCAGGGCAGCTTCGCTGTCGGTCACCATGGAGCGGAACTTCAGGCAGCGGAACACTCGCCCCCGTGCACCGACGCGTGTGTGGGCATAGAACACCGGCCCACCGTCCAATCCCACAACCGTGGCGATGATCACCATCACCGGCGCCAGCACCACCAGCGCGGCGCTTGCCGCCACGACGTCGAACGCCAGCTTGGCCGCCCGGGCAATCGGCTTACGCAAGTTGTTGCGATAGCTGAGCATCACCGTCTCCTGACCGAGATAGGTCTGCCTTGCGCCCACCATGGGCAAGCCATCCAGCTTCGGCAGCAGCGCGTATGGCACGCGCTCGCGCACCAGGTTGGCGATCAGAGACGCCGGCAGGCGGCCTTCCGTATCGTGCGCCAGCACCAGCAGCTGGGCATCATGGTGCGCCAGCAGGTGGCTCCACACGCCCTCGGGTACCGGACCGCCCGCCCCGCCGCCAAACGCCGAGGCGCTGGCATGGGCGACCACGTCGTAGCCCAGGCGGCGTTCCGCCCGCAGGGCCGCCTCGACCTGCGCGCTCCAGGCACCTTCGCCGACCACGACGACGTTCATGCGCCACAGGCCGGCAAGCGACAGCGCCACCCGCGCCACCCGACGCAGCAGCAGCACCGCTACCGGAAAGGACACCATCGCCGTCACCACAGGCACGCGGGGAATGCCGAGCGAGAGCAGGAAGGCGGCCGTTGCCGTCAGCATCACGGCGAAGCCCGTTCCACGCACCACGTCCAGGCATTCCGCCCAGAACGGCACCCGGTGCTCGTAATGCTCGTGCGAACTGAAATAACCGATTATGCCGGCCAGGGCCGCGGCACCCAGCGCGAAATTCTCCGCCGCCGTGCCGCTTCCGCCACGCACCCCGGGGATGGCGCAGGCCAGATAGGCAGCCGCCACGCACAGCCCGAAGGCCAGCAGGTCGGCACCGAGAAGCGCCGCGCCGCAGATTGCCTGCTGCCTGCTCGCCCACAGCACCGACTGGCGCTGCGTGAGACTGGCCCCGAACGCCGGGTCGAAACTGAAAGGGTAAAGACGCTGGATGCGCTGGACGACTGCCATCGGCCGACTCCGGTAATCGCTACAAAGATGTGCTTGGCCGGTTTTCCCCGCCGGCGATTTCCACCCGGTGCAGGGCTTCGATAGCCCATAGCGGGCGCTCACCCAAGAAGTTTCTAACGCGTTTGTGCAGTGCAGCAGTCACATTTTATTCAACAGTTAGCAAGCATCCAATGCTGGCCCGGCATGTGTTACGCTGCGCGCACGGCCAGACGACGAAAACCGGTGGAAAGCTGACATTTCAATGCGTATTGCAGTAGGGTTTGCAACCAGCGGACGAGCTGACGTGCTTCGGCATGCAGTAGGCTGCGCGCTGACGCAAAGTCTTCCGCCAGACAAGGTAATCATTTGTTACACGAAACCGTCTGACGTCGCGGGGCTGCCGACAGGCGATCTCGTCAGCCGTCACGAAAGTGCGCCCGGGTTGCCGAAACAGCGCAACGTCATCCTGGACGCGGCCGCCGATTGCGACGTGGTCGTCTTCTTCGACGACGATTTCCTCGCCTCGGCAGGCTACCTGGAAGCGGTGTGCCACGCCTTCGCCGCGGACCCCGGCATCGTCGCCGCCACCGGCCTGCCGATCGCCGACGACGCGAAGGGGCCGGGCCTGTCGGTGGATCAGGGCCACGCGCTGATTGCCGGCGACAGCGCACCGCGCACCGCCGCGTTCGAACCGGCCCCGCACGCCTATGGCTGCAACATGGCCATCCGGCTTGCCGTCGCGCGTGCCCACGGGTTGCGCTTCGACGAGCGGCTGCCGCTCTACGCCTGGTCGGAGGACATCGATTTCGCCCACCGCATCAAGCGCTACGGCCGCATCGTCAAGCTGCACGGCGCGCGCGGCGTGCATCTCGGCGCCAAGGCCGCGCGCGCCTCCGGGCGCCGGCTCGGCTACTCGCAGGTCGCCAACCCCATATACCTGCGCGCCAAGGGCAGCTACTCCTGGCGGCGGGCGCTGGGAAGCGTGGGCCGCAACGTGGCGGCCAACGGGGTGGGTGCAATGTGGTCCGAACCGTGGATCGACAGGCGCGGCCGCCTGCTCGGCAACGCGCTCGCCTTTATCGACTTGGTGCGCGGCCGTCTGGCGCCCGAGCGCGTGCTCGATGTCTGACCGCGCGCCACGCGCCAGCATCCTGGTTCCGGTGTTCAACAGCGCGTCCACGCTGCGGCGCTGCCTGGCCTCGGCGCAGGCGCAGACCCTGGCGGACATCGAGATCCTGGTGACCGACGACGCCAGCACCGACGACAGCGCGGCGCTGGCCGAGGCGGTGGCGCTCACCGATCCGCGCATACGCGTGCTGCGGCAGGCAACGAACGCCGGCAAGCCGCACGCGATGAACGTGATGATGGCGCAGGCCCGCGGTGAATGGGTGGCCGTGCTGGACGCTGACGACGCCTACGCGCCCGGCCGTCTGGCGCAGCTCATCGGCGCCGCCGAGCGGCACGGCGTGGACATGGCCGCCGACAACCTGGAATACGTCGATGCCGGCGTGGACAGCGGCGATGGCGGCTTCGGCACCGTGCTGCGCACCGCCTTCGACGCAACCAGGCCGGACGAGATGGTGGGCAAGGCGGAATTCGTGGCAGGTGCCGACAGCTATGCGGAGTTCGACTACGGCATCCTCAAGCCGGTGATACGGCGCGGCTTCGTGCTGGCGCACAACCTCACCTATCACGAGGCCAGCCGGCTGGCGGAGGACTTCACCTACCTGATGGAGTATTTCGTGGCAGGCGGCCGCCTCGTCGTCTGCGCCGCACCGCTCTACCGGTGGACGATGCCATTCGGCACCGTCTCGCGCCGGTGGACGCAGACGGGTGCCGGCGCCTGGCGCTACGATTATCGCGGCGCGATCGAGGCCAACGCGCATTTCATCGCGCGCATGCAGGCAAAAGGCGAGGCCGGCGTGGTTGCCATGCTGCAACGGCGTGACAGGCAGTATCGCGTGATGGTGCACTACATCGCCGCCCAGAAGCGCGCGGCGGAAGGCCACCGCGTGGCGGCATTGCTCACCGTCGCGCGCCACCCTTCCGTATGGCGGCTGCTCACCCAGCGCGTCGCCGGGCCGCGGGGCCCGGGGCGGCGCCCCGGCTCTTGCTTCCTCGTGAACCCGTCCCGCCTGT
>CAXUOA010000143.1:0-885 GCA_964252625.1 uncultured Acetobacteraceae bacterium | reverse complement strand
CGCCGGCCGGCTGCGCGGTGCGATGCGCCCGGCGCCGCCGGCCACCGCCTGATGGATCTGGGTGTCGTCGCCGGCCCGCGCGTGATGGTCGTCACGGCCAGCGATTCCCGCTTCCTGCCGTTCCTGCGCGGCATGCTCGCCTCCATCGAGACGCGGCTTGCGCGCCCGGCGGTCAGCATCGCCTGCTTCGACATCGGATTGTCGCCCGCCGACGTGGCGCTGCTGGAAGCGGCCGACATAGCGGTGGTGCGCCCGCGCGCGCATCTCGGCGTGGACGCGGCCGGCGTGCGCCCGGCGCTGCTGTCCTTTCTCGCCCGTCCGTTCCTGCCCGCGTATTTCCCCGGCCACGACGTCTATCTCTGGATCGATTCCGACGTCTGGCTGCAGGACATCACCGTGTTCGACGATTACGTGGCAGGCGCCATGGCAGACGGCATGGCAATCACCCACGAGCGCACGCGCGCCTACCGCTTCCAGCCCTGGCTGCTGGGCTGGACCGGCAAGCACTTCCTGCGCGGCTACGGACCGGCGGACACCGCGCGGCTGCTGCTGCACCGCCACCTCAACGCCGGCTTCTTCGCCATACGCGCCGGCGCGCCGCACTGGCAGGCCTGGGCGGACCGCTACGCCGCCGCCATGGCGCGCACCGGGGACCTGGTGCCGCACGACCAGTTCGCGCTGAACCACGCGATCTACGCCGACCATCTGCCGACGCGCTTTCTGCCGCCGCGCTACAACTGGATCTGCGACCGCGGCATCCCGATGTGGAACGACGCGGCGGGCGCGTTCTGCGAGCCCAGGGCGCCGTTTGCGCCGATTGGCGCGCTGCATCTGGCCGGGCCTGCGAAGGGTTCGCGCTACGTGATACGGCGCACGGGGGGCGGG
>CAXUOA010000142.1:0-7659 GCA_964252625.1 uncultured Acetobacteraceae bacterium | reverse complement strand
GGGCGAGGATGCACGTGCCCGTCTTGCGGTGCTGAGCGAGATACCGGCCGAGGGGGAGGCCGCCTTGTCCCGCTGGACACGGTTGAACGCGTCGCTGAAACGGGATTTGGGCGGCCCGGCGCCGGACGCCACCGACGAGGTGATGCTGTACCAGACGCTTCTCGGTGCCTGGCCGCTGGACCTCTCGCCTTCCGACTCTAACGGGATGGCTGCCTTCCGCGAGCGGGTGGCCGCCTGGCAGCAGAAAGCCCTGCGTGAGGCGAAGCGGCATTCCGGCTGGGCAGTGCCGGACGAGGCCTACGAACAGGCAGCGCAGGACTTCCTGGCCGGCGTGCTGGATCCTGACCGTCCGGCCCACGTGGTGAGTGAAATCCACGATCTGGTGCAGCGAATCGCCGCCCCCGGCGCGTTGAACGGCCTCTCGCAGATGGTGTTGCGCCTTGCCACGCCAGGCGTGCCCGACCTCTATCAAGGCACGGAATACTGGGATTTCTCGCTTGTCGATCCGGACAACCGACGGCCGGTAGACTACCAGGCCCGTAACGCTTCGCTTCAGGCAGGCTCGGCACCCGAAGCACTCATGGAGACCTGGCGCGACGGCCGTGTAAAGCAGGCCATCCTGCACCGGGCACTCGCGTTGCGCGCACGCCTGCCGGACCTGTTTGCGCGTGGGGCATATCAGAAGCTGACCGTGGAGGGGCCTGCAGCGGACAATTTGGTGGCGTTTTCACGCCAGCTTGGTGACCAAACCGTGATCGCGCTGGTCTCACGCCTGTCTGCTAACGTGCAGGCGGGCAACATGCCCCTGATCGACCCTGCAACCTGGCAAGGAACATGTTTGACGATGGCACGTTCGTTGCAAGGTCGTTGCCTAATCAACGTGCTTACCGATCAGGACCTGGTTGGGCCGATTGGAAAAGATGATCGAGTGGCCGTGGGCACCTGTCTCGCCGCCTTGCCGGTGGCACTTCTGGAGGTTCGATGAACCGTATAGTCGTCGTTTCTAACCGGGTGCAGGTGCCCACGGACGGCGCGCCGAAAGCAGGCGGGTTGGCGGTGGCGCTGGACGGGCTGATGACCCAGCGGGGCGGTCTCTGGTTCGGCTGGTCCGGCCAGGTCAATGACGACGCACGCCGGGTGGTGGCCACCAAGACGTTCGGCCCCATGCAGTTTGCCACCCTGGACCTGACAACGGACGAACACGACCGCTACTATAATGAGTTCTCCAACGGCACGCTGTGGCCGCTGCTGCATTCCATGCCGGAACACATGTCCTTCGACCGGCGTGCGGCACAGGTCTACCGGCAGACGAACGCGCGCATGACGGACACACTGGTACCGCTGCTGCGGCCGACGGACCTGATCTGGATACACGACTACCACCTGATGGCGATGCCGGCCTTGTTGCGCGCCCGCGGCATCGATGCGCCGATCGGCTTCTTTCTCCACGTGCCGTTTCCCTCGCCCGACATGCTGGCCAGTGTTCCGGAGGCCGGCGCACTGATACGGGATCTGCTGTCGGCCGACCTGCTCGGGTTCCAGACGTCCAACGACCTCGACAATTTTGCCGCCGCTGCGCACACGCTGGCCGGCGCCACCCGGCTTTCCACCGGCGGGCTGCAGCTCGGGGCGCGGCGCGTCAGGCTCGGCGTGTTTCCGGTGGAGATCGACGCCAACGAGTTCGCCGGCCAGGCCCGCGTGGCCTGGCATTCGAACGCGACCGAACGCTTGCGCCGTAGCCTGCAGGGCCAGCGGCTGATCCTCGGTATCGACCGTCTCGATCCCACCAAAGGCCTGATACAGCGCCTCGTCGGGTATCGCCGCCTGCTGGAAACCAGGCCCGACTGG
The DNA here is from genome assembly GCA_964252625.1 of uncultured Acetobacteraceae bacterium. Lineage (GTDB taxonomy): Bacteria > Pseudomonadota > Alphaproteobacteria > Acetobacterales > Acetobacteraceae > BOG-908. The sequence continues at coordinate 5,811 of CAXUOA010000142.1, read as the reverse complement.
CGGCGGAACGTGACGTTCCTGCAAATCGCCGCCGAGTCGCGGACCGATGTCGGTGCTTACAAGGAGCTTCGCGTCGAGCTTGACACCGAAGCCGGCGCGATCAACAGCGAATGGGGCGAGCCGGACTGGACGCCGGCACGGCTGATCGCGCGCGGTGGCAGCCGCGATGCGGTTGCCGGCTACATGCGGGAGGCCGGCGTAGGGTTGGTCACACCGTTGCGCGACGGCATGAACCTTGTGGCCAAGGAATTCATCGCGGCGCAGGACCCGCAGGATCCCGGTGTCCTGGTGCTGAGCAAATTTGCAGGCGCCGCGCGTCAGCTTACAACCGCGCTGCTGGTCAATCCGCATGATCCGGACGAGCTGGCCGAGGCGCTGGATCGCGCGTTGATCATGCCGCTCGCCGAGCGGCAGGACCGGTGGCAGGCAGCCTGGGCTGCTCTGGAGTCGGCTACACCGGCAGGCTGGGGCCGGTCGTTCATATCGGCGCTGTTGCGGGCAAGCGGAACGTCGCCGAAGGCGACAGCCGAACCATCTTCTATACGCGCGACCTTGCCCGCATTGCCGGCTGGCGGGCCAGAGGGGCGGGGCACTGCCCGGCTGAATTAATTGGCACAGGCGGGTGCCAGCCCGCTATCTCGACGGGTTGGGACCGAGCCCTACCGGCTGATTGCAGGTGCGTTCGCTGGGTCAGATCGTAAGCGTCTCAATGTGCGGGCGCGCGTGTCGGCTGTAAAACAGCGGTTGAAATGCTTCCGTGCGCGGTCATGCGTAAGTCTTAGCCGCATCGTCAAGCAGCGACTTTTAAGTGGCTGACGGATGTGTTCGCCCGCAGCACGGCTAGCCGTGCTGCGGCATTCCTTCGGGCACCACCGTGGTTGCAATGCTCGCGTCCAGCGCCTCATAGGCCGCGTAATCGATCGTTGCGTACAACTCGGTGCGCGTCTGCATGCGGCCGATCATCGTGTGTGTGCCGCCATCGCGCGCGATCGCCGCATACAGCTCCTGCTGCGCCTTGTTTGCCACGCGCAGTGAGCTCACCGGCCAGATCACCATGCGGTAGCCCATCGCCTCGAACTCGGCGGCGGTGAAGAACGGCGTGCGGCCGAACTCCGTCATGTTGGCGAGCAACGGTACACCCGGCATCGCCGCGGCGAACGCGCGGAACATCTCGGCCGAGTACAGCGCCTCGGGGAAGATCGCGTCCGCGCCTGCCTCGACATAGAGCTTCGCGCGCGCGATGGCGCTGTCCAGTCCTTCGCTTGCGGCGGCATCCGTGCGTGCCATGACGAACAGATGGCGGCGCGCGCGTATGGCGGCGGCCACCTTGGCGGCCATGTCGCGCGGGTCGGCCAGGCGCTTGTCGTTGAGGTGGCCGCATTTCTTCGGCAGCAGCTGGTCTTCCAGATGCACGGCGGCGGCACCGGCATCCTCGAAGCTGCGCACCATGTTCATCACGTTGAGCACTTCGCCGTAGCCGGTGTCGCCATCGACGAGGACCGGCAGCCCGGACGCGCGCGCCACCTGGCGGACGAAGAAGCACACGTCCTCCACGGTGATCACGCCGAGGTCCGGCAGGCCCATCGAGGCGGACATGGCGGCGCCCGACAGGTACGCGCCGGAGAAGCCGGCCGCGCGCGCCTGCAGCGCCGCCTGGCCGTTATGCGCGCCGGGCAGGCGCAGGATGCCGGGCTGGGCCAGGAGCGCACGGAAACGCGCCCCGGCGGTCGCGTCCGGGAGGTCGGCGCCGACCAGATACGTCATGCTGCATCCTTGCGTTCGGCGAGCGGCACGAAGGTCAGGTCCTCGGGCCCCACGTAATTGGCGGTCGGCCGGATGATCTTGCCGTCCTGGCGCTGCTCGATGACGTGCGCGGCCCAGCCGCTGGTGCGCGCGATGACGAAGAGCGGCGTGAACATCGCTGTCGGCACGCCCATCATCCGGTAGCTGACGGCACTGAACCAGTCGAGGTTGGGGAACATCTTCTTGAGGTCCCACATCACGCTTTCCAGCCGTTCGGCGACCGCGAACAGCGCCGTGCTGCCGGCATCCTCGCTCAGCCGCCTGGCCACCGACTTGATCACCACGTTGCGCGGGTCGCTTACCGTGTACACCGGATGGCCAAACCCGATCACCACTTCCTTGTTCGCCACGCGGCTGCGTATGTCCGCCTCCGCCGCATCGGGCGAGGCGTAACGCTGCTGGATGTCCAGCGCCACCTCGTTCGCACCACCGTGCTTCGGGCCGCGCAGGGCGCCGATGCCGCCGGTGATCGCCGAGTACATGTCCGACCCCGTGCCCGCGATCACCCGCGCGGCGAAGGTGGAGGCGTTGAACTCGTGTTCCGCATATAGCACCAGGCTCGTCTGCATCGCGCGCACATGCAACGCGGAAGCCGGGCGCCCGTGCAGCAGATGCAGGAAATGCGCGGCGATGCTGTCGTCGTCCGTCTCCACTTCGATCCGCTTGCCGTTCTGGGTGAAGTGCCACCAGTACAGCAGCGCCGAACCGAGGCTGGCCATCAGGCGGTCGGCGATCTCGCGCGCGCCGGCGACGTTGTGGTCCTCCTTTTCCGGCAGCACGCAGCCGAGGCCGCTCACCGCCGTACGCAGCACGTCCATCGGGTGCGCGGCGGCCGGTATCTGTTCCAGTATCGTGCGCAGTGCCGCCGGCAGGCTGCGCAGCGCGCGCAGCCGCGTCTTGTAGGCGCGCAGCTCGGCTTGCGTGGGCAGGCGGCCGTGCACCAGGAGGTGCGCGATCTCCTCGAACTCGCAGGCCTCGGCCACGTCGAGGATGTCGTAGCCGCGGTAATGCAGGTCGTTGCCGGTGCGGCCTACCGTGCACAGCGCGGTGTTGCCGGCGACGACGCCGGAGAGGGCTACGCTCTTCTTGGGTTTTGGAAGCGTTTCACTCATGTCTGTAACTCCTCAGAAAGGAAGCAAGGCCTGCTTTTCTGCAGAAAAGAAGCAAAAGACTTTCGACTCCGCTGGCGCGCGCTAACCGTCGAGTCCGCGACAGCGGAGTCAAAGTCTTTTGGTTCTTTTCTTCAGAAAAGAACTGCTTGCTTACTTAGAATATCCCAGCAACCCCCGCCTGAAGCTGACCCGCGGGCATCGCAATCGTCAGCCCAGCCAGCTCGTCGGCGCGCAAGGAAGGCAGGCGCTGCACCACCTCCAGGAAGCGCTCCGCCTCGGCCTGGTCCAGCAGGCCTTCCGTCAGCATGCGGAACTTGCCGATGTAGTCCGCGCGGCCCCAGGGCGTGGCGCCCAGCGTGTGCGCGTTGGCCACCGCCATCTCGTCGGAGATCACCCGCCCGTCCTTCAGTGTGATGATCACGCGGCCGCCGAAGGCTTTCACCGCCGGGTCCGCCGCGTGGTAGCGCTCGGTCCAGCGCTGGTCCTCGACGGTGCGTATCTTGCGCCACAGCGCCACCGTGTCCGGCCGGCGCGCGCGCGCCGGGGCGTAGCTGCGCACATGGTGCCACGCGCCGTCCTGCAGGGCGACGGCGACGATGTACATGATCGAGTGGTCCAGCGTCTCGCGGCTGGCATCGGGATCGAATTTCTGCGGGTCGTTGGCGCCGGTGCCGATGACGTAGTGGGTGTGGTGGCTGGTCTCGATCAGCACATCGGCCACGTCGTCCCAGTTGGTCACATGCTTACCCATGCGGAAGGCGAGGTCGATCAGCGCCTGGCTCTGGTACTCGGCCGAGTGCTCCTTCGTGTAGGTGTCCAGGATGGCGCGCTTAGGCTCGCCCGGCTCGGGCAGCGGCACCTGGTAGCGGGCGTTCTTGCCGTCCAGCATCCAGGCGATGACGCTGTCCTCGCCTTCGTAGATCGGGCTGGGCGCGCCTTCGCCGCGCATGGCGCGGTCCACCGCCTCGATGGCCAGCTTGCCGGCGTGGCTGGGGGCGAACGCCTTCCAGCTGCTGATCTCGCCCTTGCGGCTCTGGCGGGTGGCGGTGGTCACGTGCAGCGCCTGCTGCACCGCCTGGTAGATGATCTCCGTGGACAGCCCGAGCAGCGTGCCGATGCCGGCCGCCGCCGACGGGCCGAGATGGGCCACGTGGTCGATCTTGTGCTCGTGCAGGCAGATGGAGCGGACGAGGTCCACCTGGATCTCGTAGCCGGTGGCCAGCGCACGCAGCAGGGCCGCGCCGTCCTGGCCGGTCTGCTGCGCCACAGCGAGGATCGGCGGGATGTTGTCGCCGGGGTGGCTGTATTCCGCGGCCAGGAAGGTGTCGTGGTAGTCCAGTTCGCGCACTGCGGTGCCGTTGGCCCAGGCGGCCCATTCGGCGTGCACGCGCACATCGGGCGCGCAGCCGAACAGCGTGGCGCCGTCCGGCCGGCGATGCGCCAGCGCCTGGTCGCGCGCGGTGACGATCGGGTGACGGTTGATCGAGGCGATGGCGACCGAGGCGTTGTCGATCACCCGGTTGATGATCATCTCGGCCACTTCCGGCAGCACCGCCACGGCGTCGCTGGCGACTGCCGCTATCTTCCAGGCGAGCTGGTCCTCGCGTGCCAGGCGGTCGGCTTCGGGGTGGACCGTCACGTCGTGTAGCTTCATCGATGGCTCGCGGGATGTTTCTCCCGTCTCTTGCGCCGTGATGGCCTTGCGATCAAATCCGATTGACGCAGGGCTGCGATACGGAAATCCTATGTCGATCGATGTCGGTCTCCTCAAGCGCTTCGGCCATTTCCTGGCGGTGGTCGAGGAGGGCAATTTCGGCCGCGCGGCGCGGCGCCTCGGCATGTCCCAGCCGCCGCTGACCGCGCAGATACAGGCGCTGGAAAAAGGGTTGGGCGTGCGGCTGCTGGACCGTACGCCGCACGGCACCCGCCCTACGCCCGAGGGCGAGGTGCTGCTGCCTGCGGTGCGCCAGCTGGAGGAGGCGGCCCGCCGGGTGGGCAACCTGGCGCGCGAGGTCCGCTCCGGCAAGCGCGCGCTGATCACCCTCGGCTGCGTCACCAGCGGGCTGTTCGAAAACCTGCCGCCTCTGGTGCGCGGCGTCCAGGCCGTCCGGCCGGAGGTCGTCGTCGCCGTGCGGGAGATGGACACCACGGTGGCGCTCGAGGCGCTGCGTTCCGGCGAGGTGGACCTGGCCCTGGCCAGGCTCGACCGCGACCGCTTCCCGATCCGGCTCGCGGCCGCCTCGCCCGACTGGCTGACGGTGGCGCTGCCGCAGGCCGACCCGCTTGCCGCGCGGCCGCGCATCGACCTGGCCGCGCTGGAAAGCCGGCCGATGATCGTGCTGCCGCGCGCGATCAGCCCGGCCTATTTCGACAGCCTGACGGCGGCCTGCCGGCAGGCCGGGTTCACGCCCGTGGCCGGGCAGGAGGTGACCAGCGCGCTGGCGCAGCTGGCGCTGGTGGCGTCGGGCCTGGGCGTGGCCCTGGTCTCTGGCGGCATGGCGCGCCTGGCGCCGCCCGGCGTGGTGTTCCGCAAACTGGTCAAGCCGGTGGCGGCGGTGGGGGTGGCGCTTGCCTGGAACACGGAGCGCGAAACGGAGATCACGCGGGCGGTGGTTGCCGTGGCGCAGGCGATAGCGCCGCAGGCCCGGCACCGCCAGCCGCAGCGGGGGCCGGGCGGCAATAAACCGGCATGATTGCGCGCGATGCCGTGGTAAGCCCGTGCCAGGATCGGGAGTACGCTGCATGCCTGTCGACACAATCCCCGGCCGGCCGGGTTCCCGGGTGCGGCCGGCGCCTGGCCCGGGCGCCGGGTCCACGCCGCTCGCAGGCACGGGGGCGGCGCGCTGCCCCCCCCCCGCCCCGCCATCTCCCGCCCCGCCCGGCGTGGCCGCACCGC
>CAXUOA010000141.1:0-7668 GCA_964252625.1 uncultured Acetobacteraceae bacterium | reverse complement strand
GCCGCACGCCGGACACTGCAGCCCGGCCGTGCTGCCGCCTGCGCGGTCGTCCGCCTGCCTCTCACGCATTGCGGCCGCCTCGCGCGTCGCCTGCGGAATCATGCGACCCGCCCGCCTGTGCGCCCGCGTGTGCGGCCCGCGTCACGAAAGCCTTCCTGGACTGTGGACCTGGACGGCAAGATAGGATTGTCTGCGCCCATGATGTCCCGTCCGGATGAAGCACTGCCCGCATTTGGTCGTCTGACGTGGCACGCTTGTTTCAGTTGCGTGAACCATGTGGCACGACGCGCCGCCGCCGCCGCGCTCTGCGCAACGTTCGCCTGGTCCGCACACGCGCAGGACAGTGCCGGCCCGGCGCCGCGCGAAGTGTACCTGATCCAGAACAGCGGCTGGATGGAACCGTTCTACCGCGACCCAAACGCGCCGTTCCTGCCGGTGCTGCGCGCCTTTGTGCAGGCCTCGGCGCTGACCGATGCGGACATCACGATCGCATCATTCAACCAGGCCGGCCAGCTCGCCGGCCGGGCGTCACCGCTGCCGCTCTACACCGGCAGGCTGACCGCGGACGGCCTGTCAGGCGCGCTCGGCAGACTGGACCTGCCGCGCCGCGCGGACGGTCTCTACACCGACGCCGACTACAACGGCGCCCTGTCGGACACGATAGCGAACCTGCTGGACCGCGCGCCCGGCGTGATCTGGATGGTCACCAACAACAAGAACTCCCGCAGCAACGACCAGCACGTGATCGAGAACACCACGCGCTTCAGCACGCTGCTGACAGCCTCCGGCTTCATCACCGCAGTGGTGGCCTATCCGCTGCGCCTGCCCGCGCGCGGACCCTTGTTCAGCGAGAAGGGCCTGGTGATCTACGGCATCGCCTATGGCGAACAGGCGGCAGGCTGGCTCGGCCGCGCCACCCGGTCCGAGGCGATGCACCGCCTGCTGCCGGCCAAGCCGGTGCGGCTCAAGCCGCTCGGCCTGGACCCCGTCACGCTGACGCTCACCGGGGCCGGCGAGGGTCCGCTGCGGCTGTCGCGCCAGGGCGACGCCATCGTCATCGACGGCCTGCACGGGGCCGCGGCCGCCAGCATGGACATCCCCGCCCGCCTGACCAGCAACTACTACCCGCAGGTGATCGACCGGGCGCATCTGCAGGCGGCCTGGGTGGCGGCACCCGAGTCCTCCGGTGTCACGGCGGCGATCACGCCGGACACCATCGAGGCAATGGGGCCGGACGAGACGCTGGAGGACGTGCACGTGCGGCTGGACGTGCCCGCGGTGGCCCGGCCGCCCGGCCTGGCCGGCCTGCTGCAAGGCAGCACGCAGCTGCACGGCAAGCTGCGGCTGGAACTCACCGGCGTGCACCTGGCCCTGCAGCAGGCCTTCGTAGCCAAGATGCAGGACATGTTCGGCAGCGACGCCGAAGCGGCAGGCAGCCAGGTGACCGGCGGCCAGCGCCCGGACGCCCTGCCGGCCGCCTTGCCCGCGGTGTTCCTGGGCGACCAGGCGGTCACCCAGGCCGCCACCGAAATGCCGGTCGTCATCAACGTCGCCTTCTCGCCGCTGCCGCTCATCCTGGCGCTTGCCGCCGCTGCCGCCTGCGTGCTGGCCGCCGGCGGCGCCCTGATCGCCAGCACGCGCGAGCGCACCTACAGCGTGCCCGTCGGCCAGGAGACGATGCGCGTGGCGGTCCGGCCGTTCCGCTCGGCCACACTCCGCTCGCGTGCCGGCACACGGGTCGTCGTCACCGGCAGGCTGCTGGGCCCCCCGAAGATCGACACCCTGAGCTAGACCGCCATCGCGCAACTGCCCGCGGCGGCGGGAATGGAGGGAGACATCATGCAACCATCGCACAAGCACCACGCCCAGCCGCAAAGCCAGCCGCTGCCGCCCGCGTCCGCCAGCCCGGACATCGTCATCCCGCAGCCGAACACTGCGCCGGCCGAGGCACCGATGAGTTCCTCCACGGAGATGGCGCCCAGGCCCGTGCCGCTACCGGCCGCCGTCCCGCTTACCCTGTCGTCCACCCAGATCGTCATCGCTGCCGTGCTGGTCCTGGTCTGGGCGGGGCTGCTGCTGTTCGTGCGGCGCGTGCTCACCCAGTCGCTGGTGGCGCAGTTCGCCGATCTTGGGAAGTCGCGCGGCGCCGGCACCACGCTCTATTTCTTCCTGCTGGCGCTGGGCGCCACGGTAATCGTCTGCACGCTCGGCAGCTTCTGGACCGTGCTCGCGGTCGTCATCCCCGCCGCGGTGCTGGATGCGGTGCTGCTGGTCGTCTTCCTGTTCAGCCTCGGCTCGGCGCGCGCCTCGCGCCAGCGGCGCTAGGCGATGCAGGGCGGCACGTGGCAGGTCGAATACGGCGGATGGACCGAGGCCTGGCACCGCGCCGCCGGCCCCGGTTTCGACCGCGTGACGGTCGGCACGCGCAGCTACGACACCGCCCATGACGACCTCTCGGCATTGCGGCCGAAGACCGGCCAGGCCTGCGCGGTCTGCCGCGGCGCCCTTCCGCAGGCCTTCACCTACTGCTTCGGCTGCGGCGCGGCGCTGCACGACGCGCCGGCGCCCGCCGAGCCGCCGCAGAGTGCACCGAACGCCGGCCGCGCCGAAGCCGGACTGCCCGGCCTCGTACTGCCCCAAAGCGAGGTGCCGCACCCGGTGCCGCTGCCGGCCGGGCGCCTGTTCGCCTTCGTCCTGGCCGGCAAGCCGGTGCGGCTCTTCGCCATAGACCGCGATGGCGGCTGGCTCTACGAACATGACCGCGTGCGCGGCAGCTGGACCCGGCTGTTCTCCACAGGCGAGATCGTGCTGCCGGAGACGAGCTGGAGCGCCGGCGCCCACGAAGCGGGCATCGTCATCGCGGCAGGGGGGCGCCTGACCGTGGTGGACCTGACCCGGCCGGCTGCGCCCGCTCCTCTGGCACGGGCCCTGGCCGAGGGGGACAGCTGCGCCGGCGGCCCGGCCATCCTGCAGGACGAGGCCCTGGTGCCGGTGACGCGCGCCGGGGTGCTGCACGTCGCGCGCCGCAGGATGGACCAGGCCGGCGACTGGACGTTCACCGCGGTGGCGGGGGCTGTGGCGGCGGCGCCCGGCACGCCAGCGTTCCTCGCCGCACCGATGGCGACGGAGACCGGCGTGAGCTGGGCCGGCCGCGCCGGCTACCTGGTGGCAGCACTGGGCGACGACAACAAATTGGGGCGGCTCGTCTGGCGCGGCTGGAGCGACGGCTTCACGCCCTCCCTCGCCCAGCGCCCCTATGTCGATCCGGACGGCCTCGTCTGGCAGTTCGGCAGCATCCCCGCGCAGAGCGGGCGCCGCACCGCCTGCTTCGAACGGCTGGGGACACAGAGCCAGCCGCGCCACGAACGCGTCGGCGGCTCGGTGCTGACGAACGGCGTGCTCGCCTGCCGCCTGCTGACGTTGCGCCACCGCGCCTGGGTGGAGGAGAGCCCGCTGAACCGCGACCTCCCCGGGCAGCTCGACGACTACCTCGTCCCGGTTCAGGCGCTCGGCGGCGGGTGCTGCGTCCTGGCCGCGGCGCCCGACCGGCTGAGCGAGCTCGTCGCCGCCGGGGAGGCGGGCGTGAACCCGCCCATCCTGGCAGGCCTGCGCTTCTTCGACGGCCGGACGTTGCGCGACCTGGCCAGGCCGGCCGGCCTGCGCTCGATGGGACAGCTCGCCGCCTTCGTGTTCGACGGCCGGCTGTACGTCTATGATTGCTTCGAGAATGAATGCGTCAGCTGGGCGGTTCGGCCGCAACCTGCTTTGGCTTGACTCGAAAGGAAGCAAGCAGTCCTTTTTTGAAAAAAAGGACCAAAAAACTTTTGCTTCCCCCGCATTTGCGACATCGGGGTAATTCCGGATGAAGTGGTGCCGCCGGACAGCAGGCAGACAAAAGTTTTTTGCTTCTTTTTTTCAAAAAAGAAGGCCTTGCTTCCTTTCCGAACACCCAATCCGCAAGGGTCATCGCCATGGCTGACGAGACGAGCACCAACGCCGACGCTCCCACCGAGCTCAAGCGCGTACGCCCGACCCTCTACGTGGCGCTCGGTGGCACCGGCAAGGAGGTCCTGCTGCTTCTGCGCCGGCGCATCCTGGAAACCCTATGGAACGGCCACCGCGTCGAGAAGCTCGACGACTTCAAGGTCGCCTCCTTCCTGTATTTCGACCTCTTCCAGGGCCGCGCGGAGGAGGAGAAGAAGACCGCATCCGGCAACGCCGTGGAGGACCCGCTATCGGCGCTGGTGGATTTGCCGAAGGGCGACTGCATCCAGACCAGGATGGATACCGGCAAGTATCTCAAGGGCCGCGAGATCGACCGCTTTCCGCATGTCAAGGAGTGGCTGCCAGCCGGCGACCTGCGCAGCATTCGCGCGGAAGACGGCGCGGGCCAGGTGCGTGCGCTGTCGCGGCTGTTCTTCTTCGACGACGTCGGCAAGATCAACGACGCCATCAACAGCAAGGCGATCGCCCTGCTCAACAACGTCTCCAACAGCGAGGCCCTGCAGCGGCTCGGCGTCGAGGTGGAGCCGCAGGTCCAGGTCATCGTCGTCTGCTCAGTGGCCGGCGGCACCGGGTCCGGCAGCTTCATCGACATGGGCTATCTCGCCAAATCCATGCAGAGCGTGAAGCTGGATGGCGTATCGCTGTATGCCGTGCTCGGCGGCGCGTTCTCCGACCTCAACCAGAGGACGCGCGCCAACAGCTACGCCGCGCTGATGGAACTCGACTACTGCATGGGGGGCAACCCGAGCCCGCCTTACGTCAGCCGCTGGACCGACACGCTGGAGAACCGCGCCGCCTATCCCTACGACAACGTCTATCTGGTCGACAGCCGAAACCTCGGCAACCAGGGCACCGGCGACCGCGGCCACCTCTACCGCATGATCGCCGACGTGCTTTTCGAGGATCTGCGCGACCCGCAACTGCGCGGCAAGAAACGCGAGGATTTGGTCAACCAGAACACCAACTACCGCCTCGAACCGTTCAGCCCGCCGATGCCGAAGGACCTCGAGGCGCTCTCGCTGGCATTCAGCCGCGCCTATTCCGGCGTGGGCCAGTGCACGCTGACCACGGACGGGCGCACCCAGTTCGATCGCGACACCGCGCAGGCGGCGCATTCCATGCTGACGGCGTTCTTCCGCACCGAGGCCAGCGACAAGGTCAACACGCCGCAGACCGGCGAGCGCGACGACCTGATGCGCAACGCGTTGTTCCTCGACAGGGACAGCTTTTTCCAGGACTTCCCCGATTTCCTGCACCCCAGACCGTCCGCCATCGCCGACACGCCGCTGACCGGGCGCATCCTCACCACCGGCCAGTTGGACGCCGTCAGCGACCTGCGCGCCGAGCTGCGCGGCGATTTCGAGCAGCTGCGCGGCGCGTTGCCGAACCGGTCCGACTGGCGCGGCGCCGTCGAACAGCTGCGCGCCAAGCGCGAGCGCGACATACTCGGCGACATCACGCAGGTCGCACAGTTCGGCCCGCGCATGCTCATGCTGCAGGAACAGGCCAACCGCATCTACGCCGACTGGAACAAGCCCGATGGCCTGCGCACGGCGTTCTACGCACGCATCGACAATGCGGAGCTGGGCGGCATCGTCTACACCCAGCGCCTGATCCAGCAGATACAGGACCAGATCAACGTCGAGAAGGACGGCTTCGCCGCGCGCACCGCCCGGGCCGCCGAGCAGTACGACGCGCTGGCCAAGTCGCTGATCGAGGGGTTCTACACGCGCGCTCTGGAAAACCTCAGCAAGGCGGTGAAGAAGAACTGGCTCGGCACGATAGACAACGACGCGATCGAACGCTGCATGCAGCAGCTCGAAACGTCGCTGTTCTACTACCTGCAATACAAGCTGCGCAGTGCCGCCTGCGCCGAAGCCGTGAAGCTGCTCGGCAACCTCGTGCGCCTGCTGGGCCAGCCCGAAGCGCGCGGCCAGGCAGGACCGTCCGGGATACTGGGCGAGATCGAGCAGGGCAGCCAGTCGGTGGCCCTGACGCTTCACGCGATCGACCAGGAGATCAAGGTGCTCGACGAGAGCGTGCGCGGCGCCGGCCCGATGTCGCAGGTGATACGCGGCGGCCGTCTCGAAGGCTCGCTGCGCGGCGATTACGCCGCCTGGGGGCGCGAGGCGCTGTCCAGCCAGGGCGGCTCGCGCCAGATGTTCGAGCGCCTGAAGAAAGCCGAGACGCGCGCGGAGATCATCAACATCCTGCGCGGCGTGGCGCGCGAACGCATGCGTGACCGCGAGAGCCAGTTGCCGACCGTGCTGCAGACGCTGGCCGACATGAACGAGGGCGATCGCAACACGCTGTTCGGCAACGCGATGCTACAGGCGCTGCCCTGGCTCAACGTCGACCCGCAGCGTATGGACCCGAGCTTCGACGGCGGCATGGTCAGCGTGTTCGTCTCGGTGGAGAACGCCGCCGAGATGTCTGACAAATTCGGCGACACGCTGCAGCGCAAGCTGCCGCCGATGTACCAGAACAAGCGCGTAAGCTTCGTCTCCTCCTCCGTGCGCGGCCGCATGGTGATCTACGCGGAACTCACCGGCCTCGCACTGACCGCTCTGGTGCCGATGCACGACGACTGGCGGCGCGCCTACAACGAGAAGAACGGCAAGGAAGAACGCTCGCCGCTGCACAACGACATCGACAAGGCGCGTTTCCGCCACCCCACCGCGATGTCGCTGCAGGAGATGGAACAGCTCGCCGCCCGCGTGCAGCTCTTCCTGCGCGGCGTGCTGCTGGGCAAGCTGCGCCGGCGTGCGGACCGCGACTACGAGGTGGACACCTCGACCAACGACACGGAAGACTGGCTCTCCATCGGCAGCGAGCAGCAGATCTACCTGCGCGAGTTCAAATCCGAACGCCGCGCGGCGCTCGACCGCAGCCTGCGGCAGATCGAGGAGCAGATGACGCCGCTGCAACTGGCGGCTTACGTGGCGCTGCTCGACTACACCGCCTCGCGCGTCTACCCGAAGCGCGTGGTGCGCCGCGCGGACGGCAACGAGGACCGTGTCGGCGGCCTGGCCTGCGTCGCCGTCGAGCAGTTGCGACGCGCCACCATGGCCCGGTTGCAGGCGCAGAAGGCGGCGCTGCCGATGGCGCCGGAGGCGCTCGTCTCCGCGTTGCTGCGCACTGTCGCCACCTGGACCGACGATATCCCCGGTAGCCGCGCGGACACGACGCCGCTGGAAGCCGATCCGGGCCGCGCCGAGGAGAAGCGGACGATTGCCTGGGAGCGCTTCACCGACGCGCAGCTGGACGCGCTGGTGGTCCCAAAACCCGCCGGCCCCGCTCTGCCGGCCGCGTCCGCCCCGCCGCCGCCGCTGCCCCGTTTCCACGCAGCGGTGAACAACCAGGACACCGGGCCGCTCGACCAGACGGCGCTGGAGGCCTGCGCCAGACGCGGCGAACTGGACGGCCGCACCCTCGTCTGGGCGCCTGGCATGGCGGGCTGGGTCACGGCGGCCGAGGTGCCTGCCCTGGCCGCGTTACTGGCCTCGCTACGTGCGCCGCCGTTGCGGGTCGTCGATTCGGACGCTCCGCCTCCGCTGCCTTTCGGCAACGTGGCGGCGGGGTCCTGACGCCCGGTTAATTCTGACCAGTAGGCAAGGTTGGGGCTCTGCCCCAAACCCCGCTGGGGCCTCGAGGCCCCAGACC
>CAXUOA010000140.1:1680-7679 GCA_964252625.1 uncultured Acetobacteraceae bacterium | reverse complement strand
GTGCGGTGCCAGGTGGCGCGCGCAATCCGGCTGGCCTGCTCGGACCGCAGACGCTGCGAGGTCTCCACCAGATGCACCCGGGCCGCCTGCGTGAAGCCGGGCGCCACGCGGCCCAACGCACGCAGCGCGTCCGCCAGCAACGTGCCGCGGCCGGGGCCGGCTTCCACCAGGTTGAACGGGGCCGGCGCGCCCATTGCCTGCCACACCACGGCGGCCCACGCACCGATCAGCTCGCCGAACATCTGGGTGATTTCCGGCGCGGTGGTGAAGTCGGCGAACGGGTCGTGCGTGGCGTAGTAGGCGGCATTCGCGCGGGCCATGAAGGCGTCCAGGCGTTCAGGCAAGGAAGAAAGGCCTTCTTTTTTGAAAAAAAGAAGCAAAAAACTTTTGCTCCTGTCGCCTGCACAGCTTCGCGCGCAGAACCTGAAACCGACGTATCCGCACCGTCAGTCGTAAAAGTTTTTTGCTTCTTTTTTTCAAAAAAGAAAGGCCTTCCTCGCTCACGTCGCCAACGCCACGGCCGGCCGGGACCGCGCGAACAGGATCAGCCCCACCCCGGCCAGGATCATCGGGAAGGACAGCACCTGCCCCATCGTGGCCCCGCTCCAGAGATACCCCAGGAACGCGTCGGGCTCGCGGAAGAACTCGCCGATGATGCGCGCAGTGCCGTAGCCGACCAGGAATATCCCCGTCAGCATGCCGAAGCGCGTGCGTATGCGGTCGCTGCGGGAGAACGCCCACACGACCAGGAACAGCACCAGGCCCTCCAGCAGCGCCTGGTAGATCTGGCTGGGGTGGCGCGCCACCCCGTCCTCGGAGCGGGGGAACACCATGCGCCACGGCAGCCAGTCCGGCGCCGGCCGGCCCCACAGCTCGCCGTTGATGAAGTTGGCAACGCGGCCGAGGAACAATCCGATCGGCGTCACGATGGCCATGCGGTCCGCGAAGCCGAGTATGGGGATGCGGTTGCGGGCGCAAAACAGGATGATCGCGGTCACCACGCCGAGCATGCCGCCGTGGAAGCTCATGCCGCCGTCCCACACGCGCAGGATGTCCAGCGGGTGCGTCAGGTAGTGGCCGGGCTGGTAGAACAGGCAGTAGCCGAGCCGCCCGCCGAGCACCACGCCAAGCGTGGCCCAGGTGAGGAAATCGTCGGTCTGCGGCAGCGTGGCCACCGCCGGTGGCAGGCGGACCAGCCGGCGCATCACCTGCCAGCCGGTGACCAGGCCCACGATGTAGGCCAGCGCGTACCAGCGTATCTGCAGCGGGCCGAGATGCAGGAGCACCGGGTCGAATTGCGGGAACTGCAGGGGCGCGCTCATCGGTAGGGGTTCGCCTGGCTGAGGTAGTCCCGCACGTAACGGCCGATGCCGTCCTCCAGCGCGGTGAACGGCGCGCTGTAGCCGGCGGCGCGCAGCCGGTCCGTGCGCGCGCAGGTGTAGGACTGGTACTGCCCGGCCAGCGCGTCCGGCATGTCCACGAAGGCCACGTCGCACACCCGGTTGCTGGCGCTCGCCACCGCATGGGCCATGTCCAGATACGTCCGCGCCGTGCCGGTTCCCACGTTGAACAGGCCGCAGACCGCCGGGTTGTCGAGCAGCCACAGCATCACCGCCGCGCAATCGCCCACCCAGATGAAATCGCGCTGCTGTGCGCCGTCCGGCAGGTCCGCCCGGACGCTGCGGAACAGCGTGGCCGGGCGGCCGGACGCCAGCTCGTCATGCTTCACCTTCACCACCGAGACCATGCCGTCCTTGTGGTACTCGTTCGGCCCGTACACGTTGAAGAACTTCAGCCCGGCCCATTGCGGCGGCGTGGGCTGGCCGCGGCGCAGCATGTCCATCACCCGCAGGTCGAACACGTGCTTGGACCAGCCATACAGGTTGAGCGGCTCCAGGCTGGGCAGCGCGGCGGGATCGTCATCGAAACCGCCGGCGCCGTCCCCGTACGTGGCCGCCGAGGACGCGTACACGAAGCGCACGCGGTGCTGGGCGCACCAGGACCACAGCTTCAGGCTCAGCTCCACGTTGGTGCGCCAGACGTGGTCGCCGTCGGTGGCCATGGTGCCGCTGATGGCACCCATGTGGAACACCATCTCCAGCGCGGGCCCGGTGGCGAGCCAGGCATCCAGCTCGCTGGGGTGGACGATACACACGGGCGGGTGACGGGCGATGTTGCGCCATTTGCCGTTTGCCCCCAGCCGGTCCGCGATCACCGTCTGGATGCCGCGCCCAGCCAGTTCGCCTTGCAGGTAGCTGCCGATGAAGCCGGCGCCGCCGGTGACCAGGATCATGCGGCGGGTTTATAGGGGGGAGTGCCGGTGATACAAACCCGGCGACACCAGACAGGGAAGAGATCACGATGGCAGAGCGGCCCCGCTTCTTCGAAGACATCGCCGGCGTGGCCGGCGGCGCGCTGTCCGCCGTGGCCGGGCTGCGCGACTATACGGAAGCCATGATACGCGCCGGGGTGGATGAGACGATACGCAAGCTGGAGCTGGTGCGCCGCGAGGAACTGGACGCTGTCTCCGAGCTGGCGGCGCGGGCGCGGGCCGGGCAGGAGGCGGCCGAGGCGCGGGTTGCGGCGCTCGAGGCTCGGGTTGCGGTGTTGGAGGGCAAGTAAGCAAGGCCTTCTTTTTTGGTAAAAAAGAAGCAAAAAACTTTTGCTCCGCTGTCGCCGGGTGCGGATGCCGCTTGCTCAAAAGCACCCGTGCCGCATTGCACACCTACAATTTGCAATCCCTCCCGCACGAGGCCCAAGCTGCACGGTCCAGACATCGCCAGCCAGGGAGCCCTACGCCAATGACCATCGCCGCCATCCTGCGCCACAAAGGCACCGACATCGCCGCCGTGGCGCCCACCGCCCGCATCACCGAAGTCACGGCCACCCTGGCCGAACGCCGCATCGGCGCCGTTCTGGTGCGTGACGCCGCGAGCCAGCTCCTGGGCATCGTCAGCGAGCGCGACATCGTGCGCTGCCTGGCCCGCAGCGGTGCGGCCTGCCTGGATATGACGGCCGCCCAGCTGATGACCAGCCAGCTCCATACCGTGCCACCCACCACGGGCACCGGCGAGGCGCTCGCGCTGATGACGGCCAGCCGCATCCGCCACCTCCCGGTGATCGAGGACGCGAACCTGGTGGGTCTCGTCAGCATCGGCGACGTGGTAAAGGCGCAGCTCGACAACCAGGCGCAGGAAGTCGACAGCCTGCGGGCGTATGTCGCGGGGTCGGTGTAGGCGGTCCTCGGAATTCGTAGCCTTCGCGTGGCGCCGCGCCGCAACTGGTCGAGGGTCACCGGATCTTTGAGCCGTAGCCGCCGGACAGTACGGCCGATATCAAGGCGTGATAAAGGACGCGTTCGGCTCCTGTAGCCGTTGCCTACAGCGGCAGTGTGGACTGGGCGCAGTATTGGTCACGAGGCGGGCCCGACAGGCCGGCTCCCCGAGCCTGGACTAGCGTTCATGACGTGTGGAGTCGCGTGGGACAAGACGGCCGATATTCAGTCCCAGGAACACGCTGAATCCAGCGCCCGGCAAAAATGAGGGGGCATGCACGTCCAGCCACTCCAAACCGAAACCGACCAGCGTGACTATCAATACCAGTCCCGGCGCCAGAATGTAGTCGCGGCGGCCCAACTTGCCTGAATGGACCAAGTGCTCCGCCACACGATAGAGCAGGTGGACGCTGATGGCTGAAATCAGTGTTGTCCCGGCGTAGATTAAGCTTGAAGTCGAAACCTTCAACATAACGAAACGTTGCTCCGCAACGCTCGACGGATGAGCGCGGAGGTGAGCATGTCCGACACCCGCTATATCGTCAAAGCAGGCGACTCGCTGACCAGCATCGCGCAATCGCAACTTGGCAGCGCGATACTATGGCCACGCATATTCGTGCACAACACCAGGCCTGACATAGCGGCACGGACCCACCACCGTCTCACGTCACCGGACGAGCTGCGCGTGGGCGAGGTGCTGCTGATTCCGGAGCCGGACCGCATCAACCCGCACGGCCGCGCCGGCAATCACCCGGCCCAGGTCACTAGGCCGAAGCCCGCTCGGGCAACCGCGCCCGCCACGTTGCCGGCAGCTCCGCGCTCGTCACCGCCGGCCGCGCCACCGCCGATGGCGCGTGCTGCGCCCAGCAGCGACACGAAGGTGAACAGCTTTCCATTCAAATACACGCTGGACAAAATTCCTCCCATCAAGCTCGAGAGCGCCGTGGCTGAAATCGAGGTTCGTTTCGAGGGGAGCGTGACGATCTGGGCAGACGAGCAGATCCCCGTGGTCACGTACACCAACAAGGGAGCAGAGCTGGCGGCCAAGCAGGAGACCGACAATGCATTGGCCAAGCTGCTGTCCGACACGCAAGTCTCATGGGACCGCAAGACGAACAAAGTCGAATTCGAGAACATGCTGACCGTCCATGCCAAGGGTTTGCCGCCAAGCCTGACGTCGATCGGGATGGCAATCGCGTCCGACAACCCGATTCCGGTTTTCCGGGCCAAGTTCAAGACGCCGGAGTTGAAGGGCCGTTACATGAAATTCCTCTACGTCTCGCCGGAGTTCGACGTCATCGTCGATATCCGGCCAAAGCCGCAGGACCCGGAAATTACCCGACAGGCGCAACCTGTGACTGAGGAGTCCTGGTATGAAGCCCCGCTGCATTTCATGAAGAAATACGGTCTCTACGTCGCCGCCGGCGCGACCGTTGTGGTCGTTGTCGGATCCAATTTCGTGACACTCGGTGCCGATACGCCGGTGGACGTTCCTGCCGGTCTTGCCGTCAGTGGAATGCTGGCAACCGCGGGTGCCATGTGAGATTGGCGGGATCCATAAACAGACAACGAAATCGCCGCTTTACCGTGTTGGCGTTGATGGTTGCCAGCCTGATGGTTGTGGCTGGATGGGCGATCGATCAGCCGTGGATTCGCGGCGGGGGTGACGCTGGTCCGTTGCGAGCGGAAATCAGCCGCGTTTGGCACGGGGAAATCGTCACGTCCGCGTTGCAGGCCAATATTGCGCCTGCAGTGCAATTGTCGGGACGCCCGGTGCTCATCGACGATCTGCCACAAGGCGACTTGCTCCCCGCGCTGAGTTCGCTGTACGGCGCCATGGCAATCTACCCTGCTGGCTTCCTCGACCGGATCGTCAAGCGCGTGGTATTGGCCGGGCGTATCAGGATGTGGAACCTGGATGTCGGCGGATTCTTCAACGGCAGCACCGTCGCGATCAATGACGCGAGCGTTGCCAGCCCCGACGGCAAGGTCTTTTCGGCCGATACCTTTCATCATGAGCTCAGCTCCATCATTCGAAACCAGGTGCTGTTCAATGTCAGCGAATGGACAGCCGACAACCCGCCGGGCTTCCGCTATCTCAGCTTGGACGCTTACAAGGCGCTCCTGGCGAAACCGCCATCCGTTGAAGGCGATGCAGCGTTGCACGACCAGGGTTTTGTCGCAGCGTACGGAACGACCAGCCTCGACAATGATTGGAACACCTATGCCGAGAAGGTGTTCGGCCACGGCCCGCAATTTGCCGAATTGATTCGGCGCTACCCAAAGATGCGTTCCAAGACACGTCAGCTGCTAGACATCTATGCTGGGTTGGACCAGCGGTTCGAGGCGTATTTTCGACAATCCGGGCTGCGACGGACAGTGTCGGACGGGCAAAGCGCGCCTTGATATAAACGATGGTTCTTGGCGGGACAGGAGCATCACGCGCCAGACTGCATTGCACGACGCTCCTGGGGTCCTGCCGGTTAGCGCAAGACCCGCCCGATATTACCTGAGATACCCGGCAATCACCCCGCTTGCATCCCCCCACGCCGCCGGCCCCTCCATTGTCCCGCGCAACTTGCCATCCGCACCGATCAGCAGCGTGGTGGGAAATCCCGCCACGCCAAGCGCGGTCACTGCCGCATTGCCCGGGTCCAGCAGCAGCGTCACATCTTCCAAGTGGTGCGCGGCGGCAAACGGCCGCACCGTGGCCGCACCGCCGCGG
>CAXUOA010000140.1:0-1670 GCA_964252625.1 uncultured Acetobacteraceae bacterium | reverse complement strand
CCGCCGAGACCGCCAGCACCACGACCCCGGACGCCGCAAGCCGGTCCAGCTCCGGCAGTTCGGCCACGCAGGGCACGCACCAGGTGGCCCACATGTTAACCACGACCGGCTTGCCGGCGTAGTCGGCCAGCGTCCTGGGCGCGCCGTCCAGCGTGGTGAAGCGCACCGGCGCCAGTGCCCTGGGCGGGTCCGCGCGCACGATGTCCGACAGCGGGCGCATCTCCACCTGCGGCGCGCCCAATTCCTGCGCGTAGGCTTCCTGCACGCCGGCCCGTTTGCCGCGCGCGCCCATGGCGAGTACCGTCCCGGTTGCCGCCACCAGCGCGCGGCGTGTCAGCAAAGCCACCCTATGTCCTCCGATAAACCCGAAACCCCACCGGCCAACGCCCAATGGGGCGGCCGTTTCGCCCACGCGCCGGCAGACATCATGCAGCGCATTAACGCCTCCATCGGCTTCGACCACAAATTGTGGCGCCAGGACATCGCCGGCTCGCGCGCCCACGCCGCAATGCTCGCGCATGTGGGCGTGATCTCGCAGGGGGACCAGGGGGCGATCGATTCCGGCCTGGCCGGCATCGCCGCCGAGATCGAGGCCGGACGCTTCGCCTTCGACGTGGCGCTGGAAGACATCCACATGAACATAGAGGCCCGCCTGGCCGAGCGCACAGGCGACGCCGGCCGCCGCCTGCACACCGCGCGCAGCCGCAACGACCAGGTCGCCACCGATTTCCGCCTGTGGGTGCGCGACGCCATCGACGCGCTGGACGCGCAGCTCGCCGGCGTGATGACCGCCTTCGCCACCCGCGCCGCCGGGCACGCCACCACCGTGATGCCCGGCTTCACCCACCTGCAGACCGCCCAGCCGGTCACCCTGGGCCACCACCTGCTGGCCTATGTGGAGATGCTGTCGCGCGACCGCGGGCGCTTCGCCGATTGCCGCGCGCGGCTGAACCGCTGCCCGCTGGGGGCGGCGGCACTGGCCGGCACCAGCTTCCCCATCGACCGCACGATGACCGCCCGCGCGCTGGGCTTCGACGGGCCCACGGACAACTCGCTGGATTCGGTCAGCGACCGCGATTTCGCGCTCGAATACCTGGGCGCGGTGGCGATCTGCGCCACCCACCTCTCCCGCTTCGCCGAGGAGGTGATCCTGTGGTGCAGCGCCCCCTACGGCTTCATCCGCCTGTCGGACGCCTTTACCACCGGCAGCTCCATCATGCCGCAGAAGCGCAACCCGGACGCCGCCGAGCTGGTGCGCGCCAAGACCGGCCGCACCACCGGCGCGCTGGTCGGCCTGCTGACCGTGATGAAGGGCCTGCCGCTGGCCTACGCGAAGGACATGCAGGAGGACAAGGAGCCGGTCTTCGAGGCGACCGAGGCGCTCGCCTTATCGCTGGCCGCGGTGGGCGGCATGGTGGGCGACATGCAACCGGATGCCGCCCGCATGCGCGCAGTGGCCGGCGCCGGGTTTGCCACGGCCACCGATCTGGCGGACTGGCTGGTGCGCGTGGCCGGCCTGCCGTTCCGCGATGCGCACCACGTGACCGGCCGGCTGGTGGCCAAGGCGGAGAGCAAGGGGGTGGATTTGTCTGGCCTGAGCCTGGAAGACATGCGCGCGGAGGAGCCGGCGATCACGCCGGACGTCTTCGGCGTGCTGAGCGTGGACGCGT
>CAXUOA010000139.1:0-7722 GCA_964252625.1 uncultured Acetobacteraceae bacterium | reverse complement strand
GGTCGAAGCGGGGGGTGTGCCCGATGCGGGGCCGGGGGGCGGCGGCACGCTCGAGGCCGGCGCGCTGTAGCCGGGCAGAACCGTGCCGGCGAAGGTGATGCTGCTGCCGTCCGCCAGTGTCAGCACGGTGGATCCGCCCTGCACCACCCCGGCGGTGATGGCCGTGCCGCTGAACCCCTTGAAGCTCAGCACGTCGTGGCCCGGGCGGAAGCCGTCGATCGTGTCCGTGCCGCCCTGGCCGGACTGGAAGACGTAGGTGTCCGTGCCGGCGCCGCCGGTGACCGTGGCGGCACCCGTCCCGAAAGCGACGCGGTCCGCGCCGCTGCCCAGCGTGAAAGTGTCCGTGCCGGCCCCTGCGGTCAGTGCGTCCGCCCCTGCCCCGCAGGTGACGGAGACCGCGCCGGTGCCGGCCTGGACCGTGGCGCCGCTGTCGCCGAGCGTGAGCGAGACGGAACCGGCATGCGAGATGTTGCCGGTGGCGGCGCCGCTGACCGTGGCCGTGCCGTCATTGGGCGGGGCGGCTGCAGCCTGGTCGCTTATCGCCGCATGGCCGCCGGCCAGCACGGACAGGGTGAAATCGCCGCCGGTGATGGTGATGCCGGCCGACCCGGCAGAATTGACATCGATCACGCCGCTGCCGCTCGCCGTCAGCTTCTCGCCCGTGCCATCCAGGTTGTAGCTGTTGAAGGCGGAACCGGTGATCGTGGACTGACCCGTCACGGTCACGTCCTCGTAGAAGCCGGGAGCGGCGATGTGGTCGTTGCCGGCGCTGTCCAGAACCGCGTTGCGGCCGCTCAGGATGATGGCGTCGCTGGCGCCGGCAGCCGTGGAGACCGTGTCCCAGCCCAGCGAGTCCGTGAGGTTGATGCCGCCGGCGCCGCCGTTGATGGTGTTGCTTCCGGCGCTGTCCATGATGGTCAGCCGGGCGGCACCGCCGCTGACATCGTGGTAGCTGTTGGTCAGGTCCAGCAGTTGCGGTCCCGCGGCCAGCGTCAGGATGGGTGCTGCGGTATAGGGGCTGGCCGTGCTGTAGCCCGGCTCGGTGGCCAGCGTGGTGTCGGCGGTCAGCGTGCCGTGGCCCAGGAGCAGCTGCCCCGGAGCGTAGCCGTAGAAGCTGTTATGCGAGATGGCGGCCGGCACGTTGAGATTGTTGACATAGTCCTGGTTGAGGACCGCGATCCCGGTAGGACCCGCATCATTGAGAATGGTGTTGCCGGTCACGGTGAGCGCATTCTTCGCGTAGGTGTATTGTGTCTCGCCGCCGTAATGGATGGCGTACACGTTAGACGAAAGCGGGCCTTTCTCGATGATATTGTTGGTGATGGTGGCCGCGCCGCCGTTGGGCAGGTCGATATCGTAGCTGCCGGTGCCCGTCGGGCCGTCGGCGATGACGTTGTTCGAGATGTTCGTGACTGCGGCACGTGATTTGATCTCGTGGCCGACGTTCGAGGCGGTGAAATAGCTGTTCGTGACGGTCAGCGAGGCGATGGCGCCGACATAGAGGTTATGGCTGTAGCCGTCGCCCGCGCCGTTGCGGGCGAACTCGCTGTGGTCGATGGTGATGCTGGCCGTGCTGTCCACGCCGGCCAGCAGGCCCTCCTGCATGTCGTGAAAATAGCAGTAGCTGACGTTGAGGCTGCCGTTCTCGAGCCGTATGCCGGCGACGTTCCCGTCAGGCGAGCTGTCCGAACCGCCGGTGAAGGTGAAGCCCTGGATGGAAAGGCTGGCATCGGCGGTCAGCAGCGCCTTGTCGTTCGGCGGGGGCTCGGTGGCCACTTCGTTGACCAGGCCGCCGATCGAGACGAGCTTCACCGCGCAGGTGACGGTGGCGAAATCGTTCACGTAGGTGCCGGCTTCCACGGCGATCGTGTCGCCGGCGACCGCGGCCTTGCAGGCGTCTCCGAGCGTGGCGAATTCCATCCCGGAGCCTACGGTGAGTATGCTGCCGGAACCGACTTGCAGAGGCGCGGGCGTAGACGGGCTGGTGGCCATGAGACTGATCCCTGAAAACCGTTCTGGTTCTCAGTTTGCGGGACCGGTATGAGTGGAAGATTAACGGCTGGCGCCGGCAAAATCACAGCATGGTGAGCGGTGCGGAGACAGTCTTCGACAAAGCAAGCAGGGAAGGCCTTCTTTTTTGAAAAAAGAAGCAAAAAACTTTTACTTCCTGCTCAGGCTCGGATGCCTCGATCTGTCAGGAGGCACCCGGCTGCTGCAAATGCGGGGGAAGCAAAAGTTTTTCGCTTCTTTTTTTAAAAAGAAGGCCTTCCTTGCTTGCCCAAGAGCCAATTTTCTGGCTGAGGCCACAAAGGCCAACCCAAGCCGACAGGCTCAGAAAAGCGTGAAGTTCGCGCCTGTGGGGCACAGCCTCCGGCCTTGCCTGCAGATCAGCATCAAAGCCGTTGCCGTCAAATAATAAAACTCCATCGCGGCGCGTCCTCGCGCAGCCGTGCCACCACGCTGACCGCCGCATGCGCCGCCTGCACCCGGATGTCGGGCACCGCCACGCATTCCCAGAACACGCCACGCACGATCGGGCCGAGCGCCCAGATGCGCTCTGCCGGCGTGCCGTCCGCGCGCACCACGTTCAGGCCGTCCGTCACGTCCAGGCCCAGCCCCTGCGCGTCCACGCGTACCAGGCCGCGGTCGATCAGGCGCTGCATCAGCGGATCGCGTGTGCGCGAAATGTGTTCCACGCCGGATGCCATGATCACCCGCTGGACCAGGAGGTCCGCATCGCCGGCACCAGCGCGCGGACTGTAACGGATACGCACGCCCTCCGGGCCATCCTTCATGCTGCGTATACGGCCGCCGACGACGCGCAACGTCCCGCTGGCGACCATCTCGTCGATGAGGTCGGCATGCGGGGGAGCCAGGCGGTGGCGGTGCACGTCCCAGAAGCGGCGGGCGTGGCGCAGGAAGCGGCGGCGCTCGGCCAGCGGTAGGCGGCTCCAGAGGTTGCTGGTGATCGGGCGCATGCTGTCGATGACGGCGCGCCAGTCCACGCCAGCCTCGACGGCGGCGAACACTTCGTCACGCAGGCGGGTCATCAGGAGCGGCAGCGAGGCTTCCTCGGCCATGGTGAAATGCGGCGTGGGCCAGGGCGTGGCCACGGCAGCATGGCGGGCGGGAAGCAGCCCGCCGCGGGAGAGTGCGACGATGCCGCCGTTGAAGCCCCGGCGGTGCAGGGAGATGGCCACGTCGACCATGGTGAGGCCGGTGCCCACCACCAGCACCGGCCGGTCGGGATCGAGCGGACGCCAGGCCTTTTCGCCCCACGCGTTGCGGCAGATGTTGGGGTCTTCGCTTTCCTCGTGCGGCAGGTTGCCCACGGCGAGGACCACGCCGGCGACCGGCAGGCGCTGACCGCTGGCGCAGATCAACTCGTAGCCGCCGTGATCGGCGGAGAGCACGTCCAGCACGTCGTCCGGCATCAGGCGCAGCTGGGCGTGGCCGGCCGTCTCGCGCATCACGTAGTCCAGGATGGAGCGGAGATAATGGCCGTAGAGACCGCGCGAGGCGAACAGGCCGGCCTCGGTCTCGTGCAGCCCCTCGGTGCTGCTGGCCTGCGCGGCGCGCCGCTTCAGCCAGTCCTGGAAATGCAGCGGCTCGTCGCTGAGCGCGCTCATGTTGGCGGCGCGCACGTTGAGCAGGTGGTTGTTGTCGCCCGTGGCATAGGCGATGCCGCGGGCAAATTCCGGCGAGCGTTCGCACAGCAGGACGGGCTGGTCCTGCGGCAAGCGGCGGAGCAGTTGCAGGGCAGCGATGGTGCCGGAGAAGCCGGCGCCGATGACGGCGATGGGCTGCTTGCCGGCGGGTGCAGCCACCCCGGTCGGCTCGGGAAACAGGGGCATGGACGTCACGTAATCATCCACACCCGGGTTTTGCGCCGCAGGCGGCAGCGCCGCCTCCTCCACGTGGCCGATCGGCGCTTCCATCTGCCTTCTCCCCGCTGGTTCCGGAAAGAATAGCAGCCTGGCCATATATTTCATAGTGCATTAGTATGATATGCTTTCCAGGCGCGCTGATTGGGGCAGAGTGGCACGGGTGGGCGCGGAGGTGATAGAGGGCGGGGGATCACGGAGATCGGGAACCGCCTTGCTGACCAGCCGTGCCAAATATGCCGTTCGCGCCACAATGGTGATGGCGGAGCTGAAAGCCGCCAATGGCTGGACGAGCGCCGGTGACCTGGCCGAAGCCGCCGACGTGCCGCGCAAGTTCCTGGAAGCCATCCTCACCCAGCTGCGTGATGGCGGCCTGGTGGAGAGCCGGCGCGGACCGGCGGGCGGCCACCGGCTGGTTCGCGCTCCGGAAGCGGTGACGGCCGCGGACGTGATACGGGTGATCGACGGACCACTGGCCATGACTCCGTGCGCGAGCGCCACGGCGTTCCGCGCCTGCGACGACTGCGTGGCGGTGGAGGATTGCCGGCTGCGCCATCTGATGCAGCGGGCGCGGGACGCGGTGGCCGGTGTGCTGGAAGCCTGCACGCTGGCCGATCTCTGCCGGGAAGGGACGGCCCTGGCCGTTCTTGGATAAGCAAGACAGGCCCGGCGATGTTGAGAAAGCCTGGCTCGGCCGGGCCGCGGCCGCGCGATCAGCTCTCCAGCTCGGAATCCCAGTACAGGTAATCCCGCCAGGAACTGTGCAGGTAGTTCGGCGGGAAAGCGCGTCCGTTATCCTGCAGCTCCCATGTGGAGGGCTGGCATGGTCTCAGCCGCGGATGCATCTGGCACTCGCGCGGCAGCTTGCTTCCCTTGCGCAGATTGCAGCAGGCGCAGGCGGTGACGACGTTCTCCCAGGTGGTGCGGCCGCCGCGGCTGCGAGGTATCACGTGGTCGAACGTGAGGTCGTGCGTGGGGAAACGTTCGCCGCAATACTGGCAGCTGAAAGCGTCCCGCAGGAACACGTTGAAGCGGGTGAAGGCCGGCTTGCGAGCGCTCGGGATATAGTCCTTCAGCGCGATCACGCTCGGCAAGCGGAACGCCTGGCTGGGAGAGTGGACCTCGAAGTCATACTCCGAGAGGACGGACACACGGTCTAGAAAGACCGCCTTGACCGCGTCCTGCCAGGACCAGACCGACAGGGGGAAATAGGAGAGCGGACGAAAATCCGCGTTCAAGACCAGGGATGGATAGTGCAGACCGCCGTCCGGCAAAATGCGCTCCTTGCTTCGAGGCGCATCTAGGTACTCGCCGCCAATAGTCGAGCAGCAAGCCTGGTATGCGCCGCCGAGAACGTCTGGGTTATGACAAACGGCACGGTGCGCCGCAAGGCTGACGGTGCAACCGTGCCGGCGTTTCATGGGTTTGTCACTGTGGAGGTGTGATCAGGTGAGCGGTGGCGTGGTGGTGACCCGGTTTGCGCCCAGCCCCACGGGGTTTCTCCACCAGGGCCACGCGCTTGCCGCGCGCACCGCGTGGCAGCGGGCGCGGCAAGCCGGAGGACGGTTCCTGTTGCGACTCGAGGACATCGACCGCGAGCGCTGCCAGGAGGCGTTTGCCGACGCCATCCTGGCCGACCTGCGATGGCTGGGGCTGCACTGGGACGGCGAGGTGCTGCGCCAGTCCGGGCGGTTTGCGCTGTATCGCGCGGCGCTGGACCGGCTGGCGGCGCGCCGCCTGGTCTATCCCTGCTTCTGCAGCCGGGCGGAGATCGCGCGTGAAGTGGCGCAATCCGCCGCGGCCCCGCATGCGCCTGATGGGGGCGTCCTGTATCCGGGAACGTGCCGTGCGCTGCCGGAGGCTTACAGGGTAGCACGTCTGGCAGCCGGTGCGCCGCACGTGTTGCGGCTGGACATGGCAGCGGCGCTGGCCGGCGCGCCGGCGCTCTCCTTCACCGACGAACGGCACGGCCAAGTGGCGGCCCGGCCGGCGATGTTCGGCGACGTGGTGCTCGCCCGGCGGGATGCGCCGGCAAGCTACCACCTGTGCGCCTGCTTCGACGACGCGGCGCAGGGTGTGACGCTGGTCACGCGCGGCGAGGACCTGCTGGCGGCGACGCACCTGCACCGGCTGCTGCAGCATCTGATGGGGTGGCCGACGCCGGCCTATGCGCATCATCCGCTGCTTTGCGGGGCGGATGGGCGGCGGCTGTCCAAGCGGGAGGGAGCGGCGCCGTTGCGGGAGAAAAAGGAAGGCCTTCTTTTTTGAAAAAAAGAAGCAAAAAACTTTTATCTTCCCGCCTGCACGGCGGCCCGCGCCAGCCATGCCAATGCGCATATCTGCAGGATAGGGCCGCACCCACATGCAGGCGACAGGAGACAAAAGTTTTTTGCTTCTTTTTTTCAAAAAAGAAGGCCTTCCTTGCCTTCCTGTCCGCTACACACAAGCACAATGCCAGACCAGCACCACAACTTCCTGGCCGCAGGCCACGACGGCGCCGAGCGCCGCACCTGGGCCGTCATCTGGCTCTGCCTGGCCATGATGGCCGCAGAGATCACCGGCGGCTGGCTGTTTGGCTCGCTGGCCCTAATCGCCGACGGCCTGCACATGTCCACCCACGCCGGCGCCCTGCTGCTGGCGGCCCTGGCCTACCGCTATGCCCGCCGCCACACGGCCGACCCGCGCTTCAGCTTCGGCACCGGCAAGTTCGGCGACCTGGCCGGCTTCACCAGCGCCATCGTGCTCGCCATGATCGCCCTGCTCATCGGTTACGAGGCGATACAGCGCCTTTTGGCGCCGGTGCCGATCCGCTTCTCCGAAGCCATCCCGATCGCCTGCCTGGGCCTGGCGGTGAACGTGGCCAGCGTGTGGCTGCTCAGCGGCGGCGCGCACGATCATCACGGCCCTGCGCACGGCCACGGCCATGACCACGCGCATCACGGCCACCACCACCACGCGCACGGCCCGGAAGCACACGGCAAGACGGGCCGCGACAACAACATGCGCGCGGCAATCGTCCACGTGTTCGCCGATGCCGCAGTGTCCGTGCTGGTCATCGCCGGGCTGTTCCTGGCGCGCGCGTTCGGCTGGCAGTGGCTGGACCCGGTGATTGGCATCGTGGGCGCGGCCGTCATCGCAAGCTGGGCGTGGGGGCTGGTGCGCGACACCGGCGCCATATTGCTGGATATGAATCCGGACCAGGCGCTGGCGGACGGCCTGCGCGCGACGATCGAGCGCGGCGGCGACCGCATCTCCGACTTCCATCTCTGGCGCCTCGGCCCCGGCCATCTCGGCGCCATCTTCGCCGTACACACGGCGGAGGCGCGCGACAGCGCGTATTACCGGCGGCATCTGGCCGAGTTTTCCACCCTGTCCCACCTCACGGTCGAGGTACACCGCCACACCGTTATGGACGGACATGACATCGGCACAAATCCTTGACGCGAGCGTCGCTGTCCTCCGTTGCGCCTTCTGTCAGTTTGCTGCCAGCCTCATAACAGGAAGCGGACAATGGATCGGCGTGAGTTTCTGGGCGGCCTGGCGGCCGGCACGGTGTCTGTCGGCGTGGAGCTGATGGTCGGCGCCATCAGTTCGGGCAACTACCTCGATGCCGGCATCGACCAGCCGGCGCCCTGAGCCTGCCGCAGGACTCGCTGGAGCCCTTCACCCTGGCCGCCAACCCGCACAGGGTGTTCTGGAACGGCAGCACCTGGGGCTATGGCATCCTGACCATCACAACGGAGCGCCTGGTGAGCGTGTTCAAGACGCCCAACACGATAAAGTCGCCGACTTCCACGCTCATACCCTGGCAACGTTCAGCGTGCCCACCGGGAAGGTG
>CAXUOA010000138.1:0-7736 GCA_964252625.1 uncultured Acetobacteraceae bacterium | reverse complement strand
GCACCATCGTGCTGGCCACCGTGAAGGGCGACGTGCACGACATCGGCAAGAACCTTGTCGATATCATCCTGACCAATAACGGCTACCGCGTGGTGAACCTCGGCATAAAAGTGAAGCTGGCGGACATGGTGGAGGCCGCGCGCGAGCACCGCGCGCACGCCATAGGGATGAGCGGGCTGCTGGTGAAATCCACCGTCATCATGCGCGAGAACCTGGAGGAGATGAGTCGTCAGGGGTTGGAAATCCCCGTGCTGCTGGGCGGCGCCGCGCTGACGCGCAACTATGTGGAAGACGATTGCGTCGCCGCTTACGCCAGCGGCCGCGTGGCTTACGCGCGTGATGCGTTCGACGGGCTGCACCTGATGGATCGCGTCACCGGCAACGGTTTCGACGATTACCTGTCCGCGTTGCAGGCCAAGCGTAGCGGCAAAGCGAAGAACACCAAACGCAGCATAGGCAAGGCTGACGAACGCGCCTGGCGGCCGATCGACGTGGCCCAGGTGCAGGCACGCCGGCGCCGTCTGACGCAGGACGTGCCGGTGGCGGAGCCGCCGTTCTGGGGCGCACGCGTGCTGAGCGCGCCGGCCAAGGCGGTGGTGCCGTTCCTCAATGAGCGCAGCCTATACCAGTTCCAGTGGGGCTTCCGGAAGCAGGGCAAGAACCTGGACGATTTTCTCGGTTGGGCAAAGCAGGAGCTGCGGCCGATCATGAAGCGCATGCTCGCACTCTGCGAGAGCGAGAACATCCTCAAGCCGCAAGCGATCTACGGCTATTGGAAAGCCGCCGGCCAGGGCAACGATCTGATCCTGTTCGGCCAGGACGGCAGCACGGAGGCCGCGCGCTTCACGCTGCCGCGCCAGCCGAAGGAGGACGGCGCGTGCATCGCTGATTTCTTCCGCGACGTGGACGAGGCCGAACGCGACGTGATCGGGCTGCAGGTGGTGACCGTGGGCCAGGCCGCCAGCGACACCGCACGCGTTTGGTTCGAGGACAACCGTTACCAGGACTACCTGTATCTGCACGGGCTCTCGGTGGAGATGGCGGAAGCGATGGCGGAGTACGTCCACAAGCGCATGCGGGCCGAACTGGGATTTGCCGGTGAGGACGACCGCGATTTGGAAAAGATGCTGAGCCAGGGCTATCGCGGCTCGCGGTATTCGTTTGGTTATCCGGCGTGTCCGCGTGTGGAGGACCAGGACAAGCTGCTAGCGCTTCTGAATGCGGAGCGCATCGGCGTGTCGCTGTCCGATGAGTCGCAGTTGCATCCTGAGCAGAGCACGAGCGCTATCGTGGTGGTTAATCCTGGCGCTAAGTATTTTTCTGTGTAGGAAGGCAAGAAAGGCCTTCTTTTTTGAAAAAAAGAAGCAAAAAACTTTTGCTTCTGACGGCTGCATTGACACCCGCTCTGGTTCTACAAGTGTGCGCACCTGCAGAACCAACGCGAGCGCCAATGTAGGCCAGTAGATAAAAGTCTTTTGCTTCTTTTCTTCAGAAAAGAAGGCCTTCCTTCCCTACCCCAAAACCCGCCCAGCCACCGCATCCAGCCGCGCCATCAACCCAGCATCCCGCGCCGCCACCGGCGTGATCACCGCATGATCCAGCGCGTGATCACATCCCACCTCACAACTCTCCTCCGCAGCCGCGAGCATCGGAATCGCCCGCCGTATCAACGCCCGCGCGCGCTCCGCATTTGCCGTCATCACGGCCACAACGGCATCGACCGTCACATGCGCATGCGTCTCGTGCCAGCAATCGTAGTCCGTCACCATCGCCACGGTCGCGTAATGCATCTCTGCCTCACGCGCGAGCTTGGCCTCCGGCATGTTGGTCATGCCGATCACCTGGCAGCCCCATGTCCGATACAGCTCGCTTTCCGCCTTCGTGGAAAACTGCGGCCCCTCCATCACCAGGTACGTGCCGCCACGCCGCACCGGCAGCCCCAGCGCCTGCGCCGCCGTCTCCAGCGTGTCGCCCAGTTTCGGGCACACCGGATGCGCCATGCTCACATGCGCCACGCAGCCGTCGCCAAAAAAGCTCTTCTCCCGCGCAAAGCTGCGGTCGATGAACTGGTCCACGATGACGAAATGCCCGGGCGGCAGATCCTCCTGCAGGCTGCCCACCGCGGATAGCGAGATCACGTGCGTGCAGCCGGCGCGCTTCAGCACGTCGATGTTGGCGCGATAGTTCAGGTGGCTTGGCGAAAGCCGGTGACCGCGGCCGTGGCGTGGCAGGAACACACATGCCACACCATCGAGCGTGCCGTGCAGCAACGCGTCGGAGGGCTCGCCCCAAGGGGAGCTGACCTGGCGCCAGTCGCGGTCTGCCAGGCCTTCTATGTCATATAGGCCGGAGCCGCCTATTACGCCAATTTTGGGCAATTGCGGTGATCCTTAAGGAAGCAGTTCTTTTTTGAAAAAAAAGAACCAAAAAACTTTTACTCCTGGCGCCTGTGTAGGCTTGCGTGCTCGCAGAACTGGCACGCGCCGTGGTGCGGGCGAGGGAGTAAAAGTTTTTTGCTTCTTTTTCTCAAAAAAGAAGGCTTTGCTTACCTGACCTCATCACCCGTCGCCTTATGCACGTCCGACCAGACATGCTTCTTCACCGCATACGTCACGCCGACCAGCAGCACGAAAAACCCGACCATACGCACGCCGAGGTGCTTGCGCTCCTCCATATGCGGGTTGGACGCATAGTACAGGAACGTCGTCACGTCCTTGGATTCCTGCGCCAAAGTGGCCTTGGTGCCGTCGGCATAGGTCACCGAATTGTCCTGCAGCGGCTGCGGCATGTGTATCTGGTGGCCAACGAAATACTTGTTGTAATACAGCCCGTCCGGCACTTTCACGCCAGGCGGCGGATCGCTGTAGCCCTGCAGCAGCGAGTAGATGTAGCTCGCACCGTCAACGCGGGCGTTGACGATGAGCGAATGGTCCGGCGGGTAGGCACCGTTGTTGGCGGCGCGCGCTGCCTTTTCGTTTGGATAGGGCGAGGCGATGTGATCGCTGGGCAGACCTGGGCGTGTGGTGGGCTCGCCCTCGTCGTTCAGGTCGCCTGGCACCGTTTTGCTGGCAGCAATCGCGCGGACCTGGCCGTTGGAAAGCCCGATGCCGGTCAGGTTGCGGTAGCTCACCAGCTTCATGGAGTGGCAGGAGGAGCAGACCTCGTTCCAGACCTGGAAACCGCGCTGGGCGGAGGCCCGGTCATACGTGCCGAACGGGCCGGCGAAGCTCCAGTGGGTTTTCAGGAAGGGCGGCAGGTCCTCCTCGCCGGCAGCCAGGGCCGAGCCGGCAAGCAAAACGGTGCCGAGCACGGCCGCACCGAGCACACGCATCAGATCTTCTCCATTGGCTTGGCAGCGGCACCGGTCGGCAGCGGACCGCCGCCGCCCGGAAAACTACGCCGCAGCACGGGCTTGCTGATGCTTTCGGGCACCAGCATGCTGACGACAACCATGCGCAATGACCAACGGTACATCGGCCGGAACCGGGCGCTGCGGACGGGCGAGGTGTCCAGCCAGGGCAGCACGAACCATACCAGGATGGAGCCGAACATCGCCGCCACGCCGAACAGCTTGGACGGGATCGAACGCAGAATGGCGTAGAACGGCAGGAAGTACCATTCCGGCACGATGGCGTTCGGCGTCTGCAGTGGATTGGCGGGGATGTAGTTGTCCGCCTCGCCGAACAGGTTCGGGATGAAGAACACGATGACCGCGAACACCAGGAAATAGACGGCCATGCCGACGCTGTCCTTGGCCGTGTAATACGGGTGGAAGGGCAGCGTGTCCTGCTCGCTCTTGGGATCGATGCCCAGCGGGTTGTTCGATCCGGTGATGTGCAGCGCCACCACGTGCAGAAACACCACGCCGGTGATCACGAACGGCAGCAGGTAGTGCAGGCTGAAAAACCGGTTCAACGTCGGGTTATCGACGGAGAACCCGCCCCACAGCAGCGTCACGATCCAGTTGCCCACGCCCGGGATCGCGGAGAACAGGTTGGTGATGACGGTCGCACCCCAGTAGCTCATCTGGCCCCAAGGCAGCACGTAGCCCATGAAGGCCGTGGCCATTAGCAGCAGAAACAGGGTCACGCCTGTCATCCACAGCAGCTCGCGCGGCGCCTTGTAGCTGCCGTAATACATGCCGCGGAAGATGTGGATGTAGATGATGATGAAGAACATGCTGGCGCCGTTCATGTGAACGTAGCGGAGCAGCCAGCCGTAGTTCACGTCGCGCATGATGCGCTCCACGCTGTCGAACGCGCCGGCGGTGCTGGCGTTGTAGTTCATCGACAGGAAGATGCCGGACGCGATCATCACCAGCAGGTTGATCACCGCCAGCGCGCCGAAATTCCAGAAATAGTTGAAGTTCTTCGGCGTGGGGAAGCTGCCGTATTCCTTCGTCATCAGCGTCAGGATAGGCAGGCGGGTGTCCACCCAGTTCAATACCGGGTTCTGGAAGTCGCTCTTATGCAGACCGGCCATGGTGTTTGGTCCTTGCGGAGGCTAGCGGGGCGCCGGCACGCCTGCCGGGAGTTGCCATCCTAATAGGGGGGTGTTCGCCGGGCTGCAATCGGGCAGAAGGCCTTCTTTTTTGGAAAAAAGAAACAAAACTTTTGCTTCGGCGCTTGCGCGAACCTGCCAGCCCGTCGCTCTCCAGGACCAGGTCGCGCCTTTATGCAGGCGACGAGGAACAAAAGCTTTTTGGTCCTTTTTTTCAAAAAAGGACTGCTTCCTTTCTTCTTCCCTTAATGCCAGCTAACCCCCATGCCCCCGCACGAGCACCTGAAACCCGCAGCCCAAGCCTGGTTCGAAGCCCTGCGCGACCGCATCTGCGCTGCCCTGCAGGCCATCGAGGACGACCAGACCGAGGGCCCGCTGTCGGACCGGCCGGCCGGCTGCTTCGAGCGCCGCCCCTGGAGCCGGCCCACCGCGGACGGCAGCCATGGCGGCGGCGGGGTGATCAGCCTGATGCACGGCCGGGTGTTCGAGAAGGTGGGCGTCAATGTCTCCACCGTGTCCGGCGAGTTCTCGCCGGAGTTCCGCGCCCAGATACCCGGCGCCGCCGAGGACCCGCGCTTCTTCGCCACCGGCATCAGCCTGGTGGCCCACCCGCAGAACCCGCACGTGCCGGCGGCGCACATGAACACCCGCATGCTGGTCACCACGCGCGGCTGGTTCGGCGGCGGCGGGGACCTGACGCCGATGTTCCTGGACACGCCGGAGACGGCCGAGGACCGTACCACCTTCCACGCCGCCTACCAGGCTGCCTGCGACGCGCACGACCCCGCCTACTACCCGAAGTTCAAGGAGTGGTGCGACCGCTACTTCTTCCTGCCGCACCGCAACGAGCCGCGTGGCGTCGGCGGCATCTTCTACGACCATGTGGACACCGGCGACGCCGATGCCGATTTTGCCTTCACCCGGGACGTGGGCGAGGCGTTCCTGGCCGCCTATCCACAGATCGTCCGGCACCGTGCCGGGCGGGCCTGGACCGAGGCGGACAGGCAGCACCAGCTGGTGCGGCGCGGGCGATACGTGGAGTTCAACCTGTTGCATGACCGCGGGACCATGTTCGGGCTGAAGACGGGGGGGAACGTGGAGGCGATCCTGATGAGCCTGCCGCCCGAGGTGCGGTGGCCGTGAGGCTTGGGCAAGCAAGGCCTTCTTTTTTGAAAAAAAGAAGCAAAAAACTTTTACGACTGCGCAGCTTCAGCAGCCTCCATCAATCCGGATGGATCGGGCTGGTGCAGATGCGCGGCAAGTGAAAGTTTTTTGGCACTTTTTTTTAAAAAAGGACTGCTTTCTTGCTACCGGGGCCGCCCCGAATCCAGCGGCTGCATAACCTGTCCGCTGATCGCGTCCTGATCCGTCTCCGCCTGCCCGCCCAGCGTCTTGTAAGCCGTGCCGTCGTAGGACGGTGAAACCGGCGCGTCCGCCGTCACCGGAACACCGAACACGCGCGTGGACGGCACCGGCGCCGCCGTGTTGTTGCGCGGCGGCGGCACGGCGGACGGGGATGTCTGCACCGGCGGCACCGCCACCGATGGCGAGCGCGCGCCCAGCGACTGCGTGCTGCCCGGCGTCTGGGCTCCCGCGGCTGCCGGCACGGCCAGCAGCGCCGATCCCAGCAGGGCCGCCCTCATCAGGTCACGCATGCAAGCCTCCATTTCTCAATTCCAGGAGGCCAACGCGCGGTCACATGGGCGGCTTCACGCCATCCTTGCCCACGGCGACGAATTTGGCCGTCACCTTCCCGCCATCCACAGCCGCCACGATGAAGGCCTGCGCGCCCACTTTCAGCACGCTGGCGTCGGCCATCTGGAACGCCACGACGGGCGCGGACGCCGGCACGACGATGCTCTTGTGGCCGCCCTTGTAGTCCACGTCGATGTGCAGCGCGCCGTCCGCCTGGCCTGCGCTGGCGATGGTGCCGTTCGTCATGGTGGTGCCCACGGCGGGCGCGTGGCCGGCTGCAACCGTCCCGTTCGTCATGCTGCTGGACACGGCGCCGCCGGCGGCCGGGCTGCTGGTGTCCGCCAGCTTGTCCCAGGCGTAGTGGCCCTCGCCCTGGCCGCGCAGCTCGGGCGGAAACACCACCACCTCCAGCGCGGTCATGTGCGCGCCGCTGCCTTTGGTGGCAGTGCCGATGAAGCTGCCCGGCGCGATGGCACTCGCCTGCGACGCCACGACGCTGGCGAAATGCGCGCCCGCCAGGCCCACCGTCACGTCCTGGCCGTCTGCGGTGTGCACGGTCAGGCTGCTGCTGCCGGCAGCAGCGATGGTGCCGCGTATGCGCTCGGCGGTGGGGGCGGCGTGCGCGGCCAGGGTGCAGGCGGACCAGGCGGCGGCGAGCAGGAACAGATTTCTCATGGGTGATGTCCTCGAAGTTTGGCGTGGCTGCGGGGAGAGCCCCTACGCGTAGAACCAGTCGTCCAACCCGGTGAAGGTTTGCGTGATGCGTCGGCGCTCCGCCTCGCTGAAGCTCGCCAGGTAGCCGAAAGGTTCCCCCGCCGAGATCGCGCCGTGCCGGGTGTTTTCGTAGCGCACGCCCTGCAGCACCATGTAGGCCGGGTCGAACGCGTAGCCGGCATGGGCGTACAGGCGCTCGCAGCACCGCTTGGCGTCCAGGCCGAGCGCCTCCAGCCGCACCAGGCAGATCCGCGGGTCGGAGCGTCCGGCCAGGTACTGCCCGTAGAGGTGGCGCAGGTAGCCGAGCTTGTCCGGAGCGTAAGCCTCGAACCAGGTGTCAAAGGCCGGGCGCCCCGCCTTGCGCCAGTCCGAATGCACGATGGCGCGGGGGTCCTTGAAGACGATGAAGAACGGCACCGCCAGCCTGGCCATGCAGGACGCCAGTGCGGACAGGTAGCGCGGCGTCTTGTCGAACACCGTGTGCGTGCCGGCGCGCAGCACGGTCGAGGCGGCCTCCAGCCTTGCGTAGAAGACGGCGAAATCATCGGTATCGCAGCATCGCGCCAGCGTCGCCTCGTCCACGCCCCAGCCCCAGCGCGTGATCTCGGCATGCGCGGACGAGGCCGGAAAACCGCGCGGCGAGTCCGCCAGCAGCACGCCCACCTCGAAGCCCGCGTCCACGCCGGGAACCTGGCGGAACAGGTCGGAGACCAGGGTGGTGCCGCTGTGTTCGGGGCCGCAGATGACGAAGCGGATCACGGGAGCGGGCAGCCGGTTCGCGGGATCATGCCGGGGCCGCTCAATGCAGGACCTCCCCGCCCCGGACC
>CAXUOA010000137.1:0-7749 GCA_964252625.1 uncultured Acetobacteraceae bacterium | reverse complement strand
CTCCAGCCACCCGCGTGCTTCGCGCGGGTCGGCCTCACCACCCAGGCCGCGCGCCAGGAAGCGGCCGAGCATCATCTGCGCGTGGGCGTGGCCCTTCTCCGCAGCCAGCCTGTACCAGCGGCGGCTCTCCGCCCGGTCTTCCGGCACGTCATGCCCGCCGCCCAGCATGGCACCCACCGCGAACATCGCACCCACATGGCCCTGCTCGCCGGCCTGGCGGAACAGGCGCAGCGACTCGTCATGGTCCTTCACGCCGCCGTTGCCGTTCAGCGACATCTCCGCCAGCGCCACCTGGGCGTCCAGCATGCCGGAACCGGCGGCACGCGCGATCCAGATGCGGCCTTCCGCGGGGTCGGCCTCCACGCCGCGGCCTTCCGCCAGCATGCGGCCATACCAGTACTGCGCGTTCACCACGCCGTCCGCCGCGCGGCGCAGCCAGAGTATGGCGCGGCGGTCGTCGCGTTCCACGCCCACGCCTTCCGCCAGGCAGACGCCCAGGTTGAAGGCGGCCACCAGGTCACCGGAGCCGGCGGCCTGCTCGAACAGTTCGCGCGTGCGCTGGCCGTCCTCGTCCGAGCCGCTGCCGGAGAGCAGCAGGTTGGCGAGATCCGCCTGGGCCTGACGATCCCCGCCCTCGGCGGCGCGGCGGAACCAGCGGCCGGCCTCCTCCGGGTCCCGGTGCACGCCGGCGCCGGTCAGGAACAGCAGGCCGAGCGCGCGGGCCGCGGCGGCGTGACCGGCCTCGGCGGCGCGGTTGTACCAGATGGCGGCCTCGGCGTAGTTCGGCGGCAGGTCGCCGCCGCGGGCGTAGATGTCGCCCAC
Source organism: uncultured Acetobacteraceae bacterium (assembly GCA_964252625.1). GTDB lineage: Bacteria > Pseudomonadota > Alphaproteobacteria > Acetobacterales > Acetobacteraceae > BOG-908. The sequence goes on along the minus strand of CAXUOA010000137.1, from coordinate 6,927 downwards.
CAGGGCGGCGGCTTCGCGGTCACCCGCGTTGGCGGCGCGGCGCAGCCAGGACTCGCCTTCGACCGGGTTGCGTGACGTGCCGCGGCCTTCCAGCAGCGCCAGGCCCCAGCGCGCCTGGCCGCTGCGCACGTTCTTCTCCGCCGCCTGCTTGTAGTAGGTGGCTGCCGTCTCGATGCTGGCCGGGATACCGGCGCCGCGCTCGTTCATCACGCCGAGCAGATAGAGCGCTGTCGGCAGGCCGGCATCCGCGGCTTTCCGCAACGAGAGGCCGGCCGTGGCATGGCCGTCATGGTCGGTGGCGGATCGGAGCAGGGACAGGCCGCGGCCGAGATGGCCCTGCGGGCAGTTCGCAGCCGCGGACCGCTCGTACCACTGGTCCGCCTCATCGAGGTTTCGCAGGTCGTCCGGCCCGGAGGTGAGGATGTAGCCGAGCAGCGCCTGCGCTTCCGGCGAGCCGCCTTCGGCACCCTGGCGCGCCCATTTCAGGGCGGCGGGAAAGTCGGGCTCATCGGCCGTAGGCGTGACGCCGCGTATGAACAGCGGACTGCCGGGTGCCGCCTTGCTCCCCTTTCCCGCCAGGCCATAGAGAAACAGCGTGGCCAGCAATGTCTGCGCCTCGACCCAGCCGGCCTGGGACGCCCGCTCCAGCCAGGCCGCCCCATCGCGCCGGCTGACCGGAACGCCGGCGCCCTTGAGATACGCGCGGCCGACCCAGAACTGCGCCTCTGGCAGACCGGCGCGGGCAGCCCGGCTGAACAGGGTGAAAGAACGGCGCGGCTGGCCAGCTTCGTCGAGCTGGATGGCACGTTTGAGGGCTGCGGCGGGCGACCCTGCCGAGACGATGCGGTCGATGAGCGTCAGCATACGTGTCGTCGGTCCTGCACTACCTGTTGGGCACCCTGCCTGGATACATCACGAAGATTACCCGCAGGCTGACGCGGAAGGAAGGTGCGGCCCGGTGAAGGCGGCACCCTCATTAGGCTTTAGCACCGATCTGTTGCAGATTTGTATAGAAAACGCGTCTTTTCGAGCGTGAGTCGCAATCTTTACGCTCAGCTCGGCTCCCGCATGCCTTCGTTGACGATCGGCAGCACGCGCTCCAGCAGGTACTCCCAGATGGTACGCTCGCCGACCTTGATGTCGGCCTCGACAGGCATGCCAGGGATGATGCGCGTCTCACGCGCGACGTGTTTCAGAGCCAGGCGGTCCAGCGTGACGCGCACGTCGTAGAAATACGGGCTGCCCGGCGTCTGGCCGGTGAACACCGCGTTGGACGTGGTGCCCGCGCTCCCACCGGTGGTGGCGCTGTTCTGCGAACCGGTCAGGAAACTGTCCGAGCTGACCAGGCGGACCGAGCCGTGGCCATCGCCGAACTCGATGGACGGGAAGGTCTGGAACTTCACGTCCACCGGCTGGCCGACGGTCACGAAGCCCGCCTCGTCACCGGTGGCCTGCACGTCGATCTCCAGGGGAGCGTTCACCGGAACCAGGGTGAAAAAGGTCTGGCCCGCCTGCAGCACCGAACCGATGGATACGGCCGCCAAAGAAAGCACGGTCCCATCCTCGGGCGCGCGCAACTCGATCAGCTTGTTGTTCAGCGCCGCGTGCTCGAGCTGGTCCCTGTACTGGGCAAGTTGCACGGCGTCGCTGGTGACGGTCTGCGACACGTCGGCGAACCATTGCTGGTTGTAGTTGTCCAGCTGGCCCTTCAGGGCGCCCACGGTCTGACGCGCGTTCTCCGATTGCTGAACGCTGGTCAGCACCTGGCGCTCCGCCTCCAGCCTGGCGTTGACGGCCGACAGCGTGTCGATCCGGCTGCCGACCTGGTCGTGCTCCAGCTGGACGCGCATCTTCTCCACATCGAATGCCACGCCCGTCTCCTTGGCATACTGGCGTATGTCGGCGTCGGCTTGCGCCTGCAGGGCACGCTGGGCGTTGATCTGGCCCTGGTAGTAGCGCAGTTCCGCCTCGCGGGCGGAGGCGCGCTGGGCAAAGATGCCCTCCTGCACCAGGGCGCCCGGCGACAGCTGCCTGGGGTGATACTGGACTTGCTTGTTCTCGGCGTTCAGCCGGTCGATCTCGGTGGCGTAGCGGTCCACCTGGTCGAGTGCCGCAGTGCTGTCCGCCTGGGTGAAGGTGGGATCGAGCTGGGCCAGGAGCTGGCCCTTGTGGACCACGTCACCGACCGACACGGCGATCGTCTTGACAATGGACGTGTTGAGCGGCTGGACGACGTCCTCAGTCGTCATCGAGATCACCTTGCCCTGGGAGATCACGATGCGGTCAATCTTCAGCACGGCGAACAGGACGAAGATGATGGCGACCATGCTGGCGATGACGTACACCGCGTTGCGCGCGGCGGCCTTGGCCGGCACGTTGGAAAGCGCCATCGACGGCGAATAGAACTCCAGCATCTCCTGCGGCGTGCCGTCACGCGCGGGCGTGGTGCCGCGCCCGCGCGACAGCCAGCCCGGTTTGTCCGGCTTGCCCGGGGAGACGCCCGGGCGGACCGGCGTGGTCGTTGTCACGGACATGGGCTTACGCTCCCTGCGCCAGCGCGGCGGCCGCGCGGGCCGGGTCGATATGGCGGTTCTGCTGGTTCCACAGCATGCGATAGACCGAGCAGCGGTCCAGCAGCACGTCGTGCGGCGCGACGTCGATCACCGCCCCACGGTCGAGGACCATGATCAGGTCGCAATTCACCAGGCTGGAGAGGCGGTGCGACACGATGACCATCGTGCGGCCCTTGCCGATGCGGGTGAGGTTGGCGTTGACCAGCGCCTCGCTCTCCGGATCCAGCGCGGAGGTCGCCTCGTCGAGGATCATGATGCGCGGGTTGGTGATCAGCGCGCGCGCAATTGCCAGCCGCTGGCGCTGGCCGCCGGAGATGTTGGCCGAGCCCTCCTCGATCCAGGTGTCGTAGCCCTGGGGCATGCGCTCGATGAACTCTTCCGCTCCGGCCAGGCGGGCGGCACGTACCGCGTCCTCCAGCGTGAGGCCGGCGCGGCCGGCGGTGATGTTGTCGCGTATGGTGCCGCGGAACAGGAAGTTGTCCTGCAGCACCACGCCGAAGCTGCGGCGCAGATGGCTGAGGTTGATCTCGCGCAGCTCCGCGCCGTCGATGCGCACGGCGCCGGAATACTCGCGGTTGATGCCCTGCAGCAGCCGGGTGATCGTCGACTTGCCGGAGCCGGACCGGCCGACAAGGCCGAGCATGGTCCCGGGCGGGACTGAGAAGCTGACCTTGTTCAGCGCCGGGCGCTGGCCCAGCGGGTAGGTGAACGTCACGTCCTCGAACGTCACCTGACCCTCGAATTTCGGCCGCATGCCGTCGTTCTGCGCGCGCGTCTCCGTCGGGTTGTTCAGCACCTTGGCTATCTGGCCCACGGCGGTGCGCACCTCGTGGAAGTCTTCCATCAGGCGGGCGAAGCCGATCAGCGGCTGGGCTACCCGGCCCGACAGGATCATGAAGGCGATCAGGCCGCCCTTGTCGATCGTGGTGTCGTTCTGCAGGGCCAGGTAGGCGCCGAACAGCACCACGCCGCGCGACATGAAGGTCTGCAGCGGGTCGATCAGCGTCTGCGGCCAGTTGCCCAGGCGGCCGGCGGCCAGGCGCCAGCGGCCGGCATCGGCCACGCGCTCGTCCCAGATCACCTTCTGCTGCGGCTCCAGGGCCAGCGACTTCACGGTGCGTATGCCGTACACCGTCTCCGACATCACCGCGCCCTTCTTGTGCTCGGCCTGGATGGCCAGCGCGATCAGCGAACCCACGGGACGCAGGAAAATCATGATGATGAGCGCGATCAGGCCGGCAATGGCGACGGACACCCAGGCCAGCGTCGGCTCCATGTAGAACATGAACGGCAGCATGACGATGAGCGTGAAACCGTCCAGAAAGGTGAACAGCAGCTTGCCGGTCAGGAACTCGCGCACCCGGTAGACTTCGCGCAGGCGGGAGATCGTCTCGCCGGCCTGGCTGCGCTCGAAGAAATCCAGCGGCAGCGCCAGCAGCCGGCCGAATACCTGTAGGTTCAGCTTCACGTCCAGCCTGGCCGACATCACCAGGATGAGCTCGCGCCTGGCCCAGCCGAGCACCATCTCGAAGAACATCATCACGCCCATCAGGCTGGTCAGCAGCACGAAGGTGGACATGGAATTGTATTCGAGCACACGGTCGATCGTCGCCATGACCATCAGCGCGGGGATGATTGTCAGTGCGGACAGGACCACGGAGGCGTAGCTGATCTGAGTGAGGAAGCGCCTCTCTTCCAGGACCTTGCCGAAGATCCAGCCGAGGGTGAACGGCGCCTCGCCTTCCGTCTGGCCATAGGGGCGCTTGACGAGAATGACGTCACCGCTCCAGGCCTGCTCCAGACGCAGGCGGTCGACGGCGACGGGCGGCTCGGCGTCACGCGACGTCGGGCTTTTCAGCCACACCACGTCGCGCGCCGGATCGGCGCCCACGACGAGGCCGGCCGTGCCGTCCTTCAGCAGCAGCACGACAGGGGCCGCGTCCTTGAAGCGGAACAGGTTGCGCCAGGCCAGCTTCATGGCGCGTGCGACCAGCCCCTGGTCCCGCAGCCAGGTGACCAGGGATGCCGGCGACGGAAAAGCCTCCGCGGCGGGACCGCGGAAATCGCCCATGTCGAGATCGACGCCGTGGAAACGTGCTGCCGCAACGACCGCACGCAGGCGCAACTCGGTCGGCGTCAGTGCCTCGGGGGCATCCGATCCGATCTGGAGCGGTTCGCCTTCGGGGTTCAGGCTGGTCTCTGACACGATGGCTTAGTCCTCTGGATTGTCTTTTTAGCCTGAAATGAGGCAAAAAAACGTCTATTTGGCCGCCTCGGCACCGGAAAACCCGGGGTTGTCCGGTCTCGCGCGCCTTATCCTTACCACGGGTTTCTTCAAAGATGCATAATTTTCGGCGCTTCGGATGGCCTGTTTCGCGTGCGTGTCGTTAAATCCCGACGCCCCGGAGAGCCTGCGTGCAAATCAACAGCGCCGAACCTGCCGACCTGCCCGAGATCCAGTCCATCTACGCCCACCACGTGCTGGCCGGCACCGGCACGTTCGAGGAGGTGCCGCCAAGCATCGAGGCGATGGCCGAACGCCACGCGGCGGGCTTGCGCGCCGGTTACGCCTGGGTGGTGGCGCGTGACGCGACCGGCGTGCTCGGCTTCGGCTATTACGGCGCCTTCCGCCACCGCAGCGCCTACGACTGGACCGTGGAGGACAGCGTGTACGTGCGTGAAGACGTGCGCGGCATGGGGGTGGGCAAGGGCGTCGTGGCCGCGCTGCTGGGCCGGGCGGAGGCGGCCGGCTTCCGCCAGATGCTGGCGCTGATCGGCGACAGCGACAACATCGGCTCGATCGGCATGCATGCCAGCCTCGGCTTCCAGCGCGCCGGCGTGATGCGGGCGTGCGGGGTGAAGTTCGGGCGGTGGCTGGATGTGGTGATCATGCAGCGGGCGCTGGGCGTGGGGGATGCGGACTTGCCGGCAAGGTAAAGCGAGCGGTCCTTTTTTTGAAGGAAATCATCTACCCCCGCATTTGCGGCAGGGGGGAGTGCATTCGGGACAGCGCGGCTGCTGATGCCGCCGCGGCCTCACTCCTCCAGCCGGAAGCACGCGCTTACCACGGGATCGCTCCTGAGCGCCTCCAGCACCATCGCCCGCCCGGCAGCACTTCGCGTCACTGCAACCACGCCTCGGAAGAATGCCACCCTGCCCCTCGCGCGATCCTGCAGCAAGGACGCCAGCCCGACACCGGCTGGATTGCGGGCGGCGCAGCAGGCGCATCCGGCCGGATGCGCCTGGACGGCGGCGAAATGTTCGCCCTCCCGGAAAACCGCCTGGCCATCCTCCGCCCAGACCGCCACAGAGAGACGGAGGGGAACGCGCATGTCCAGCGTTGTCATGCTTGCTATAAAGTTAGCTTTATATATTTATGCAAGCATCATGGAGCACCTTCTCCCTGTCCTCGGCGCGTTGGCCGACCCGACGCGCCTGCGCCTGCTGGCCTTGGCCGCGCGTGGCACGTTCTGCGTCAACGATTTCTGCGAGGTGCTCGGGCAAAGCCAGCCGCGCCTGTCGCGCCATTTGCGCGTGCTGTGCGAGGCCGGGCTGCTGGAGGGCGCCCGCGAAGGTGCCATCGCCTGGTTCACCCCGGCGCAGAGCGAGGCCGGCGGGCTGGCACGCGACGTTCTGCGGCGGCTGCCGCAGGATGATCCGCTGGTTGCCGCCGACCGGCGCGGTGCCGCGCGCGTGCTGGCCGAACGCGCGCGCATCGCTTCCGACACGTTCCGCCGCCAGCGTCCCGACTCCGACGAAATGCGCGCGCTCGGGCTGCCCGCCGCCGAGATAGAAGCCCGCCTGGCCGCTCTTCTGCCGCAAGGCAGGCTCGGCCGTGTGCTGGACGTGGGTACCGGCACGGGACGGCTGCTGGAGCTGCTGGCACCCAGGATCGGCGCGGGGCTTGGCGTGGATGCGAGCCGGGCGATGCTGGCGCTGGCGCGCGTGCGGCTGGCGGATGCCGCCTTCTCGCACTGCCAATTCCGCCTGGCCGACATGTGTGCGCTGCCGTTGGCCGATGCGTGCTTCGACCTGGTGGTGCTACAGATGGTGCTGCATTACGCCGAGGCGCCGGAGGCCGTGCTGGCCGAAGCCGCGCGCGTGCTGGCCCCTGGCGGCCGGCTGGTGGTGGTGGACCTGGCGGCGCACGGCGAAGGTGCGCTGCTGACGCAGATGGGCCACACGGTGGCCGGATTCTCCGATGAGGCGATGCAGGAGTTGCTGTCGCGTGCCGGGCTGCTTGCAAGCGCGCCGGTTCCGGTTGGCGACGAAGGCGCGTTGCGTGTGCGGATTTGGCAAGGCGAAGCAAGCAAGCAGTCCTTTTTTGAAAAAAAGGACCAAAAAACTTTTGCTC
>CAXUOA010000136.1:0-7759 GCA_964252625.1 uncultured Acetobacteraceae bacterium | reverse complement strand
CGCTACGTGAGTGGTTACATCCGCACGAAGCCGCCGCCCGGCCAGGCGCGGCGGCGCGGCGGCGACCAGTCGCATGCCTGGGTGGGATGCTGGACGGGGCCGGAGCATGGCTGGGTGGACATCGATCCGACCAACGCGATCCTGATCAGGGACGAACACGTGGTGCTTGGCTGGGGCAGGGATTTTTCCGATGTGAGCCCGCTCTACGGGATCATCCTGGGTGGCGGGAAGCACAAATTGACGGTGAGCGTGGACCTGGAAGCGACGGAAGCGTGAAAAAAGCAGCGGGTGATTTTTATCCCTCGGCCATGCCGGCGGTGTCGGTTTTTCAGGCGTGACCCGGTTGCCGAAAATGCGTCAGGAGAAAAATTTTTTTGCTTCTTTTTTTAAAAAAATAAGGCCTTTCTTTCTATGACCGGTCTGCTGGACGGCTACGACAAGGGCGCCTTTTTCTGCGAACTGACCGACTGCGCGGCGCAGGACCCGGCGGTGCAGCTGATCGCCCAGCGGCTGGCCGCGATGGACCCGGCCGAGCTGGCAAGGCGGGCGCATATCGCCGAGATCGAGCTGTTCAACCAGGGCATCACCTTCACCGTCTATTCCGACAAGGACGCGATCGACCGGATATTGCCGTTCGACCTGATACCGCGCGTGCTGACGGCGCGCGAGTGGGACGTGCTGGAGCGCGGCGTGCGCCAGCGCGTGGCGGCGCTGAACGCGTTCATCTGGGACGTCTATCACGACCAGCGCATACTCAGGGACGGCGTGGTGCCGGCGGCGCTGGTGCTGGGCAACGCGAACTACCGTCCGGAAATGGTGGGCTTCGACGTTCCCTGCGGCACCTACGTGCATGTCTGCGGCGTGGACATCATACGTGACGAAAGCGGCGCGTTCCTGGTGCTGGAGGACAACGCGCGCACGCCCAGCGGCGTGAGCTACGTGCTGGAGAACCGCACGATGATGCGGCGCATCTTCCCCGATCTGATGGACGGCATCGCGGTGCGGCCGGTTGGCAGCTACGGCATGATGCTGCAGGCGGCGCTGGCCGAGATCGCACCCACGGACCGCGCCGATCCGCAGGTGGTTCTGCTGTCGCCCGGCATCTACAACTCGGCGTATTTCGAGCACATCTTCCTGGCGCGCGAGATGGGCGTGCCGCTGGTGGAAGGCAGCGACCTGGTGGTGCAGGACGGCAGCGTGTGGATGCGCACCACGGCGGGGCTGGCGCCGGTGCATGCGATCTATCGCCGGCTGAACGACGATTTCCTGGACCCCGATGTGTTCCGGGCGGACAGCACGCTGGGGGTGCGCGGGCTGGTCGACGTGTGGCGGCGTGGGCGTGTGGCGATTGCCAACGCGGTGGGCACGGGGGTGGCCGACGACAAGGCGATCTACGCCTACATGCCGCGCATCATCCGGTACTACCTGTCCGAGGAGCCGGTGCTGGCGAATGTGGAGACGCATATCTGCGGCGAGGCGGAGGGACTGGCCTACACGCTGGCCAATCTGGAGAAGCTCGTGGTCAAGCCGGTGGGCGAGTCCGGCGGCTACGGGCTGATCATCGGGCCGCATGCGACGGCGCAGGAGATTGCCGATTTCCGGGTGCAGCTTCGTGCCGATCCCGCCAATTATATAAGTCAGCCGATGATCAGTTTGTCGGTTTCGCCGACGCTGGCGGGCAACCGGCTGCTGCCGCGGCACGTGGATTTGCGGCCGTTTGCAATCACCGGGCAAAAGACCTGGGTGCTGCCCGGCGGGCTGACGCGTGTGGCGCTGCGCGAGGGCTCCCTGGTGGTCAAATCGTCTCAGGGGGGCGGGTCGAAGGATACGTGGGTGCTGGAGTGAGGGTGCGGCAGGCGCGCGGCGGCGGCGTCTTGCGGTTCGGGAAGAGTTGCCTGCCTGCTCCGGACGGCATGCGATGAGCGAAGAAGGCGTCCGCCGCTTCCCCATCCTGCTGTCCCGCTACGCCGAAGCGCTGTTCTGGCTGGGCCGCTACATGGAGCGCATCGAGAACCTGGCGCGCGTGCTGGACGTGACGGACACCTTCGTGCGGCACGGCGTGGACCAGTCCGGCTGGCGTTCGGTGGTGCAGATCAACGCCGACGAGGACAGGTTCACCAAGCTGCACGGCACCGCGAACGCGGAGAGCGTGGCGCGATTCTACCTGGTGGACCGGGAGAACCCGAATTCGGTGCAGTCCTCGCTGTTCGCGGCACGGGAGAACGCGCGCGCGCTGCGGCCGCTGATACCGACCGAGATGTGGTCCCAGATCAACGTCTTCTACAACCGGGTGCGGCAGCTGACGGCGGGCGATGCGGCGCCCAGCCGGGTTTCCGGATTATGCGCGTATCTCAAGGAGCAGTGCCAGGCGCATGCCGGCATCACCGACGGCACGTTCTACCGTGACCAGAGCTGGGCGTTCTACTGCATAGGGAAATACATCGAGCGCGCCGACCAGACGTCCCGGCTTGTCGACATCAAGTACCATACGCTGCTGCCCTCGGTGGACGACGTGGGCGGGGCGCTGGACATCAGCCAGTGGCACGCACTGCTGCGCGCCGCGTCCGGCTACCAGGCGTATCGGCGGGTGAACCCGAACTTCATGACGCCGGCGTCGGTTGCGGGATTTCTGCTGATGAACCAATCCTTTCCGCGCAGCGTGACGGTGTGCGTGCGCCAGGTGGAGATGCATCTGGGGCAGCTCAGCTCCGTCTATGGGCTGCGTGGGGCGTATGTGGCGCAGGAACGGCTGGACGGGCTGCTTGCGTCGCTGCTGGACCAGACGGTCGGCCAGATACTTGCGCGCGGGCTGCATGAGTTCCTGGACTGGGTGCAGCTGCAGCTGATCGGGTTGCAGGACAGCATGGCGGGGGCGTTCTGGCGCAAGCCGGAGGCTGGGCAGATTTCCGCGCAGGGATGACCACCACCCTGCGTTGCAGGCATGATAACGGCTTGCCATCGCGGGGATATATGTTGTGTTGCCGTATCACCTTACTGTGCGACACCGTAACGGATTTGTGCGTTGCGGTGTGGTGCGCCGCCCGGCTAGACGAAGCTTGAGATGTATGTCGGTACTCCCAATCCCCCGCGTGAGCACGACTTCCCTTTTGCCCGTCGGCCTGGCGGCCAGCCATCGGCCGACGCCACGCTTCTGCTGCGCCGCATGAACGCGGCGCGCCTGCACTGGCTGATGCGTGCGCTTCCCGTCAGCACGATCGAGACGGAGATGGGCAGCGGAGCCATCCTCATTCTGGCGCCGCATCCGGACGACGAGACGCTCGGCTGCGGCGGCCTGATCGCCACCGCGCAGGCGGCCGGGCGGGCGGTGTTCGTGCTGGTGCTGACGGACGGGACCGGGTCCCACCCGAACTCCGCGGCCTATCCGGCGGCGCGGCTGCGGCGGGTGCGCGAGGCGGAGAGCCGGCAGGCGGCACGCATGCTGGGGCTGCCGGAAAGCCATGTCAGCTTCCTTGGGCTTACCGACACGCAGGCGCCGCAGCGCGGCGAGGCGGCCGAGCAGGCGGCGCGCGACATTGCCGCCCACGCGCAGGCGGTGGGCGCCGGGGTGATCCTGACCGCCTGGCGGCACGATCCGCATTGCGATCACCTGTCCGCCAGCGTGCTGGGCGTGCGTGCCGCGGCGCTGACCGGGGCCATGCTGTTCGAATATCCCGTATGGGGCTGGACGTTGCCGCCGCGCCGCCTGCTGGAGGCGCGTGCGCCGGTGGGGTTCCGCCTGGACGTGGCCCGCCACATTCCCGCCAAGCAGCGGGCGATCGCCTGCCACCGTTCCCAGCTCGGGCAGGTGGTGACGGACGATCCGGCGGGATTTACGCTGGAGAGCCAGTTCGTCGGGTTGTTCACCGGCCGGTTCGAGACGTTCCTGCGGGTGCAGGGGTAGGCGGCACCCGAGGCATGGGGGCCGGGAGCGTGCGGTTTCCTGGAAGGATTGCTGGCTACCGCCTTTGCTCCGGAAACAGCGTCTCCAGCGCGCCGGGGGCGCAACGCCCGCGTTCGGTGATCAGGCTGGTGATCAGCCGGTTCGGTGTGACATCGAAAGCCGGGTTTGCCGCGGGAGAGCTGGTGGGCGTCACGCGCACCGTGGCGATGCTGCCGTCCATGGCGCGGCCGGTCACCGTGCTGACTTCGGTCTGTGCGCGCTCCTCGATCGGGATGCCGGCGATGCCGTCCTCGATCTCCCAGTCGAGCGTGCTGGAGGGGAAGGCCACGTGGAAGCCGACATCGTTGTCGTGCGCAGCGAGCGCTTTCAGGTAGGTGCCGATCTTGTTTGCCGCGTCGCCGGTGCGCGTCACGCGGTCCGCGCCCACGATCACCATGTCGACGCGGCCGTGCTGCATGAGGTGGCCGCCGGCATTGTCCGAGATGACCGTGTGCGCGACGCCATGCTTGCCCAGCTCGAAGGCGGTGAGTGCGGCGCCCTGGTTGCGCGGCCTGGTCTCGTCGACCCAGACATGCACGTCGATGCCGCTGTCATGCGCCTTGTAGATCGGTGCCAGCGCGGTTCCCCAATCCACCGTTGCCAGCCAGCCAGCGTTGCAATGGGTGAGCACGTTGACGGGGCGGCCGGGGTTTCTTGCCGCGGCTTCGGCGATGAGCGGCAGGCCGTGTTCGCCGATGGCCGCGTTCTGGGCCACGTCCTCGTCGGCGATGGTGCAGGCTTCGGCGTAGGCGCGGTCGGGCCGTTCGGCCTGGCGGGTGTTGCGCAGTATGGTCAGCATGCGGTCCAGCGCCCAGCGCAGGTTCACAGCCGTGGGGCGCGTGGCGGCGAGCAGGGCGGCGTCGCGTTCCATGGCGTCCGTGCCGGGATCAGCGCGCGACGCCAGCGCCAGCCCGTAGGCGGCGACGGCGCCGATCAGCGGCGCGCCGCGGACCTGCATGGTGCGTATCGCGTGCGCCACTTCGCGCAGGTGGGTGAGGCGAAGGATGTCCACGGCCCAGGGCAGCCTGGTCTGGTCGATGATGCGTATCGCGTCGCGGTCGTGCGGTTCGACCCAGACGCTTCTGTAGGGGGTGCCGTCTATCTTCATTCGTGGGGTTCCTGCGAGGGAGGAAGCAAGCAGTCCTGTTTTGAAACTCTTGCTTTCCCTCGTTGCCGGCGTGCGTACCGGCGGAACGGCGCGGGCCGCGGTGCAGGCGGGGAAGCAAAAGTTTTTCGCTTCTTTTTTTCAAAAAAGAAGGCCTTGCCTGTCTTCTATATCCGCTGATGCAGCACGCAAACCACGGTAAACAGCCGCCGCGCCGTCTCGAAATCGATTTCGACCCGGCCGGCCAGGCGCGTCGTCATCATCTCGGCACCTTCGTTGTGCAGGCCGCGGCGGCCCATGTCGATCGCCTGTATGCTTGCCTCGCGGCCGTCCTGCACGGCGTGCGCGTAGCTTTCCACCAGCAGCTGGTAATCCTTGATGAGGCGGCGGAACGGGCCGAGTGCGAGGCCCAGCGCCATCAGCGGCGCGTCCTGCGCGTCACGCACGTCGAAGGCGAGGCGGCCTTCCACGATGGACAGATGCAGGATGAACGGGCCGCTGTAATCGCGCGGCGCGAACAGGTTCTCGACCGCGAGGTCACGCACTGCCTGTTCCAGGTCCGCCTGCTGCAGGATGGAAAGCTGGCCGCGTTTTTCGCCGTCCAGTACCACGCGCAGAAGCGAGCGGCGCTTCGGCGCAGCGGGGAGCGGATCAGCCATCCAGCGCGCCGTCCGGCGGCTTCATGAAACCAAGCTTCATCATCAGCCCGACCGTAGCACCCTTCACCGGCCGGATCAGCACCAGCACGAGCGCCAGCGTGCCAGGCAGGAAGATCGCCATTTCAGTACCGACGGAGAGCGTGGCCGCGCGGTCCAGCGCCACCTGCGCGCCGATCACCACGTGGGCCACGATGAACACGGTGAAATAGGGCGGCGCGTCATCGGCGTTGATGAGGCCGAGCGGGGCCGCGCAGACGCCGCAGACGGTATTGACGCGCAGCAGGCGGGCGAACAGGCGGCCGCGGCCGCAGAGCGGGCAGCGGCCGCGCAGGCCGCGCCATATGGCAACCGGCATGGACGGCCCCGCCGCTCCGCCCTGCGACGCGTCAGGCGGGGTGCGGTCTGGGCTCCAGCGTACGGGAAGGCTGTCTGGCATGGCGTGCTCGCTTGGACATGCCGGTGTGCGTGCCGGCCTTCTGCAAGCTGGTCCGGCGCGGCCGGCATGGCAAGCATCTGCCTGCCCGCTTGCGCCTGTGTTGCGTCCGCGCCAAACGAAGCGCCGCCTGGCGGGCCTTCGAGACATTGCGCTGGCGGCGGTCTGGCGCGCGTTTCTACAAGACGTGTCCGCCCGGGCGCTGCGCGTGACAACATCTTGGGCAAGCCCGCCTGGCGGCACGTGCGGCAAACCGGGAAAGGCCAATCGCCAGATGCTGATAGCCAGAACACGCGAGGCGCTGGATACGGCGCTGGCGGAATTGCGTGCGCGCGCGTGCACGGTGACGCTGGTGCCGACGATGGGCGCGCTGCATGCCGGACACCTCTCGCTGGTGGAACACGCACGCGACGCGGGCGGCGCCGTGATCGTCTCGATCTTCGTCAACCCGCTGCAATTCGGACAGGCGGACGATCTTGCGCGCTATCCGCGCGACGAGGCGGGTGACCTGGCGATGCTCGCGCGCGCCGGCTGCGATGCCGTGTGGCTGCCCGACGTGGCGGCGATGTATCCGGACGGCGACGTGACACTCGTCGATGTTGCGGGCCCGGCGGAGGGTTGGGAAGGCGACGCGCGGCCCGGGCATTTCCGCGGGGTGGCCAGCGTGGTGACGAAGCTTTTCGGCCAGATCAGGCCGGATGCCGCCTGTTTCGGCGAGAAGGACTGGCAGCAATTGCAGGTGATACGCCGCATCACGCAGGACCTTGTCCTGCGCGTGCGCATTGTCGGCGTGCCGACCCTGCGTGAGCCGGACGGTCTCGCACTCTCGTCGCGCAACCGCTTCCTGACTGCCCCGCAGCGCGCCGCCGCACCCTGCCTTTACGCCGCGATGCAGCGTTGCGCCGCGGCGATGCGCGCGGGAGCCGCCGTGGAGCATGCTTTGCACGATGCCCGCACGCGGCTTGCCGAATGCGGCCTGGCACCGGATTACATGGCGCTCGTCTCCGGAGCGGGCCTGCTCCGGCTGGCAAAAACCGAGGCGGGCGCTCGGCTCATCGCCGCCGCACGGCTCGGCAGCGTGCGCCTGCTGGACAATATCGACGCCGGCTAGCGTGCGACGTGCGCGTGTCGGCAGGATGCGGAAACGGCTTCGTCTCTTACACGGCCAAGTGATGTTTTCAGCCGGATGTGGCGCGCGGTTGCCGCGGCCGTGCAAGGTTGCAACGATTTAAGACGGTAATTTCCGCATTGACCGTTGCTTTTCGTTGACAGCGCCGCGCGCGCGGCGGATAGCGGCGGACAGCGCATGTCTGCGAGCCGCGATTCGCAAAGCTTTGCTTCCCGCATGCACGCGCGATCTGGGAGCGACAATCGTGCAACGCGCCTCACGCCGGCGATGATCTTTCCGACGATCGCCTCTGCCGGCCAGGCTGCCGCGCATGCCGGTGCCGCAGCGGCGAAGGAACCGGTACCGCAACCGACCGTTCGATCCGACGCGCAACACGGCAAACTTACAGGAGCCAGCGAGCAATGAGTACCGAAGACACTCCAGCAAAACCGGCGCGCCGGCGCGCCAGCGCCATGGCGGCGCGTCCGACGACGCGACGCGGCGGCAGCAGCAC
>CAXUOA010000135.1:0-7773 GCA_964252625.1 uncultured Acetobacteraceae bacterium | reverse complement strand
CGACCTGGGCGGCGCGGTCGGCGGCACCGGCGGCTCGCTTTCCGCCGCCGAGGGCGTGGCAGGCGAGATCACCGCGTCCGGCGGCGAGGCTGTCGCCAACGGCGCATCGGTGGCCGAACAAGGGCAGGTGGAAGCCATGGTGGCCGACGCCATGCAGCGTTGGGGCCGTGTGGACATACTGGTGAACAACGCCGGCATCCTGCGCGACAAATCCTTCAGCAAGATGGACATGGCCGATTTCCGCCTGGTGGTGGATGTGCACCTGATGGGTGCGGCGTATTGCACGAAGGCGGTGTGGGACATCATGCGCGCGCAGGATTACGGACGCATCGTCATGACGACGTCCTCGTCCGGGCTTTACGGCAATTTCGGCCAGGCCAATTACGGTGCTGCGAAGATGGCGCTGGTGGGGCTGATGCAGACGCTCGCCATCGAAGGCGAAAAGAACAACATACGGGTGAACTGCCTGGCACCCACCGCCGCCACGCGCATGCTGGAGGGGCTGCTGCCGCCGGACGTGATCGCCAGACTGACGCCGGAAGCCGTCAGCCCCGGCCTGCTGGCGCTGGTCAGCGAGGACGCACCGACCCGCACCATATTGTGCGCCGGCGCCGGCAGCTTCGAGCAGGCGCATGTGACGCTGACGCGCGGCATACATGTGGGCACGCGTGCGGACGCGGCCGAGCAGGTGGCGGCGCGCTGGGCGGAGATCGGCGCGGCCGAGGGCGCCATCGTGCCGGAGAGTTCCTGGGCGCAGGGCAAGACGGAGCTGGAGAAGGCCGGGTAGGGGAAAGCCAGGCCTTCTTGCAAGCTGAAGACTTTCGTTCCTGTCGGCGCTGTTGCGATGTTTGGAGGCGATGCACATGAATCAGTCGGACAAGGGCCTTTCTCCTGACGCCGCACCGGAGAAGGAGAAGCAGAAGCAGCCCGACGGGGCGGCAAAGCCTGACGTGCCGACGCCGACGGAGGCGGACGAGGTACGCTGAGGCAAAGGCAAGGCAAGCAGTTCTTTTTTTCAAAAAAGAAGGCCTTCCTTGCCTTACAACCGCTGATACACCCCAATCACCCTAGCGGCGGCCAGCAAATTCCCCTTCAGCGTGCGCAGCAGATGCCCACGCCCAGGCGGGCTGGCAAAGCTCGGCACCACGTCCACCGCGAACAACTGGAACGCATACCGGTGCGGTCCGTGGCCGGGCACCGGCGAGGGCGCCATCCAGCCGGGGCGCGACACGGAGTTGCGGCCGACCTGGAAGCCCAGCGGAGAGACGCGCGTCTGTTTCATGCCCAGCCCGCCTTCCTGGATGCCGGACAGGCTGACCGGGATGGAATGCAGCACGGCATGCACCAGCGGGCGGGGGAACGGCGCGTCGGCATCTTCCACGATGAGCGCCAGGGATTTCGTGCCTTCCGGCATGCCGTGCCATTCCAAAGGCGGGAACAGCGCCTCGCCGTCCTGCGTGTAGCGGTCCGGGATGGTGCCGCCATCCTCGAAGGCCGGGCTGGTGATGGTCAGGCCGAGGCGCGGCAGGTCCAGCCGGCTGGTGGCGAGCGCACCCAGGCCGGGGCGGACCTGGCGCAGCATATGGCCCACTTTGCGCGCCCACTCGTTCGCCATGCGACCACTCCCTTGTCCACCGGCCAGCAACGCGGCGGCGCCGTGGTCTTTCCACCTCTCGCAACACCGGCGCAACCCTGGCATCACAAAGCCTTGCTGCACTGCAAAGGACATAGGCGTATCATGTGTCGCGCTACCCACCCTGGGTAGCCGGGCGGTTTGATAGGGAGTGGCGGGTTGAGCTTGTCTGTGACCACGAAGTCGCCCTTGCCGGCAGGGGCGCGCCCGGCGGGTGCGGCGGGCGGAGCGGTGATGACGGTGCTGCTGGCGATCAGCATCTCGCACCTGCTCAACGACCTGATGCAGTCGCTGGTGCCGGCCATCTATCCCGTGCTGAAGGGGCGGCTCGGGCTGAGCTTCGCGCAGGTCGGCGGCATCACGCTGGTGAACCAGATGACGGCGTCCGTGCTGCAGCCGGTGGTGGGCACGTTCACGGACCGCCGGCCGATGCCGTATTCGCTGCCGCTCGGCATGGCCTCCACGCTGGTGGGGTTGCTGCTGCTCAGCCAGGCGGACAGCTATCCGGCGGTTCTGCTGGCAGTGGCCTGCGTGGGCGTGGGCTCCTCGGTGTTCCACCCGGAAAGTTCGCGCGTGGCAAGGCTGGCGTCCGGCGGACGGCACGGCATGGCGCAATCGGTGTTCCAGGTGGGCGGCAATGCCGGTTCGGCGCTGGGGCCGCTGCTGGCGGCGTTCGTCATCGCGCCGCACGGCCACCATGCCGGCGGCCAGAGCCTGATCGCCTGGTTCGGGCTGGCGGCGCTGGCCGGCATGGTCGTGCTGGGCGGTGTCAGCCGCTGGTACAGCCACAACATCCGCGCCCGCGTGGCCAAGACGGTGGCCGCGGCCGCCAGCCTGGACACAAGGCGCGTGGCGTGGGCAATGGCCATCCTGGTGGCGCTGCTGATGTCGAAGTTCTTCTACACCGCCAGCATGTCCAACTATTACCAGTTCTTCCTGATCGACCGGTTCCACGTCAGCCAGCACACCGCGCAGCTCTGCCTGTTCCTGTTCCTGGGCGCGTTCGCGGCCGGCACTTTCCTGGGCGGCCCGATCGGCGACAGGATCGGCCGCAAGCGCATCATCTGGGTCTCGATCCTGGGCGTGCTGCCGTTCACGCTGGCGCTGCCCTATCTGGGACTGATTGGCACCGTGCTGCTGACCATTCCGATCGGGTTGCTGCTCGCCTCGGCCTTTCCGGCGATCGTGGTGTATGCGCAGGAACTGATGCCCGGGCGCGTGGGGACCGTGTCGGGCCTGATGTTCGGACTGGCGTTCGGACTGGGAGGGCTGGGCGCCGCGGCACTGGGCCTGCTGGCAGACCGGACGAGCATCGGGCTGGTGTTCCAGCTTTGCGCGTTCCTGCCGGCGCTGGGGTTGCTGGCCGGGTTTCTGCCGGCTGTCGAGGGGGAGTGATGGCGGCCTGCCTGCGAAGAAAGGTCAGGAGCTCTGCCGCATAGCGCGACCATTCCGCTTTGCGGATGACGCCCCAAGCAAGCAAGGCCTTCTTTTTTGAAAAAAAGAAGCAAAAAACTTTTGCTTCCTGCGCAGGCTCAGGCGCCTCGATTTGTTAGGAGGCACCCGGCTGCTGCAGATGCGACGGAAAGCAAAAGTTTTTTGCTTCTTTTTCCAAAAAAGAAGGCCTTGCTTGCCTGACCAAACGTCAGTCTTAAAGCAAGTCGGTATGAAACGTCACCTCGAGCCGCTCGGACACATGATGGAGCTCTGCCCCTGAACCCCGCTGGCTGGCAGGGCTCCCTACACCGCCAGATGATCCGCCCGTGCTGCCCCGCGCGACCCCATCGGCTTCGGCGGGCCGACGGTGCTGTCCTTCGCAGTCTGGTGTTCCAGTTCGGCGTTCAACTCGGCACCGATGAGCAAGATGATCGTGGAGATCCAGATCCACGTCATGAAGCCCACCGCGGCGCCGAGCGAGCCATAGGTCTTGTTGTAACTGCCGAAATTGGACGCGTACCAGGAGAAGGCGGCTGAGGCCACGATGAAGAAGATGCCGGCGAACCCGCTGCCCCAGCTCACCCAGCGCCACTTGGCCTTGGACCGGCTCGGCCCGTAGCGGTATACCAGGGCCAGGAACAGCATGATGGCGCCGAGCATCAGCGGCCAGCGTCCGAGATTCAGCAGCGCGTCGGCGACCCAGCCCATATGGACGAACTGCAGCACGGCCGGCACCACCGCCACGGCGGTCAGCGCCAGAATGATGAAGACAAGCGCGCCCAGGGTGAAGGCCAGCGACAGCCAGGTGCGGTGCAGAAAGCTGCGCGTCTCCTTTTCCTCGTAGACGGCGTTCAGCGCGTCGAACAGCGACTTGATGCCGGCATTCGCACTCCACACCGTGGTGAGCAGGCCGAAGATGGCGCCGAACCCCAGGGCGTTCGACGGCGCGGCGGTAAGCGACTTGATCTGGTCGGTGATGATCTGCATGCCGCCCTGCGGCACCACGCCGCCGAGCGAGGCCACGTGCTTGCCGATGTCGGCCGGGTTGGCGATTAGGCCGTAGAGTGAGATCAGCGCGGCAATGGCGGGGAAGATGGCCAGCAGCGCGTAGTACGTGACGGCAGCGGCCTCCGCCATGACGCGATCTTCGCCGATGTCGTTGAACACGCGCTTGGCAACCTGCGTCCAGCCGCGTGCCGGGATTTCGGACGGCTTGTCCGCCAGCGCGCCGGCGCCGATGGCTGCGGGGGCGAGGCCCGGCTCCTGCCTGGCGCCTTCGGGCTTCTTGCGCTGCACGGCGTTCCACAGGCCGGCGCCCGCCTCGAGCGCCAGGGCAATGACGGCGACATCGACCGCGCGACGAAGTTTCTGGGCCATGCGGTCTGCCTCCGGTCAGTGTTTCTTCAGCTCATCGGGCTTGTGGACGGCGTGTTTGCCCGATTTGCTGCTCTCTACCAGCACTTCCGGGTTCTCCTTGGTAGCTTTCGCCGTGTGGCCCCCCACCTTGGTTGTCGCGGTGACAATTTTCTCGACGGTGCCTTCGGTCTTGCCCTGGGCGGTCCCCCAGGTCACGTGATCACCCTTTTTCGGCAGCGTGGTCATGATGCGGCGCCTCCGGTTCGATTCGCAGCGAACGCGGCTTTGGCCGCACGGGTTGCGGAACGGCTGGCCTCCACCCGGGCGGTTACGTGCTTTGGAAAACGCCTGTGCACCCACAGCCACTCCGCCGGCCGTTCGGTGATCCACCGCTCCAGGTTGTCGTTGATCGCCTGGGTCAGCTCGGCCACCGCCTCCTGGGTGCCGGCGCCTGCCCGCGGCAGCAGCGGTTCATCGACGATGAGCCGGAAACGCGCCGGTCCCACACGCTGCACGCGGCCGGGTATGACGGGGCAGCCGAAACGCACCGCAAGGGCGGCGGCCGCCGGCGCCGTCATGGCGGGCAGGCCGAACAGCCGGGCTTCGATGCCGTCGTTCATTTTCTGGTCGGTCAGCATGCCCAGATAGCCGCCACGCCGCATGTGGGCGAAGGCGGCACGCGCGCCCTTGGCGCCTTTGGCGAACATCGGCACGGCCTGGCCCATGGCGCGGCGGCGCAGCTCCAGTATCACGTCGTCCACGGCGGTGTTGGATGCCTGGCGGTACACGCTGGAGAACGCCATGCCGTACCGGGCCACCGCGGGCGGCAGCATCTCCCAGTTGCCTATGTGGCCGGAGACGAAGATGGCCGGCCCGCCGCGCGCGACCTGCGCGTGCAGCAGGTGGTCGTCGACCATCTCCCAGCCCGGTCCTGACGCGGCATCCTTCGGCAGATCCGCCAGATGCGGGAACTCGCCTGCCGTGCGGCCGAGGTTCTCCCACATGTCGTGGATGATCCGGGCGCGCTCCGCCGCGGTCAGATGCGGCAGCGCCGCGCGCAGGTTGGCTTCGGCCACGCGGGTGACGGGCAGGCGCGGCCCGATTGCACGGCAGAGGGCGCCCATGGCGTTGGACGCCCGCACGGGCCCCAGACGCCGCAGCACGCCGACCATGCCGCGCAGGAGCGAGGCTTCGGTCCGGTCGCGCAACTGCCTCAGCGCGGAGGGGCGCAGGCTCTGCCGTTCGTCCGCCGAGGCTTCGACCCTGCCCTGTGCCGTCATCGCATGCCCGCCGGTTTGCCGAGCGCCCATATGGCCGGCCGGCGTTTTGATACGCGGCAGGGAGGGGCGGGATCAACACCGTTTGCTTGCGCGCCGTCGGCCGCTTAGACCAATCAGTCTTGAAGCTGACGCATAAAAGCAAGCAGTCCTTTTTCGAAAAAAAGGACCAAAAAACTTTTGCTTCCCGTCGCATCTGCAGCAGTCGGGTGCCCCCTGGTAGATCAAGAAGCCTGAGCCGGCGCAGGAAGCAAAAGTTTTTTGCTTCTTTTTTTCAAAAAAAAGGCCTTTCTTGCTTGCCCAAGCGTTAGTTTTAAAGCGGATCGGTATCAGTCCCGCAGGCGCCCCTGTTCCAGCAGGCGTATCGCTGCCTCCGGACCTGCCATGATCTCCGCCAGCCGCGCCCGGTCCATCGCGGACAGGCCCTCCACCTTCTGCAGGGTCGCCTGCACGGACCGCACCAGGCCGTCGAATTTCGTGCCGCCGCCGAGGCGCCTGGCTTCCAGTTCGAATGCGCGCAGGACCCGCGCCGCGTCCTCCGTGGCGTCGAGGGCGGCGTCGCGGGCGGGCTTCTCCTCCGGCAGCGCAAGCAGGGACGTGGCGACGCGGTCCTGTAGCCCGGTTTCGAAACGGTGCAGCGAGCCGGACAGAAGGGCGGCCCGGGCCTCGATCAGGCGGCGGCGCTGCGCCGGATCGGGGAGCTGGTCGGACAGGCTTTCCAGCAGGCTGGCCTGGCGCCTGAGCTCGGCGGCGGCGTTGGCCGGAATGCTCTCCACCTGGCTGGCGGTCTCGCTTTCCAGCCAGGCCAGCGCGGCCTCGGCCGCCGCTTCGGCCTGCTTGCGGCGCAGCGGCGCCTTCTGCGCCGCGCCGAACAGGGCGGCGCTGGCCTGCGGAACCCGGATGGCCAGCAGGCACAGCATCATGCCCCAGGCACGCGGGCCGAGCTTCTCCGTCTCCGCCAGCATCTCCGCCACTTCGGCCTCCTGCAGCCGGATGGCGGAATGGTCGTGATCGTGCAGCGCCAGGGCGGCGCCAAGTATGCCGGACAGCCCGGTTGCCAGATGCGCCAGATCGGCTTCCGGCAGGCCCTGGGCCGACCACTCCGCAAGCAGGTCGGGCGGCGGCTGGGCGGCCAGGCTGCGCAGTGTTCCTGCGGCTTGGGGCCAGAGCAGCGCGCCTGCCTGGCGGACCAGCGCGGTCTGCCCGGTGAAGGCGCCGGCGGTGCGTTCGTCCACGCGCGCGAGGCAGGCGGCGGCGGTGCCCTGCATCACCTGCCTTACCGCGCGCGACAGCACCATGAGGGCGCTGCGCGGCACGAAGGACGTGGCCGGGCGCCATGCGGCGGGCGTCACGATCAGGGCGTCCGCCGGCAGGAACAGCAGCCTGGCGAAACGGAGCGGGCGGGCCGGCTGGATGGCGCGCAGGCGCGGGCGCACCGGGGCCAGGACCTCGTCTGTGGCACCGCGCTCCTCCAGCGAATCGACCATGCGCAGCACCTGCAGCACCTGCGCATCGGCGGCACCTGCCACGCTGCGCCGGACGTCGCGTATGGTTTGCGGAATCATGCCGGCGGCCTGGCCGGGGTTCCAGGTGCGCTCATGCGGCGAGGCTCCGGATGCGCTCGTTACGCGCAGTGAGGCTGACGGCGTGGCTGGGCTCGCGGGCCGCCGCGCCGGCGGCGTGGGCTGCGACCGGACGGGTGTTCAACCTGGCCAGCAGCGCGGGCTCGGCAAGCCAGCCGCCTGCCTCCGCCGGGACAGGTGGCAGCAGAACGGCCATCTCGCTCAGTGCGGCGGCACGCTCATCGTCGGTCTCGCAGGCACGCCAGAGCAGGCACACATGCTCCCAACCGTCCAGCAGCCAGTCCGGCTGGTTGATCACCGCCGCGGCGGCGGCCTGCGACCCGGCCCATCTGCCCAGCAGGCCGGCCAGGTCCGCGAAAATCCTGTGGCCCGCCTGCAGCACCAGGCCGCCGGCCTGATGCATGGCGCAGGCGGCGGCCACCACCTGGGGTGCCGCCGGGTGATCACGCCCGTCCTCCGACCACGCGCGGACCGCATCGCCAGCCTGGCC
>CAXUOA010000134.1:0-7796 GCA_964252625.1 uncultured Acetobacteraceae bacterium | reverse complement strand
GCAAACTACTTCGCCACAGCAGGCTACGACGCTACGTGATCGGAAAATGCTCTAGCTCGTGGCAACAAGACGACGGCATCAGCCGTCCTTCATGCAGGGAGCGACAATGGGCCAAGCCCGCCATGTGTGCGCAACACCGCCGTGCTTGATGCCACAGAGGATCGCGGCTCTGCTCTGGCTGTCGGCATTCTCACCTGCGGTTGTCGCCGACTGGATGCCGGCTGCGAAGGCGCAGACGCTGCAAGGCGGCCAGGCGCAACCCAATGCCGCCACCGGGGCAGCAGTCCCGGGCAGCACCAACGCCACACTTCACGCTGCCTCCCGCGTGCCGAAGAGCAGCGCGTTGGAAGAGGTGGTCGTCACCGCGCAGAAGCGCAAGCAATCGGTGTACGGCGTCGGCATCGCCATCACCGCCTTGTCCGGCGCGCAACTGCGCCAGCAGGGCGTGACCACCGTGGGGCAGCTGACCAAGGTCGATCCGAGCTTCGTCTTCGCGCAATCCGCGTTCGGCTCGCCCGTCTATACGATACGCGGCATCGGCTACAACGACTTCTCGCTCGACGCCTCGCCCACCGTCAGCGTCTACCTTGACGAAGTGCCCTACGCTTTCCCGGTGCTCTCGAAAGGCGCCACGCTGGACGTGGGCCAGGTGGAGATCCTCAAGGGTCCGCAGGGCACGCTCTACGGCCAGAACGCCACAGGCGGCGCCGTCAACTACCAGGCCGCCCGGCCCACCAGCAGCTTCCAGGCCGGCATCGAGGCCACGTATGGCAATTTCGGCGCCTCGGACCTCAACGGCTACATCAGCGGCGCGCTGGCGCCGACGTTGAACGGGCGGGCCTCGTTCGACATCGTCGAAGGTGGCGCTTACCAGAAAAGCGACACGCGCGACGAGACGACGGGCGACAAGGACCTCAAGAAAGGCCGCGTGATCCTGGACTGGACGCCCTCGCAGGACCTCAAGGTCAGCCTCAACCTGAACGGCTTCACCGACAACTCGGACACGCTGGTCGGCCAGGAGATCGGGCTGGACCTGCAGAACCCGCAATTCGCCAGCCGCATTCCCCGCGTGCTGTCCTCGCCTTTGGCCGACCACAACGACCAGACCGCCGACTGGCTGTCCGGCACCAAGCCGCACGACGACGAGGGTTTCTTCCAGGGCTCGCTGCGCGCCGACTACACGGTGTCCGACCAGCTCGTGCTGACCTATCTCGGCACCTACGAGAACTACCAGCAGAACGACATGATCAGCGACAACGGCCAGAACGTGCCGGTGGACCTGCTCGATGACGGCTCGGTGCTCTCCACCACGCAGGAGGTGCGCGGCAGCGGCAAGCTGCTTGCCGACAAACTCGACTGGCTGGTGGGCGCGGATTTCGCGCTGACCAACACGAAGGAGAACGGCCTCTACGACCTCTCCGGCGAGAGCACGAGCTACGCGTTCACGCCGTTCGGCTATCCCCAGATCCAGGACGTTCGCGCGGTCGCCTACGACAACTCCAAGACCGGCGCCGCTTTCGGCAACCTCGAATACCATATTTCCGACGATCTCGACGTCCACGCCGGCGGCCGGTTCAACCAGACCGACATCAGCCATTCCGGCTGCACCCAGGATGTGAACGGCGATACCGTCGGCGGCACCGACCTGGTCGAGGATGTTCTCAAACGCGGGGTCGGCGTGGTGCCCGCGCGAGTAAACGGCTGCACGACGCTCGGGCCAAACAACACGCCGCAACTGATCCGCCAGAAGCTCGACGAGAACAACGCGCCCTGGCGCGTGGGCGTGGACTGGTTTCCCATCAAGCGCACCCTGCTCTACGCGACCATCAGCAGGGGCTACAAGGCTGGCGCCTTTTCGAACACGCCGGCCACCAGCTACATCGTGCTCAAGCCGGCCAAGCAGGAAGCGCTGCTGGCCTACGAGGCAGGGTTCAAGTCTCGGCTGCTGGACGAGACGCTCGACATCACCGGCGCGTACTTCCATTACGATTACCGCGACAAGCAGCTCGAGCTGCGCCAGCCCGATCCCAACGGCATTTTCGGCCTGCTCAACACGTTGCAGAACGTCCCCAGTTCGACCGAGGACGGCGTGGAACTCTCGGGCCGTTATCGCCCGGTCAACAGCCTCGTCCTCACCGCGTCCGGCACCTACCTCGACACCCGCGTGGACGGCCGTTTCATCAACTACAGCCCGCTGTCGCCCACGCCGGTCAACATCGGTGGCGAGGCTTTCCCCGACATCCCGAAATGGGCGGCGCGGCTGGGCGGGCAGTACGATTTCGACGTCACCGACCGCTATGCCGCCTATGTCGGGGCCTCGTTCCGCTACCAGAGCCGCAGCCAGGGCGCCTTTGGCACACAGAACGATCTGCTGCAGGGGCTGCCGTCTTTTGAAGTCCGCGACTACGGCATCGTGGACCTGCGCGTCGGCGTCAATACAAGCGACGGCCACTGGCACTTGCAGGTATTCGGCAACAACGTGACGAACACCTACTATTGGAACCAGGTCGTGCGGTCGGGCGACGTGGTCGTACGGTTTGCCGGTGTGCCGACCACATACGGGGTCACGCTGGGTTACCAATTCTAGGCGGCGCACCGGAAAGCTCAACCTCGTTGCATTGCGCTACGGCTAATATCAAATCTCTAAGGGCCTGACTCACGTGGGGATTCCCGAAACTTCAGCATCTGATTCAACATGGCAAACGAGTGGAGTTTGTCATGCCCATTCCTCTCCGGCCTGATTTGGACGCTCCCGCTCTTCGGGCGATCGCCAAGAAGACGAAAGATGGTGCGCAGGCCAGGCGCTTGCTGGCGTTGGCCGCCATCTACGAGGGCGGCTCGCGCACGCAGGCGGCGGCCATTTGGCAGCGTCACGTTGCAGATCGTGCGGGACTGGGTGATCAAGTCCAATGCCGAGGGTCCCGCCGGCCTGATCGACCGCAAGCCACCTGGCCAGCCCTCACGGCTGAACGACACGCACCGGGCGGCGCTGATCCGCGCCATCGAGGACAGTCCGATGCCGGCGATCCACGGCGTGGTGCGCTGGCGCCTGATCGATTTGTGCCGGTGGCTGTGGGAGGCGTTTCGCGTCAGCATCGCCAAGCCTACGCTCAGCCGGGAACTGCGCGCGCTGGAGATCGCAAGCTCACTGCGCGGCCGCGTATCATGCACAGGCCGATGGTGCCATTGCAGCTTTTAGCCAAACTTCCCCGCGCGCCTGGACGAGATCGCGCGCGAGTGAAGCATCGAGCGCACGGCGTCGACGTATATCTTCGGCGCTATCTGCCCGCAGGAAGGCAAGGCCGCCGGTCTGATACTGCCCTGGTGCAACACCCAGGCGATGAACCTGCATCTGGCCGAGATCTCAGCCCACGTGGCGCCCGGCCACCGTGCGGCTTTGCTGATGGATCAGGCCGGATGGCACATGTCCGCCAAGCTCGTGGTCCCGAGCAACATCACCATCGTGCTGCTGCCGCCGAAATGCCCGGAGCTGAAAACTTTTGCTTCCCTCGCATTTGCAGCAACCATCTACCGTTAGACCGGTCGAGGCATTTCAGCCTTCTCAGGACACAAAAGTTTTTTGCTCCTTTTAAAAAAGACCTTGCTTGCTGCCCAAGCGTCAATCTCAAAGGAAGTCAACATAAACGCCATTCAGGGTTGCGCCCCATGGACGATATATCCTGCAAACATCCGTTTCGGCACTTATGGCGCACCAAAAACACTGTCCTTCACCGTGAGACGAAGCAAAGCTCCGCTCACTGACAGCTGAGGCACTCCTCGTAATTCATCGCAGCTGCCACCAGAGGCAACGAAATAGGGTCGTTCGCCACCGGACCCACATCGATCAGTGACGACACCGCCATTTCGCTCACGCCCTCTGCCCGCTGGATCGACAACGACCGGCAATAATACAGCGACTTCACGCCGCGCTTCCACGCCAGCATGTGTATCTCGTGCAGGTCCCGCTTGTGCACGTTGGCCGGCAGGAACACGTTCACCGACTGGCTCTGGCAGATATACGGCGTGCGGTCGGCGGCGTGCTCGACGATCCAGCGCTGGTCCAGCTCGAACGCGGTTTTGTATACCGCGCGTTCCTGCTCGGTGAGGAAATCCAGATGCTGCACGCTGCCGGCGCGCAGGGTGATGGAGGACCATACCTCGTCGGTATCCAGGCCGCGCGACTCGAGCAATTGCTGGAGATGCCTGTTGCGCACGGTGAAGCTGCCGGACAGCGTCTTTTGCAGGAACACGTTCGCCGCAATCGGCTCGATGCCCGGGCTGGCATTGCCGGCGATGATCGAGATGCTCGCCGTGGGGGCGATCGCCATCTTGTTGGAGAACCGCTCCATCACGCCGTAATCGGCGGCGTCCGGGCAGGCGCCGCGTTCTTCGGCCAGCAGGCGCGAGGCGGCGTCGGCCTGTTCGCGTATGTGGCGGAACATGCGCTTGTTCCACACCTTCGCGATCACACCTTCGAAAGGCACGTTCTGCGATTGCAGGAAAGAGTGGTAGCCCATCACGCCCAGCCCCACCGAACGCTCGCGGGCGGCGGCGTATTTTGCGCGATTCATCTCGTCGGGCGCGCGGTCGATGAAATCCTGCAGCACGTTGTCGAGGAAACGCATCGTGTCCTCGATGAACAGCGGGTGGTCCTTCCAGTCGAACCACGTCTCCAGGTTCAGCGACGACAGGCAGCACACGGCCGTACGCTGTTTGCCATACTGGTCGAGGCCGGTCGGCAGCGTGATCTCGCTGCAAAGGTTCGAGGTCTTTACTTCAAGACCGGCGAGTTTGTGATGGTCCGGACGCGCGTTGTTCACGTGGTCGGAGAACACCAGGTACGGCTCGCCGGTCTCCACGCGCGCGATCAGGATACGTATCCACAGCGAACGTGCCGAGATCTGGCGCACGATCGCGTTGTCCTTCGGCGAACGCAGCGACCACATCGCGTCGGCTTCCACGGCGCGCATGAACTCGTCGGAGACGAGTATGCCGTGATGCAGGTTCGGCGCCTTGCGGTTCGGATCGCCGCCGGTGGGGCGGCGTATCTCGATGAACTCCTCGATCTCCGGATGCTGCACGGGAAGGTACACCGCCGCCGAGCCGCGGCGGAGCGAGCCCTGGCTGATCGCCAGCGTCAGCGAGTCCATCACGCGGATGAACGGGATCACGCCGCTGGTCTTGCCGTTCTGCCCCACCTTTTCGCCGATGGAGCGCAGATTGCCCCAGTAGCTGCCGATGCCGCCGCCCTTGCTGGCCAGCCACACGTTCTCGTTCCATAGCCCCACGATGCCGTCCAGGCTGTCGGATGCCTCGTTGAGGAAGCACGAGATCGGCAGGCCGCGCTGCGTGCCGCCGTTGGAGAGCACGGGGGTCGCCGGCATCAGCCAAAGCCGGCTGATGTAGTCGTACAGGCGCTGCGCATGCGCCGCGTCATCGCCGTAGAAGCTGGCCACGCGGGCGAACAGGTCCTGGTAGCCTTCACCCGGCAGGAGGTAGCGGTCGTCCAGCGTGGCACGGCCGAAATCGGTCAGCAGCGCGTCGCGCGAACGGTCTACGCGAACCTGGTGTCGCCCACGCATCTGCACGGCATCGTCCAGCAAGGCGATCTCTCCCAGGTCACGATTCGTCATGCCGTCCATCCTGCCCTGCCTTTGCTGCGCGTCAAGTTTCTTACCACCATATGTGGTTTGGACGCCACGGGTTTCTACCAGATGCTGAGTAATGCGTGTTTCACCAGCAGGAAGAAAGGCCTTCTTTTTTTGAAAAAAGAAGCAAAAAACCTTCACTCCGCTGTCGCGCCTCTTTCCTTCAGCCGCCGACAGGGAGCAAAGTTTTGGTTCTTTTTTCGAAAAAGAACCGCTTTCTTTCCGCCCTTCAGCCCCCCACACAAGCAGGGCTGCCGGTAGCCTAGCTGATGACAAGGATGTGCTTATGACAAGTTTTGAAAGCCGAACCTCCGACTACCCCATCGAGGAGCTTTTCCTGCAGCGGTGGTCTCCGCGCGCCTTTTCCGGCGAGGCGATGGACCAGCAAACCCTGCTCACCCTTTTCGAAGCAGCGCGCTGGGCGCCGAGCAGCTACAATTCCCAGCCGTGGCGCTTCATCTACGCCCACCGTGAAACGCCGGCCTGGGACAGGCTGTTCGGCCTGCTGGCCCCCGCCAACCAGGGTTGGTGCAAGACCGCCGCCGTGCTGGTCATCGCCGTCTCGAAAAAGACGATGTCCCCACGTGGCGAGGAGATGCCGAGCCACAGCCACTCCTTCGACGCCGGCAGTGCCTGGCAAAACCTGTCGCTGCAGGCGACCAGGCTGGGCTGGCACACGCACGGCATGGTGGGGCTGGACATGCCGCGTGCGGCGGCGGAACTGGGCGTGCCGGACGGCTACCGGGTGGAGATGGCCATCGCCATCGGCAAGCAGGGTGACCGGGAGACGCTTGCCGACAACTTCAAGGCGATGGAGCAGCCGAACGGACGCAATCCGGTTGCGAGCTTTGCGTTCGAAGGGACATTTCCGGCAGCGTAAAGGCGGGGCAAGCGTCCTTTTCAGAAAAAAGAACCAAAAAACTTTTGCGTCCCTTCGCATTTGCAGCAGCAAGGTGCCTCCGGATTGATCGAAGCAGCTGGCCTGCGCAGGAAGCAAAAGTTTTTTGCTTCTTTTTTTCAAAAAAGAAGACCTTGCTTGCTTGCCCAAGTGCCGATTTCAAAGCGGGCTGATATCAAATCCCGTCAGTCACCAGTTCGCTCAGCTTCGTCATGTCGGCGCAGGTATTTCCGTCCGTATCGACGCTGACGATGTCGACGTAGCGCGCGGCGAAAGTCACCTTGTCCGGCGAGTAGCTGCGCAGATCGTGCACCACCAGTGCCAGCGTCGGGTCACGCGCCTCCAGCGATACGAACAGCCTGACATCGGCCGCAAGATAGGTTTCCGCGTCCAGCCCGGCCAGCGGGCTGTCCTGCTTTATCTCGTGCATTACCGTCCAGGTCAGCGGAAACACCGGAAGGGAGCTGCGTACCAAAGCCAGCTCGTGGGTCCGGCGGAAGGTGGCGCCTTCTTTGGATGTCTCGGAGACCAGCACGCTGACTTTGACACGCGCCTCGGCGAGAACCGTGGCGCGCCCGTTGCCGATGCGCAGCATCAGTGTCGGCACGCCGTTATGGGTGGTCACCACGGGGTGATCGGCGAACAGGAACTTGGCCCGCGGCTTGGAGAACCGCACGAATATCAGGCCGGTCAGGAGGGCGGTGAAAGCCAGCCCCGTCAGTATCTCCGCCGCCGCCACGCAATGCCCGAACAGGGTGGCCGGATACATGTAGCCGTAGCCGACGGTCGCCAGCGTCTCCAGGCTGAAGAAGAAACAGTCCGTGAACACGTGCGGACGCGCGTTGGCGACGGACCCGGGCACCAGGAAATACAGCACGGCGAACAGCGAGATCACGGCGACATAGATGCCGACCAGGCCGGCCAGGAACCCCGGCCAGGTCAGGTCGACCGCGATCCGGTAGGGATCCGCCCAGTCGAAGCGCGAGACCCCCTTTTTCGTCAGCGCGTAGTTGCCGACGGAGACGAGCGCGTGTTTCTCGAGGCGCCGCCATCTGTGCGGGGCTACGGGAATGGCGGCGAATTCTGCAATGGGCCCCGGCTCGGGGTCGCCGCTCATCGGGCGGCGGCCGGAGGCCGGCCTTGCGCGAGGGGCATCGGTTTGTTGCGTTTGTTGTTCAAGAAAGACGGTCCTACTTGCTTGCCTGTTCCAACCGGTCCGCGGTTGGCGCCTGCGCAAGCAAGAAAGGCCT
>CAXUOA010000133.1:3316-7803 GCA_964252625.1 uncultured Acetobacteraceae bacterium | reverse complement strand
GCTGACCGCGGTCGTGGTGACGAGCGCGTTCCTGCAGGGCTGGCAGCCGGCGCACGAGCCGGAGGGCGGGGTGGGCGTGCGCCGGGCGGCCGCCGCACGCGCGGCGCGCGCCGTGCCGGCCTGGCAGGGCTGGATGCCGTGGATCGTGGTCAGCGCGGTCGTCATCGTCTGGACGCACTTCAAGGTGCCCGCGAACGGTGCGGAGGCGATCGCCTGGCCCGGGCTGGACAAGCTCGTCTCCATCACGCTGTACCACGACAAGCCCTATGCGGCGGTCTACCGTTTCGAACCGCTCGCCTCCGGCACCGCCATATTGCTGGCGGCCGTCATCACCGCGGCGCTCGTGGGCGTGGGGCCGGCCGGGTTCCTGCGCGCCGCCATGGCCACTTGGCGGCAGGCGCGCATCGCCATCCTGACGGTGATGCTGATCATCGCACTCGCCTACCTGATGAACTATTCCGGCATGACCTACACGCTGGGGCTCGGCGTCTCGAAGGCGGGTCTGCTGTTCCCGCTGGTCTCGCCGTTCCTCGGCTGGGTTGCGGTGTTCCTGTCCGGCAGCGACACGTCAGGCAACGCGCTGTTCGGCAATCTGCAGGTGGTGGCGGCAAACCAGCTCGGGCTGAACCCGGTGCTGATCGCGGCCACCAACTCGTCCGGCGGGGTGATGGGCAAGATGATCTCGCCGCAGAACATCGCCACCGGGGTGTCCGTGACCGACCTGAAGGGGCAGGAGGGCGTGGTGTTCGCGCGTACGTTCAAGCACAGCATCGTGCTGACGTTGCTGCTGGGTGGGCTGGTGTTGTTGCAGCAATACTTTTTTCAAGGGATCATACCGAAGTAAAGCAAGGCCTTCTTTTTTGAAAAAAGAAGCAGAAAATTTTTGACTCCGCTGTCGCGGACTTGTCCGGTAGGCCGCCGACAGGGCGTAGACGTTTTTTGCTTCTTTTTTTCAAAAAAGAAGGCCTTGCCTGTCTATATCGGTGTCGCCGGCGCGCTGCCCGGCGAAGAGGCGGAGACCGCATGATCTATCTGGACGACATGCACGCGGGCGACAGAAGCGTGCTCGGGCCCATACACGTGACGCGGGAGGCGGCGCTGGATTTCGCGCGCCAGTACGATCCCCAGCCGTTTCACCTGGACGACGCGGCGGCAGCGGCGCACCCGTTCTTCAAGAAGCTCTCGATCAGCGGCTGGCAGACCTGCGGGTATGCCATGCGGCTGATGGTCGACGACATGCAGGCGCGCGGCATCCAGTCGCTGGGCTCGCCGGGGATCGACGCCATACGCTGGCTGAAGCCGGTCTATCCCGGGGACGCGCTGACGCTGGAGAGCGAGACCGGGGAGGTGCGGGTCTCGCGCAGCCGGCCGGAGATGGGCTCGGCCAGGCGGACCTACGTGTTTCGCAACCAGGACGGCGCGGCGGTGATGACGATGGAGGCCACCGGCCTGTTCGCCACCCGGCCGAAGTAGCGTCGGGCCCGCGGAACTTCGCGGCCTTGCCTTCCGTTTACGCCCGCATGAAAACTGATCCTAACGCTCCCGACATGATCGTTGCCATCGAACATCACGAGGCACGTATCTTCCACATCGATACCCATTCCCACGACGTGACCGAGCACACGCTCAAGCCGCACGACCCGCATCATTTCCGCCATCATTTGGGGCACCGGGACCAGGATGCCGAGCAGGGCCAGCGCGCCTCGGAGGACCCGGCGTTCTACGAGCAGATCTCGAAGGAACTGGCCGGCGGCAACCAGATCGTCATCGTGGGCCACGGCACCGGCCACAGCAACGCCGGGCATCATCTCGCGGAACACCTGCGTGCCAAGCACCGGGAGACGGCGCAACGCATGCAGGAGATCACCGCGGACCTGTCGGCGGTGACGGACAAGCAGCTTCTGGCCCTGGCGCGTGGGAAGCTCAAAAGCGGGAACTGAACCCATAGGGGCTCGGCGAGGCTGCCGTGCGGGCGCGGCGGCATTGCTGCCGCGCCCGGTAGTACAGAGCGCGATAGCACTTTCCTGATCGTTCCGAACGGAGTGATCTGTCTGCTTTTGTTTTGACTTGCGCAGCGACCTTCCTGCTAGAGCATCATCTGATCGACCGGGGTCACCTGTCGGATAAAGATGCTCGCAGCATCAGACAGCTAGAGCATTTGCAGTGAGCTCTTGCGAACGGAAAATGCTCTAGCGTTCACGCTTTCGCTGTCACGGGCACGCAGATCGCCAGCCGGGCGTTACGTCCGCGGCGGCAGGCTCGCCGTCCTATTCAAGGATCAGCGCCCATGTTCATGCGCATCGACAAATTGCAGGCGGCACTTCCGGAGCCGAAGAAGCCGGACCCGAATGCTGCCGCAGCCTTGCAGGAACTGCTGGGTGGCAAGTACGGCGAGATGTCCACGCTCGGCAACTACATGTTCCAGAGCTTCAATTTCCGCAGCAAGAGCAAGCTCCGCCCGTTCTACAGCCTGGTCGCCAGCATCACCGCCGAAGAGCTGGGCCATCTCGAACTGGTGAGCAACGGCGTCGCCATGCTGGCAAACGGCCCCGGCGACCAGACCGAGAACGTGGACATCAGCAAAGCGCCGTTCGAGGAGATGCAGGACATACGCCTGGCCTCTTCGTTCCTGTCCAATGGCGGCGGCTCCATGCCGATGAACGCCAACGGCGCATCGTGGAACATGAATTTCGTGACCACGACGGGCAACGTGATCATCGACCTGCTGCACAATTTCCACCTCGAATGCGGTGCACGCATACACAAGCTGCGTGTTTACGAGACGATGACGGAGCCGACAGGCCGCGAGGTTTGCGGCTATCTGCTGGTGCGCGGCTCAGTACACGCGCATGCATATGCATTGGCGCTGAAGAAGATCACCGGCGTGGAAGTGGAAAAGATGCTGCCCACGCCGAACATCAACCTGAGCAAGATTCCCGAGTGCCAGAAATATCTGGACGAGGGCAGCCATCGTCGCCTGTATCGCTTCAGCCCGGACGACTACCAGGAGATGAAGGGCATCTGGGGCAACGGCGAGATGGCGCTGCCGGGCGACCCGCCGGGCGAGCTGGAAGTTGTGGACGGCCACCCGGAAGGCGGCAAGATCTCCGACATGGCCGGCAATTACGGCGCCTTCGCGCCGGATTACGCGCCCGAGGAGATGTTCGAGGTGGCGACGAAGCTGTACAAGAAATCGCGCTAGGCTGCACGCGGCTTCTGCCTACAGAGGTCGCTCGTGGCCCAGCACGTTGAACCGGCGATACGGCGCCCGCCCTTTTCCCAAAGGGCGGGCTGCTTTATTGAACTAGCTGCGGCGGCTACTTTCCTATAGATCGGAAGCACCTCCGGCATGTCCGGCGTTAGGTGACGTGTCAGGAAGCTCGCTGTGCCGGATCTGCGCCTCGCTTTGTGCCTTGCCGTCTGTCTGGCCACCCACGCTGCCCGTGCCACTCCGCCGCCGATCGAGCCGCAGGCCAGCCTGTTTCCGCATCTCCGCGTCGGGCCGGGACCTGCTGGTCGCCCGCCCGTCGTCTCCGCCCTGTCCACACGCAATGTTCTGCCACCGCCTGTCGCGGCTGGGCCGGACGGGCCGGGCGATGTGTCCGCCCAGGCGGAAGCGTTGCGCGCCAGCATGGCCGCGAGCGTACGCAACCTGATCCCGACGGCGAAAGCCCACGCTGCCAACACCGCCTGGCGCGGGCTGGCGATGCTCAGGCTGGCCGGCCGGACGATCGAGGCGCCGCAGCTGGTGATCGTGGTGGACCGCAATCCTGCCGTCGAGACGCTGTCGCTGATGCTTGCCAGGCCGGGCGGGCCGGAGGGCTGGCAGCTGATCGGGGCGGCGCACGTCTCCACCGGCCAGGCCGGCCGCAAGGATTACTACATCACGCCCGTGGGCGTGTTCGCCCACACCGACGCGATCCTCGATTTCCGGGCGCTCGGCACCTACAACGAACACCACGTGCGCGGCCTGGGGCTGGCCGGCATGCGCGTGTGGGATTTCGGCTGGCAGTGGGCGCTGAAGGGCTGGCACACGGACAAGGCCGGCGGGGACATACGCCTGCAGATGCACGCGACGGACCCCAAGCTGCTGGAGGGCCGCCTCGGCCGGCCAGCCAGCGAAGGCTGCGTGCGCGTCTCGTCCACCATGAACCGGTTCCTCGATCATTTCGGCATACTCGACGCCGACTACGAGCGGGCAGCGTCCACCGATATGCGCTACGGCGCGCTGCTGGCTGCCGACCGGACGCCGACCCGGCTGGCGGGGCGCCTGCTGGTGGTGATCGACACCCGGCTGCCGCCCGACGCGCCGCCTACCCAGGCCAGCCGGCCGGCTGGTTGGCCCGATCCCAGTCTTGCGCCGGCGGCGGCGAGCACACCCGGGTTGGGGGTGGACAGTGCGCCCAGCACGCAGGCAGCAAGGGGGGGGGGGGGGGGGGGGGGGGGGGGGGGGGGCGGGGGGGGGGCGGGGGGGGCGGGCGGGCGGG
>CAXUOA010000133.1:0-3306 GCA_964252625.1 uncultured Acetobacteraceae bacterium | reverse complement strand
CGCCTGTGGGCTCCTGCACGTGCGCCTCGAGGAACCACAGCTGCTTGTCGATGCCGCGGCTGACCTCGGTGAAGATGTCGGCGGCGTCGGCGTCGCCGGCCTCGTCGGCCTGGTCCACACTGTCATGCAGCGCGTTGGCATACGTGCTGAAGCGGTCGATCAGCGCGGCCAGGTGGTCGGCCACGGCGTAGGTGTCGGTGGGGTAGGGCGCCAGCTTGGTCATCGAGGACACCGTCTGGGTGGTGCCCAGCGCGGTGCCGCCGAGCTGGACGGCGCGCTCGGCCATGGTGTCGTTCCACTCGTCCTGGTCGGTGCGGAAGCCGTCGAGCATCAGGTGGATGCCGATGAACTGCGGACCTTTCAGGTTCCAGTGCGCCTGCTTGGTGGCCAGCGCCAGATCGATGCCGTCCGCCAGGCGGGCGTTCAGCAGGTCTATGGACACGCTCTTCGCGTTGGATGACAGGTTGTTGCGCGTGCGGTGCATGCGGTGCGCCTGGGCGGGCGCCGTCTCTTTAGTCGCCATGTCATGGCTCCTTCATTGTGTGGCCCCGCAACGCGGACAAACGCCCGGCGTTTCTCCGGCTGCTAGGGATCGACCAGCGCCGCCAGGTCGCCGGGCAGGGAGACGGTGAAGGTCAGCTGGATGGTGCGGCTGATCAGCCCCGGCAGCCCGTCCACCCCGTAATCCTGCCGGTGCAAGGTTCCGACGGCCGTGACCACCTGGCCGCGGCGCGTGGCCGTGAGCTCCAGCCTGCGGGTGACACCGTGCAGGGTGAGCATCCCCGCCGCGTGGCCGCCGGCGCAGCTGCCCTGGTAGGTCAGCGTGGGGAAATGCGGTGCGTCCAGCAGTTTCGGCCCGGTCGCCGTCCGGGCGCGATCGGGATCGGTCATCTCAAGGCTGGCTACGTCTATGGTCAGGATGACGCTGCAGGCCTCCGCATGGGCGGGATCGACCTGCAGCTGTCCGGTGAAGCGGGTGAAGTGCCCGGCGATCGGCCACAGGCCCATGGCGTAGCTGGTGAACTCCGCCCGCGTGCCGGGGGGAACCAGGGGGATCTGGCGGGTCTGGGCGCGGGTTTCTGCCGGGAGAGAGCAGGCGAGCAGGGCGAGCAGGCCGTTTCCGCAAAGGAGGGCCAAGAACCTTTTGCTGCCTCGCAGCCAGGCAGGGCGCTTCTTTGTCCTGCAGAAGGCTCTGCTTCCTTCGGCCACGCCCGTTCCTTCCGGTAAGCAGACAAGCTATGTGCCGTATACCCATTAGCTTTGAGACTGACGCAGTGAAAGCAAGCAGTCTTTTTTGAAAAAAAGGATCAAAAACTTTCGCTTCCCGTCGCATCTGCAGCAGCCGGGTGTCTGCGGATCAATCGAGGCCTCTGAGCCTGTGCAGGAAGCAAAAGTTTTTTGCTTCTTTTTTTCAAAAAAGAAGGCCTTCCTTGCCTGCCTGAACGTCAATCTAAAGCGGGTTGGTATCAACGTCAGGACGGGAGATAAGGTGCATGGGTCTGCGCGGCAAAGTTGCCATCGTTACCGGCTCGACGAGTGGTATAGGCCTGGGCATCGCCCGCGCTCTGGCGGCCGAAGGTGCGGCGATCCTGCTCAACGGGTTCGGTCCGGCCGAGGCGATCGCGGCGCTGCGTGCGGAGCTGGCGAGCACTCACGGCGTGGAGGTGCGCCACTCCGGGGCCGACATGACGAAGCCGGACGAGGTGGCCGGCATGGTGGCTCTTGCGTGCGGCGAACTGGGCGGCGCCGACATCCTGGTCAACAACGCGGGCATCCAGCACACCGCCAGCATCGCCGATTTTCCGGCCGAGAAGTGGGACGCGGTGATCGCCATCAACCTCTCTGCCGCGTTCCACGCCATGCAGGCGGCGATTCCCGTGATGACGCAGGCCGGCTGGGGCCGCATCATCAACATCGCCTCCGCCCACGGCCTGGTGGCCAGCGCCCAGAAATCCGCCTACGTCGCCGCCAAGCACGGACTGGTCGGGCTGACGAAGGTGGCGGCCATCGAACTGGCCAATACCGGGATCACCTGTAACGCCATCTGCCCGGGCTGGGTGCTGACGCCGCTCGTGCAGGCGCAGGTCGACGCGCGCGCCGGGCAGGCGGGACGTCCGGTCGAGGCGGAAGAGCGCGCTCTGTTGGCCGAGAAGCAGCCGATGCTGCGCTTCACCCAGCCCGGGCAGATCGGCGCGCTGTGCGTGTTCCTGTGCTCCGACGCGGCGGCCACGATGACCGGCGCGCCGATCTCCATCGACGGCGGCTGGACGGCGCAGTGAGCATCCTGGTCACCGGTGCGGCGGGCTTCATCGGCTATCACGCGGCCGCCGCCTTGCTGGCACGCGGTGAGACGGTGGTCGGCGTGGACAGCCTCAACGACTATTACGACGTGCGGCTGAAGCACGCGCGCCTGGCGCGGCTGGCGGGGCCGGGCTTCCGTTTCGTGCAGGCAGACGTGTCCGACCGTGCGGCGATGCTGGCGCTGGCCGCGCCGGAGATCACCCACGTGCTGCATCTGGCGGCCCAGGCCGGCGTGCGGTTCTCCATGGTGGACCCCTACGCCTATGTCAGCGCCAACGTGATGGGCCACGTGGTGATGCTGGAGTTCTGCCGGCGCCTGCCGAATCTCGCGCATTTCACCTATGCGAGCTCGTCCTCCGTCTACGGCCTGAACCGCGAGCTGCCGTTCGAGGAGGGGGCGCGTGTCGACACCCCGTCATCGCTTTATGCCGCGACCAAGCGCTCCGGCGAGCTGATCAGCCACGCCTACGGCCACCTTTACGGGTTGCCGCAGACCGGGCTGCGCTTCTTCACCGTCTATGGGCCGTGGGGCCGGCCGGACATGGCGTATTACGGCTTTGCCGAGGCGATCATGCAAGGGCGGCCGATCACCCTCTACGAAGGCGGCCGGCTGCGCCGCGACTTCACCTATATCGACGACATCATAGCCGGCGTCCTCGGCGCCCTGGACCGACCGCCCGCTTCCGGCGAGGCGCCGCTGGTGCTCAACATCGGCAACCACAGGAGCGAGACGGTGAATCGGTTGGTGGAGCTGCTGGAGGCCAGCCTGGAACGTCGTGCGGTGATCACCGAGGTTCCCAGGCCGGCAGCCGACGTGGAGGAGACCTGGGCGAGTGTTGCGGCTATCGGCGCGCGCACGGGGTATGCGCCGAGCACGCCGCTCGAGGTTGGCATTCCGCTTTTTGCCCGCTGGTTCCTGGATTTTCGTGCAGATGCGGAACATGTGTTCGCACCGAGTTGACATGGTCTATTGGCTCCCCTAGATACGCCTTCACCGACGCGTTG
>CAXUOA010000132.1:0-7817 GCA_964252625.1 uncultured Acetobacteraceae bacterium | reverse complement strand
TGGCCCCCCTGGTGGTGATGCGGCCAGCGACGGGCTGCACATCCTGCACGCCCATGCGCGCGCCGGCAGCCAGGGCGAGCTGGCGGTGGACATCACGCCGCACACCGGCGGGCGCAGCCTGGCCATCTCGGCGCAAGACGCCGGCGCGGCGCTGCGCGCGCTCGGTGTGGCCGACAACCTGGCTGGCGGGCGGCTGGTGCTGGCCGGTGCCTATGACGACACCAGGCCCGGCTCCCCGCTGACCGGCACGGCCACGCTGACCGAGTTCAACCTGCGCGCCGCGCCGGCGATCGGCCGGCTGCTGCAGGCGATGACGCTGTACGGCCTGGTCGACGTGATGCGCGGCCCCGGCCTGCATTTCTCCAGGATGGTGGCGCCCTTCGGCTGGCACGACCAGACGCTGCATCTGGCCAACGCGCGCGCCTTCTCCGCCTCGCTGGGCATCACCGCGCAGGGCGACCTGGATCTGCGCCAGCACACCGCCGACGTGACCGGCACGGTGGTGCCGGCGTATTTCTTCAACCAGCTGCTGGGGGATCTGCCCCTGGTGGGGCGCATCTTCTCGCCCGAGAAAGGCGGCGGCGTGTTCGCGGCGCGGTATTCGGTGCGGGGGAAGCTTAGCGACCCGAAGGTGGGGGTGAACCCGTTGTCGGCGCTGACGCCCGGGTTCCTGCGGGAGGGCTTCGGGTTGTTCCGGCGCAAGCCGGTGGCGCAGTAGTAGAGGGGGTGAGGGAAGGACCAGCAAGCAAGGCCTTCTTTTCTGAAGAAAAGAAGCAAAAGACTTTTATCCCTACGCAGGCTTGAATGCTTCGATCGATACGGAGGCACCCGGCTGGTGCAAATGCGGGTAGCTTTGCGTCAGATCACATTGGCCGCGGCAAAGCGGCCTTGGAACGGCGCGAGGCAACTGCGTGCAGCAGCAGGAAACCCGCGCCTCCGGCGATCTCGACCGTCATCGCCACGGTGAGAACCGGACCAGGAAAGCCGTGGCCGAACGCGGCGCCGAGCCGCGCCAGCCCGCTGAGCACGATGATGGCGCAAAGCAGGCGAAACAGATCGGCGTCCTCCTGAAGGCGCGAGCTCGTCCGCCAGAGTACGAGGCCGAAACCGAACCAGATGGCGCCCCAGAAACCGATCTGGCTGTTCAGGACAGGATCGCCGGCGGCGTTTCCCAGCCGCGCACCGGCCTGGGTGAGCAGGCCCACGCCGTCCACGATGTCGGCAAGACCCGTGACAAAGGCGATCACGCAGATCGCCCGGACGGCCAACTTCAGTACGGGCATGTCATCTCTCCTGGCGTGCCGGCGGACGCAGAGCAGGTGCTTGTCGCGACTGCGCCGGCAGGGATGCGTGACACCGGCTTAGCCGGGTGGCGCCCGGGGTTGTAGCTGCCAACCGGGCCAAGGCAGTGTTGACGCCATGGCAACATCCCCCGCCGCCACGTCTCTGCTTCAGCTTACCTGCTTCGTTCGCGTGGTGGAGGCAGGCTCCTTTGCGGAGGCAGGGCGGCGGCTGGGGATGACCACGTCGGGCGTCTCCAGGGCGATCACGCGGCTGGAGGCGGACCATGGCGTCCGGCTTCTACACCGTTCGACCCATGCACTGTCTTTGACGGACGAGGGCGAACAGGTGCTCGACGGCGCGCGCGACGTTCTGCAAGGGTGCGAGCGGCTCGGAATGGTGCTTGCCCGTGCGGCGGATGGCGGCCAGGCCGGACGCGTCCGCATCAGCGCTCCGCCGGGCTTCACGCGCGCCTGCCTGGTGCCTGTGCTGCCGCGCCTGCTCGCCGTGCACCCCGCGATACAGATCGAAGTCCAGGCAAGCTACAGGGCGGTCGACCTGGCCGATGAGGGCGTCGATCTTGCGCTGCGCGCCGGCCCGCTTGCGGCGTGGCCCGGCCATGTCAGCCAGAAGCTGTTCTCCTCACCCTGGTGCGCATACGCCACGCCCGGCTACCTGGCGCGCCGGGGCACGCCCTTGTCCCCGGGCGAGCTGGCGAACCACGACCTGATCGGCTTCCGCAACAGTGGCAACGGTCAGGTGGGTGCCTGGCGCTTCCACGATCCGGCGATTGCCGGCGAAGGCGGGGCCGTTCGCCACGACGCCCGCGCGCGCATTGTTTTCGACGACGGGTGCGCGGCCTACGACATGGCCTGCAACGGCCATGGCATCGTCTGGGCGCCCGAGTGGCTGGCCTTGTCAGACGTGCGCAGCGGCCGCGTGGTGGAGGTGCTGCAGGACTGGCGCTCCGGCGAAATGCTCATGTCCGTGCTGCGGCGCGAACGCCGGCTTACCCCGCAGCGGGTCAGGATGGTGATCGCCTTCCTCTGCGAGGCCGCCAGGCTTTGGCAGGTTATGC
Source organism: uncultured Acetobacteraceae bacterium (assembly GCA_964252625.1). GTDB lineage: Bacteria > Pseudomonadota > Alphaproteobacteria > Acetobacterales > Acetobacteraceae > BOG-908. Next base: position 5,458 of record CAXUOA010000132.1, on the reverse strand, counting down.
CAGCACGCCTCGAGACGGACACATGATGCCAAGCAGCCTTGAAACTGACGCACAGAAAGCAAGCAGTCCTTTTTTGAAAAAAAGGACCAAAAAACTTTTGCTTCCTGTCGCATTTGCAGCACCCAGCTGGCTTAAAACTGATCGAAGCATCTGAGCCTGCGCAGGAAGTAAAAGTTTTTTGCTTCTTTTTTTCAAAAAAGAAGGCCTTCCTTGCTTGCCCAAGCGTCAACCGGACAGCGGGTTGATATTACCCGTCCGCAGGACACGCAGCAGCGAACATATACCCTACGATATGTCAGGAAAGAACCGCGTCGCAAATCCTCCTAGGCAAACAACCCGCCCCCGATCACCCCGCCCACCGCCACGCTAGGCGGTACCGCGAACAGCCCGCTGGCCGTGTGGGTCGCGAACTGGTTCAGCATGTCGAATTTCGCCATGCGCTCGAAAATCTTGCTGAACTGGGTGCGCGGGTCTTTCTGATAGGCGAGGAACAACAGCCCCGCATCGTATTCCATTGCCTGGTGCCAGGGCGGCCAGCGCTCAGCGGTGAAGCTTACACCATCATTGTAGCTGTAGCCGCGGCGGAAGAGGCGGGCACCGGTGGCCGCCGCACTCGCCAGCCGGATGTGGGCGTTCTCGGCGATCACCGGGTTGCCGTCGGCGTCCTCCGCGGCAAAATCCTCCGGATCGTGTTCGCGGCGCGTGCCCAGGGCCGCACCTTCGGTCTTGCTGCGGCCCATCGTCGCCTCCTGGAAGGCCACCGGCGTGCGGTCCCAGTGCTCCAGGGCGATGCGGATGCGCCGCGCCACCAGGTAGGTGCCGCCGCGCATCCAGGCCGGGCCTTCGGCGCCGGCCCAGACAACCGCATCCATGTCCGCGGGCACGGCAGGGTTGACGTTGTTGCTGCCGTCGCGGAAGCCCATCAGGTTGCGCGGCGTCTGCGCCTCCGGCTGCGGGATGAAGCCGGCCTGCACCCAGCGTAGGCCGGCCACGCCATAGGCCAGCCGTGCCAGCTGGCGCACGGCATGGAACACCGTCTGCGGGTCCTCGGCGCAGGCCTGTATGCTGAGGTCGCCGTCGCAGCGGGCGGGCTGCAACTGGTCACCGGTGAAGCGCGGCAGGTCGGCCAGCGCCGGCGGGCGACGGGCCCACAGGCCGAAGCGGTCCTGGCCGTCCTTGGTGAACAAGGTGGGGCCGAAGCCGAAGGTCAGCGTCAGGCGGGAAGGCGCCATGCCGGCCACGTCGCCGGAATCGCCATCCGCCGCCTGGCCCGCGCACATGCGGGCGGCGGCCACCGTCCAGCGCGCGAGCAGGGCCTGCACCTCCTGGCGCTTCGCCGTGGTGAGGTCGAACGCCGCGATGTAGGTGTGCGCCTGCTGTGGCGTGGTGATGCCGGGCTGGTGGGCGCCGTGAAAGGCCACGAACGGGTCAGGTGTATCGCGCGTGGCGTTCTGCGCCGCGGCCGGGCGCAAAGCCGCCGCGGCGGCCGCCAGGCCGGCAGTGGCCCCCAGGAAGCCGCGCCGCGATGCCATCGGGCAGCCGCTCACCGCCCGCCGGCCCGCATCAGCGTGTTCACGTCGTCCATCACGTAATAGAACCCCCGGGCGTCAGGCGTCATGGCAAGGCCGAACAGGTCGCCGTTGCCCGGGGGCGACTGCGCCTGGTCGTTATTGATCCACTGCGCATAGATTTGTTTGCCGGCGACAGGATCAACCTCCACCAGCCGCCCATCTTTGCCATTGCAGACCAGCAGATGGCCCTGCGGCGACAGCGCCATGGCCAATGGCCAGGACAGCAGCCCGCCTTGCGTCACCACGCGGCCGGTGCCGGCGCTGGTGGTGCGCGTCAGCGCGTCGGGTATGGCGGCGATCAGGTTGTCCAGGCCGTCTGTCACATACAGCGTGCCGTCCGGCGCCAGCACGATCCCCGTGGGCCCGAGCAGGAAATTGTCACGGTCGGCGCGCTGGGCGAACCCGCTGCCGACGATGGTCTGGCTGGCCAGGACGGGCGGCTTGCCGTCCGGGATTGTCAGGCCCAGCCGCAGGACGATGGATTTCTTCACCACGATCGGCAGGCCGGTCGCCGGGTCCAGCACGTTGGGCGACGGCACGCCGAAGCCCGCCATGCTGACGAACAGGGTGGCCGACGCGCCGCGGTCGTCGATGCCCATGTTGCCCCAGGGATCGTTGATGTTCGGGCCGGACCAGGCGGTGACGAATTGCCCGCTGGAATCCAGCACCAGCAGGCAGCCATCCCCCTTGGTGGCCGTGGTGCCGTCCCGGCTGGGCGTGCTGCCCACGATCACCCAGCCGGATTTCAGCACGGCCATCGCGGTGGACAGCCCGACACCGCCCGGGCACTGCGGCAGATGCTGCGGCAGCTTGGCGAACAGGTACGTGTCCCGCGTGGACGGCCGGAAGCCCACGATGGTGGTGCCGGTGCCCTGCAGGTTGGAGATGTTGTTGAAGTTGTCCACCAGCACGTCGTCCTTGGCGATGCGCCCGGCGGTGACGGGAGAGACGACGACGGCGTAGGGGTTGAGGTCGCCGTTGTCGGTGACCGTGGAGGTGAGTGTCGCGTGGCGGTGAACGGTCTCCAGGAAGCCTGCCGGCTGGTCGGCGTGAGCGGCGGTGGCTAGGAGGAAGACAGAAAGGAAGCAGTTCTTTTTTGAAAAAAAGAACCAAAAAACTTTTGCTCCTGACGCTGCTGATGCAGTCGCGCACGTGCTGAGGCGGGCGCGTTGGTGTCTGCGGGCGCCAGTAGCAAAAGTTTTTTGCTTCTTTTTTGCAAAAAAGAAGGCCTTGCTTACTCTCATGTCACGCGCCCTCAAAACAGAATATTCGTGCGCAGGCCGAAGACAAACTCGCTGCCCACCTTGCGCGAAGGATCGACCGGATCGGCCAACCCGCCACCCGGATTGAATACATATTGTAGGTCAGGCTGCAGCTGCCACCAGGGATGCACCTGATATTGGTAGGTAAGCTCGATAAACGTTTCGCTCGTGCGCACCGGCGTATAGATTTCAGGCTGTTCTGCGGCGACGTCCCTGTCGAACGCCGTCACCGCGTGGCTGACATGGGCGTATCCCATGCCGAGACCGACCGTGTCGTCCAGGCGCCCGCGGAACGGCCCGTGATAGACGATACCGCCGTTGAAGCTGAAATCGGCCAGGTTCCGGTCCGCCTCCGGCGTGCCCATGATGCGGCCGAACACGCTGACGGAACGGTTCGGGTTGCCGCTGTCGCGCCAGACCATCTGGTCGGCGACCGCGTAGATCGAATAGTCGCCGCGGTGCTGCAGCGGGTTGCCGTTGCCGGCGGCCGAGGCGAGCAGGTCACCGCCGGTGCCCACGCGCTGGTCGGAGAAGCGTTCGCTGTCGTACCAGAAGCCGACGCGGTAGGTGTGGCCGAGCGGCGCGCCCTCGCCCGGATAGACGAGCGCGCCGATTGCCGGGTAGCTGTATTGCAGCTCCACGAAGGTCAGCGTGCCGCCGTTAAGCGGGAAGCTGGTGCCCGACGGGTCCGCGCGCTGCGGGTCGCCTTGCGTGGTGGGCGCCGGGTTGCCGTTGAACACGCCGGCCAGGAGGGTGAGCGCGTTGATGGGCCGGTAGCGCAGGCGTATGCCGAGGTCCGACAGCGGGTAGGCCGGGCCGCCGCCGGGCAGGTCCACGGAGGGCACGAGCGGCCAGCCGAACATGGTGTTCACGAAATAGGCGCCGTTTGGGCTGTAGATGAACTCCTGGTCTACGCTCTGCTGGCCGATCTTTATGTCGGCACGGTCCTCGTCGAGGAATTTCTGGTCGTACCAGGCCTCCCACAGGCGGGTGGAGCGGTCCGCCTCGATGCCGCTCGCGGTCTGCAGGCTGAGCAGGTTGTCCGTGCTGAGGTTCCGACCGTGTATCTGCAGCGCGCTTATGTTGAGCAGGCCGCCATACCAGCCGAAGGCGCGCTGCGTGTCGAGCTGCAGGATCGCCTGGGTCAGGCCGTCATAGGCCGGGCCGCGATGCTGGCCGCCGGTGGCGTTGCCGAGCACCTCGCTCGTCTCCTGCACAGCGAGCGAGATGCCGTATTTCGCCAGGACCGTGCGTATGCCGAACAGGTTGCCGAGCAGGAAGTTGGTGCGCGAAAGGTCCCCCAGGATGCCGGAGTAGCCCTGGCCGTCCGGGTTGGCCTGGTCCATGTTGGTCGGCACCGACAGCGGCGGCGGGGCGGCCAGAGCCGGTGCGCAGGCAGCGCACAGGATGACCCAGCAATTGCGAATAACTCTCATTTGCGTTCAGGTAGCCGCGGTGGTGCGTCGTGTCAACGCCGGCATCGGGTGCGCTGGCCGGGCGGTGCGCTGGCCGTGCGGTGCGTCAGCCGGCCAATGCGGTTTCCGGAGAAGGACTGCGGCCGCCCCCTGAACTCCCGCTGTGCGGCCGGCGTTCGGCCCGTCTCAGCTCAGGGGTTTGCCAGCATGGAATACACGGGGCAGCGCTTCATCAACGCGCCGCGCGGCAAGGTGTGGAACGCGCTGCTGGACGCGCAGACGCTCTCCGCTTGCTTTGCCGCGCCTGACATGGTGCGCAAGGTGGGCGGCGGCAGCTTCCGGGTGGGGCCGCCTGTCGACCAGACGGTGAGCGTATCCGGCGCCCAGGCGCCCGAGACGCTGACCTACACGGCGCCGCAGGGCAGCCTGCGCGTCACCCTGGCCGAAGAGGGGCCGCAGATGACCCGGCTTTCCTACGTGCTGACGGCACAGGCGGTGGCCGGGATGGAGCGGCAACTCGACAGCGTGCTGGGTGCGTTCCAGAACGAGGTGGCAGGACCACGCGAGATCGGTGCCGGCGGGCTGGCTACGGTGCAGGAGGCCGGCACCGAATAGAACCCGGCGGTGTCGGCAGACCGGACGCTGGCAGGGCGTAGCCTTCTGCTCCTTGTGCCTAGAGCAAGCCTTGCTTCACCGTCCCAGCAGCTTGCTCAAGACCAGCGCATCGCTCCCGTCCGCGTAATATCCCGCCCGCCGCCCGACCTGCCGATACCCGAGCTGCTGATACAGCCCGCGCGCCGCCGGATTGCGCGTGCTCACCTCCAGGAACATGCGCAGCGCGCCACGCAGGCGGGCCTCCTCGGCGGCACAAGTGAGCAGTGCGGCACCCATGCCCTGCTGCCGGCGTTCCGGAACCACCGCCACGGTCAGCACCTCCGCCTCGTCGGCCGCCAGGCGCGCGAGCAGCATGCCGCCGCGGCTGTCGATCAGGCCGAACACGCCGGGCTGGGAGAGCTGGCCCGCGATGATCCGTTCGTTCCAGCATTCGTCTTCCGGAAACGCCCGCGCGTGTATGGCCGACAGCGCGGTGGCGTGCAGCGGCCCCGCCTTCACCATCCCGCTCATACCGGCGGCCCCCGCAGACCGCCGGCGGGCAGGCTGGCGGCGGGTGCGTCCACGTAGAGCGGCTCGGCCGGCAGGGGCGCCAGCT
>CAXUOA010000131.1:0-7842 GCA_964252625.1 uncultured Acetobacteraceae bacterium | reverse complement strand
GGACAAAAGCTCTTGTTGTTCCTTCAAAAAACGGCCCTGCTTCTACCTCATTGTGGCACCACCAAAGCCTGAACCGCCGATGCCCGCAACCGCGTGCGCAACCACCCAATTGCACGCACGTGCTGCTCCTGCAACTTAGCCAACTCGGCTGACAGCGCCGCGTCCTGCAACGCCATCGCGACTGGTTGCAGAACGCTGGCCGAAACCAGCACTTCCGCCGCAAGCTGCGATAGATCCTGCAAAATTTCCAACATCTCGAACCCGCTCGGCACGGAAGCCTTGCCCGGCAACCCCGCCGCTGGCTCGCTTACCGACCGCACCCCGCCGAACCGCGTTTGCGCGGCCGCCATCGACGCCGCCCCCGACCGCGCCCATCCGGCAAACAACCGGCATTCCTCAACCATATCCGGCTGCGCTAATAAACGCACAGCCGCCTGCTCCAGGCTGCGCGCCAGCAGCGCCTCGCCCGCCGCCAGCCGCGCCACATAGTCCCCGACATGGGCACGCGGCGGCTCGCCGGCCGCATCCGCCCTCTGCTTCGCCCAATCCACGGCACCTGCCACCGCACCCGCCACAGCCTCCGGCCTGCTGCTGCGCGGCGCGCTTTCCGGCACCGCGACCGGGGCCGCCGCCGGCTCCACCCGAACCGCCGCGTATTTGAACTGCGGCTGCTTGCTCACCAAATCCCACGCGAAGATCGTCAGCTCGTTGGCCGCCCGCGCCTGTCCGGGATGGTCCCAGTATCCGTAGTGGAACGGCACGAACACCTGGCCCGCAGGCACGCCGCCGATCCTGGCCGCCACCGTCACGCTGCCGCGGCGCGAGGTCACCGTCACCATCTGCCCGTCCGCCACGCCCAGGCGCCGGGCGTCCGCCTCCGCCATCTCGGCGAACGCCGCCGGCGCCGCCTGCGCCAGCTCGGGCACCCGCCCGGTTTTCGTGCGCGTGTGGAACTGCGTCAGCACACGCCCGGTCGTCAGCAGGAACGGGTACGCCGCATCCGGCGCCTCCTCCGGCGCCCTGTAGTGCGCGGGCTTGATGAACGCCCGTCCGCCCGGCTCCAGCGCCTCGTAGGCCGCCCGCGTCACCTCGGCGCCGGTCAGCAGGTCATGGCCGAAGCTCGAGCATTCGTCGGGCGCGGTGCGGAACACGTGGTCGGAATACAGCCGCACGGTTCCGTCGGGATGCGCCGCGTTGCAGGGCCATTGCACGCCCGATCCCGCCATCAGCCTGGCGTAGCTCAGGCCGGAATAGTCGCAGGGCCGCCCGCGCGCGCACGCCTTCCAGGCCTCGAACGCGCCCTCCGGCGAGGACCATTTCACCAGCGCGGCGCCATCCTTGTCGCGGAAATCCATCCGCCGCGCGTAATCCAGGAAGATGTCCAGGTCCGACCGCGCCTCGCCGGGCGGCTCCACCGCCTTTAGGCTGATATGCACCGTGCGGTCGAAATTGGTGAACGTGCCGGTCCGCTCCCCCCAGATCGCCGCCGGCAGGACCACGTCGGCCAGCCAGCCCGTCTCCGTCATGAACCCGTCCTGCACCACCACGAACACGTCCGGCCGCGACAGGATGCGGCGCACGCGCGCCAGGTCGGGCATCGACACCGCCGGGTTGGTGCCCTGTATCCACAGCATCTTCAGCGTTCCGGCCTCGGCGTAGCGGAATATCTGCATCGCGTGCGTGCCCGGCGCCCAGTGCGGTATGCGCGCGGCGTCCACGTTCCACAGCCGGGCGAGCTCGGCCACATGGGCCGGGTTGTCCCAGTTCCGCATCCCGCTCAGATCCTCGTACACCCCGCACTCGCGCGTGTTCTGCGCCGTCGGCTGCCCGTTCATCTGCAGCACGCCGCAGCCCGGCCGCCCGATCATGCCGCGCACCAGGTGGATGTTGTTCACCTGACAGGCCGAGGCGGTCGCCTGGTTGCTCTGGTAGATGCCCTGCAGGCAGGTCGAGACCAGGCTGGGCGCCTGCCCGATCAGCGCCGCCGCGCGCACCAGCAAGGCAGCGGGCACGCCGGTCAGCGCCTCCACCCGCTCCGGCGGATACGCGGCCACGGTCTCCGCCAGCCCGGCGAAGCCCAGCGTGTGCCGCTCGACGAAATCGTGGTCCACATGCCCGTCCGCGATGATCAGCCGCAGCAGCCCGTTCAGCAGTGCCAGGTTGGTGCCCGGTCGGGGCGCCAGCCACACATCGGCCCCCGCCGCAGTGGGCGTGCGCCGCGGGTCGATCACCACCAGCGCGGGCGGATGGGCGCCGCGCCGGCGGTCCAGGATGCGCATCCACATCACCGTGTCCGTCACCGCCGCGTTGTGGCCGGCCAGCAGGATGCAGCGCGTGGTGTCCAGGTCGGCCACGCTGCCGGGCTGCCCGTCCGCCCCGAAGCTCTCCTTCAGCGCCGCCCCGGCGGTGGCCGTGCACAGCCGGATGTTGCCGTCCATGTGCGGCGTCCCCAGCCCCGCCTTGCCGATCACCGCGAGCGTGTAGTACTCCTCCAGCATCAGCTGGCCGCTGCTGTAGATGCCGATCCCGCTGCCGCCGCATTGCGCCAGCGTCTCGTGCGAACGGCGGACGATAAGCGCCATCGCCTCGTCCCAGCTCGCCTCGCGGAACCAGCCGTCCTGGCGGATCAGCGGCCGGGTCAGCCGGTCGGCGCTGGCGTTGGCCGCCCAGCCATGCAGGCCCTTCGGCCCCAGCCGCCCGCGGTTGATGCGGTCCACCACACGGCCGCGCACGCCCACCATGCGACCGTCTTTCACGCCGATGTCCAGCGCGCAGCCGTTGGAGCACAGCACGCAGGCGGACTGGACCCAGCGGTCCGGCGCCTCGGTCACCCGCTCGTCCTGCCGCACCGGCCAGGCATCCTCGCCCTCGTACGGCGTCCGGCCGCCCCAGACGTCCTGCAGGCTGTCGCGATCGGTCACGCCGGCGATCAGGCGTGCTCCAGCAGACTGAGTTTCATCGAGCGGAACGCCGTCCTGAAGCGCGACGTCCGCTCGCTCTCCAGCATCTCGTCCAGCTCGGCGCCCAGCTGGCGCAGCCGCGCATCGCTCAGCCGCTCCGCCTCCAGGAACATCGACCGCTCCTCGGAGCCCGCGTGGTGCAGGAACGCCGCCTGCAACGCCTCCAGATGCTCGCGGAACGGCGCGCCGCCGAGCGGCAGTTTCACCGTCGCGGCAAGCAGATCCGCTAGCACGCCGTGTTCGGCATAGGCAATCTCGGTGTCCTCGCTGACGCCGCGCACGGCGGGATAGAAGATCGCATCCTCGATCGCCTCGTGTATGTCCAGCTCGGCCGCAAGCGCCCGCATCAAGGCGTGCCGGTCCGCATCCTCGCCCGCGGTGGCCAGCATCTTCTCGAACATCCGGCGCATCAGCTCGTGGTGCTCGAACAGCACCTCGGTGGCCGTCCGGCTCGGCTCGCCCGCACCGGTCCGCGGCACGCCGCGCGCCGGCTTGCTCACCCGCTTAACCGGTTGCGCCTCCAGGGATTCCGGCGTGACCACGTGGTCGCCGGGCTCCTGCTCGCGCTTCAACTCCACCGTGCCGTCCACGATGCGCACCGTGTAGCGCGGCTGCGGGCAGGTCGACGGCCCTGTGGAAGGCTGGCCGGTCTCCAGATCATATTGCGAGCCGTGCCACGGACACACCAGCGTGCCATCGATCACCCAGCCCTCGTCCAACGGCCCGCCGGCATGCGAGCACCGCGCGCCCATCGCGTGCACGCGCGCGCCCTGCCGCACCAGCACGATGCCGATCTCGCTGCGCGCCACCGGGTCCCACACCGCCACCCGGTGCGGCTTCTTCTCGACCAGCTCGGCCAGCTTGGCCACCGCCACGAACGCGCGCGGCACCGGGCTGCGGTCCGCATGATCCACCGCGGCGCGCCGTCTGTACACCAGGTGTCCGCCCAGATACCCGCCGGCCGCCATCACCACATAGGCCGCGGCGCTGGCCCACACGCCTGCGCTGCGGCGCCCCTGCGTGCGCAACGAACTGGATAACAGGTTCAGCCCCAGCGCCACGCCGTTCACCGAGCCATGCACCAGCCCGACTCGCCTGTCGCGCCCGTTCAGATGCTGCCAGTCGGCCAACCCCGTCGCGATCGCCGCGGCAGCGCCTGCCGATCCCGCCTGCAACGCCAGGTCCGCCGCCTCGCGCGCGCTTCGGTTGCGGAGCAATCCCGCCGAAGCGAGCAGGTCCAGGCCGAAGGCCAGTGTCCAGGTGCCGATCGGGATGGCCACGATCAGCGGGTGCACGGGGTGCCCGTACGAACGCCCATGCAGCGTGTTGGCCAGGCTCTTCCCTGGCCGCCCGGTCAGCTGCCCGGTCCGCGAGATCGCCTTGCCGAGCGCGTAAGCCGGCCGGTCCAGGCCCTCCGCGCGCTCGATATGGCCGATGGCCGCGTCGATGAACTTTCCCACTGCGTCGTACTCCGGCTTATCCCGCAGGCAGACGTGGCGGAGGATCACAGGGATGCACGCTTGGTTTGCGATCACGCCTGGTTGATCGCGGGCGGAGGAAGACAGCAAGCAGTCCTTTTTTGAAAAAAAGGACCAAAAAACTTTTGCTTCTTTCGCCTGCCCAAACGCCGTGTTTCAGAACGAGACACCGTGTCTGCGGCAGCAGGAAGACAAAAGTTTTTTGCTTCTTTTTTTCAAAAAAGAAGGCCTTTCTTCCTTCTCTCCGCCCCGACAAAAACCAGCGTCCGCGAAAAACTGTAATTCGACACCAGCCCGGTCAGGGACCCCGCCCCTGCCGCCAGGAATGGGTACCGCGCGCACACCGCCAACACCGACACGAGCCCGAAGAACACGGTCCTGTTCAGCGCAAATCCCGGCGCGTTGGCCAGCGCATAGCGCGCCCATTGGCTACGCCGCGTGCCGCCCGCGCTGGTGGCCTGGAACGTCCAGTTCCGGTTCGTCCACCAGGTCAGCGTGGCCGAGGCGGCGTAGCCCGCCAGCCCCGCCGCCAGAAGCCCCGCAGTGTGGCGCAGCGCGTAGAACACGGCCAGTTCGGCCGCCAGGCCCAGAACACCCACGAGACCGAACTGCACGAACTGCACGACCATGCGCGGCGGCGACGCCCAGGACTTGCCGGTCACCCGGCCAGCGCGCCCTGCAGCGTCTCGGCCAGGCGCCGCGCGATGCGGTCGGCGTTGGCCATGATCGTCAGGGTGCAGTGCCTGGCGGGCAGCACGGGCAATGCCGCGCCGTCCACCACGTAGAGGCCGGGGCAGCCCGCCAGCGCGCCGTCCGGCGTGCAGGCGGCGGGTCCGGCGCCACCCATGGGCAGGGTGCCGGCGTAATGCGCGTCCGCGCCCGGTGCGGACAGGGTCAGCGAGCCCGGAACCGCATACGCGCCCAGGTGCCGCAGCCGCCGCGCTAGGCCGCGTGCGGCGGCCAGCAGCACACGGTCGGCTTCGGCGTCACGTAGGCCGGCAACGCGCACGCCTGCGCCGCCGGGGCCGAGCTGCAGCGTGTTGCGGCTGTAGCGGCCGGGGATGTAGCAGGTGGCCAGAACCAGCGCGGGCATCAGCGCGCGGGCCAGGCGCAACGCGGTGGGCCGGCTGAGCGGCATGCGGTCGGCAATGACCCCCAGGGGCAACGTGTCGGCGCCGTACAATATGCCCGCTGCCTCGTCCGCCGCCCCGGCGATGGGCACGGTGTAGCTCAGCTGCCCGAGGCTGAAGCCGCGTTCCGGCAGGCTCTGGCCGACGCAGCCGGGCACCACGAAGGCGATGGCGCCGACCGGATTGCTCAGCAGCCGGACCGGCCTGTCGCCCAGCCCGAGCCGCCGCAGCACCAACGCCGTGGTGGCCAGCGTGCCGGCCGCCAGCACCACGCGTTCGGCCGAGAGCATCAGGCGCGCGCCATCCTGCTCCACCGCCAGGCCGTGCCGTTCCCCGTCCGGCAGAAGGGACAGCACGCGCGCTTGCGGCAGGTAGCTGAAATTCGGCCATTGGCGCAGAGCGGGCAGTTCCTGCGCGCTGCTGTAGATGCTGCCATGGGCGCATCCCCACAGGCACAGCCCGCATTGCCGGCACGCCTGCCGCTCGCCCTGCGTGCTGGCGAGCACTGCGTTGCGGGCCGGCCGGATACGCACGCCGCCTTGCGCACCGCCGCGCGCTGCGCGCCAGTGGATGTGCTGCACGGGCGAGCGATAGCCGTCCTGCTCCTGCGCCGCCGGCGGGTTCTCATCGACGCCGATGCGCGCCTTCACCGCGTCGTAGGAGCGTGCAAGGTCGGCGGCCGGAAAGGGAAAGCCCGCCAGCTCCGCTTCGCCATAGGTCTCGGCGACCGCGCCCCAGATGTTGGACAGGCCGCCCTGGCTCAGGCTGCCGGCGGCCCAGAACCCGTCTGTCTCCAGGCCCGTGGCCGCAGCGTAGCCTCCGGTCAGCGCGCGGGTCAGGGGGGTGGCGAATTTCGGCGAGATGTCGCCGTCCGGCGCCAGGCCGCCGTAATCGCCGCCGAAGCGGTAGCGCCACTGCTCGGGGTCGGCCCGCAGCGCACCGATGGTGCCGGCGAACGCCGGGGGCGGCGGCGTCGTGTCCGCGGCGTCCACCATCAGCACGTCCAGGCCCGCCTGCACCAGCGGCCAGGCGGCACTCACGCCGGCCGGGCCGCTGCCTACGACCACCACGCCGAACCGGCGCCGCAGCCCGGCCTCCAGCTTCATCGGCCGCGCACGCCTAGCACCGCGCGCAGCGGCAAAGCGGCGGCGTCCAGCACCCCGCGCGCGGCCAGGCGCGCCAGCCGGCCGGAGCGGGAGCCCGCGGCGAGGATGGCCTCGCCCTGCGGCGTTGCTTCGGCAAGCGCGCTGGCCAGGCGCAGCCGCCGTCCGAGCGGCCCCGCACCGGACAGCGGCTCGCGCACCCGCAGCAGCGCCGGCAGCCGGTGCAGCCCGGCAGGCAACGCCAGCGGTCCCTCGCCGCGCTGGCTTACGGCCTCGGCATACCGCGCGAGGAGCGCCTCGCCGGGGGCCGCGCCGAGCACGTAGGCGAGCAGGAGCCTGCCCTCGCAGCAGCGCCGCGCGTGACGAGGGCTCGCGGCGCAGTCCGGCTTCCAGGGGCACGAGGTTCAGGCCGAGCGTCGCCAGGTGCGCCGCGCACGCCATCGGCCGCGTGCCGGCGAGGCCCAGGATACGCTCGCGGTCCACCTTCGGGGCGAGCGGGATGCGGGCGGCGGTGTCGGCCGCGAGCAGCGCCAGGCCGAGCCTGACGGGCATGACGGGCAGCTTCCGCCCGGCGAATTCGCGCGCCAGCGTCCTGAGGAAATCGCCGAAGGCGATGCCCTGCGGCGCTGCCAGGCCGAACCAGCCCGTGCCGCCGCGATCGGCCAGCGTGCGAAGGCCGGCCGCCACCTCGTCCAGGTGGATCGGCTGGACCTCGCGCCACGGATCGATCATCGGCAGCACGGGCGCGCGTTCCACCAGCGTGCACAGCAGGCCGAACATCGCCTGGCGCGGCCCGCCATAGACGAGGCCGATGCGCGCGGCCACCTCGTCCGGCCGTTCCAGCAGCTGCTCGACCTGCCATTTCACCCGGCCGTAGATGTTCGCCGCGTCCTGCCTGGCGGATTGCGACGAGGCGAAGACGAACCGCCCGATGCCCAGCCGGCGCGCCCCGTCCAGCAAGGCGCGCGTGCCCGCCAGGTTTAGCCCGCCGGAGCCTTCCTCGCCCGCCGGATTGGACCAGTCATGCGCGAGGTGGATGATTGCCTGCGACGCGGGCGGCATGTCGTCGAGCAGGGCCGCGCCGGGCAGTGTTTCACCCAGCCGCCAGGCGCATTGCCGGATGCCGGGCCGGACGCCCGGGACCGCATCGCCGCCGCGGCCCAGCATGGTG
>CAXUOA010000130.1:0-7973 GCA_964252625.1 uncultured Acetobacteraceae bacterium | reverse complement strand
GCCTTACAGGCGCGTCGTCACCGCGGCTCAGCGCCTGCAGGACCAGTCCGGCCGAGGGCGCCTTGCGGCCTTTTGCGGCCACGCGCAGGAACTCGGCGCGGCGCTTGAGATGCGGCGGGCGTGCCCCTGCCGCGCGCTGCGGCACAAGCACAGGATCCGCCATACGCGTCAGGCCGAGAGCTTCTTCCGCCCTTTGGCGCGGCGGTTGGCGATCACCTTGCGGCCACCCACCGTCTCCATGCGGGCGCGGAAGCCGTGCCGGCGCTTGCGGACGAGCTTGGATGGTTGAAACGTACGCTTCACGGGGGCACTCCAACGGCTTGGGCGGGGCGCTGGCGGCCCCGTGTCATGGGCCGCGTTATAGGTTCGCCGGGCGGCTGGCGTCAAATGACGGCGGGGGCCAGGCTGCCAGCTTCCAAGGTGCCGACCGCCACGGCCGCCGCCATTGCGGCGCATTGCCGAAAAGAAGCCTTGCCTGCACCCGTCCTCCGCCTGCAAGACGTTACGGCTCCAGGGGGGAGAAAGCCACGCCATGCAAGGCCTATGGTTCGCGCTTGTCGGGATCGCCGCGGGCGTGCTGGGCACGGTCCTGTGGGCGCGTCCGCTTCTCGCCACCCAACAGCGCGAGGCTGCGAAGCTAAGCGGCCAGCTTGCCGAGGCGAGCGCGGCGCAGGTCGAGCTGGCCGAACTCCGCAGGCAGGTCTCGACGCTGCGGCACGACGTGCGCGGAATCCTCTCGCCGGCGCTTCTGGTGGCGGACGGCCTGCTGAACCATGCGGAACCCAAGGTGAAGCGCGCGGGCGACGTGATAGTACGCACCGTGGAGCGCGCGTCCGAGCGCCTGGCGGAGCTGAAGGTGACCGCGTCGGATGTCTAGAGTATTTTCCGTTCGCAAGGGCTCATCGCAAATGCTCTAGCTATCTGATGTTGCGAGCATCTTTATCCGACAGGTGACCCCGGTTGATCGGATGATGCTCTAGCGGAGGGCAGCCTCGCTGACCAATTCCCAGCAGTAGCGTTCCGCCACCTCGGCCACGTCCCGCCCTGCCCGGTCGCCGAGCACCGCCCGGTGTTCCAGCGCGAACGGCTCGCCGGCCGCGCATATCCGGGCGGACAGCGTGCGGCGGCGCAGGCCGAGCGCCTTGACCACGCGGCCAAACGGGGCGTCGCCCGTCGCCAGCTCGGCTACCATGTCCGCGGGCCGCAACTCCGGCCGGAACCACAGATCGGCGTCCGACAGATGCCGCTCTCCGCACAGCAGGGCCACGTGCCGGTGCAACCCGCCCGACAGACGAGTGGGCGCCGGCTGGGGGGCGTGCGGGTCGCGGCGTATGGTGACGGGGGCGCCGCAGATCGCCTCCAGCACGGCGGTGGCGCTGTCCGAGGCGAGCAGGGCTGCGTGCAGCGCCCCGGCCGTCACGCGCGGCGGCGGCACGTCAGACGAGCGGCAGCAGCCGGACGCCCTGTCCGCGTTTCAGCCCCACCATCGCCGCCTGGCCGAACAGGCGGGCCAGCTTGGCCAGCCGGCGCCTGTCACCCACCACGAGCAGGTGATCCTCCGACCAGGTACGGCCGGCGCCCGAGGCCGGCAGCGCCGGCGTGGTGCCCAGACGGTGCCGAAGTGCCGCCATCATCTTGCTGTTCCAGTTCGGCGGCATGCGGCGACTGGCCGGGTTCCAGGCGGTGATCAGCACCGCCTCGCGCGCGCCCAGGCCGGCGAGCAGGCCGTCCAGCGCGCCGGAACGGCGGCCGATCTGCAGGTCCAGGCCGGCGACGCTGTAGCGGCTGGCACGGTAGGCGCGGGCGAGGTGGGGTTTCAGGGCCATGCGCTGCGCAGTAGGCCCAGGGCGTAAGGCAAGCAAGGCAAGCAGTCCTTTTTTTCAAAAAAGAAGGCCTTGCTTATCTTAACTGTGCCTCGTGCCGATTA
Organism: uncultured Acetobacteraceae bacterium; assembly: GCA_964252625.1. Taxonomy (GTDB): domain Bacteria; phylum Pseudomonadota; class Alphaproteobacteria; order Acetobacterales; family Acetobacteraceae; genus BOG-908. The sequence goes on along the minus strand of CAXUOA010000130.1, from coordinate 6,046 downwards.
GCCGCGAGCTCCTCAGGCGTAAGATTCAACATGAAATACAAATGGTAGCTGGGCCCGCTGACACCCTTCCCGGTGGGAAGCTTCAGCGCGATCTCCTGCCCCGTCACCTCCAGGGTGCTCACGTTTGCCGGGAACACCACGTGCTGCACGTAGCTGGCGCGGTCCAGGATCTCGCCGTTGCGCACCACGCCCAGGACGTAGCCCACGTCCGCCTCGTTGCCGGTGGCGGCCGGCCCCTTGGTCACAACCATCACCACGTGGCCGTGTGCGCCTTCCTCCCGCACGCCCAGCTTGCCGGAGCAGGCGCCCTGGACGTCCGTCAGCCGCACGCCCAGCACCAGGTCCGACAGATCCGTGCCGCGCCCGTTGAAGTGGGACACGTGGGAGGCGTCCGGCAGCGCGTAGGCGCGCGGGCACTGCACCGCCTCCTCGTTCGGGTCCGCATGGCAGGCGGCGGCGGCAAGGGCCAGGAGCAGGACGGGCAAGTGGGTCAGGCGCATGGGGGTCTCCGCTGCGGCCCCGTCGCAACGGTCGGGACGGCCCGGGTGCTTTGCCACAGCATCCCGCCTTTGCACCAGAACCCCTCCGTAGCCATATTGCGCCCAGACGAGGACACACGGGACCGACACCAATGCCAGACAGCCCGACCGACCTGCTGACGCGCGCTCCCGCCGCCGAAACCGCCTTGCGACCGCTGCGCGTGGTGCTGGCCGGCCCGCGCGGCTTCTGCGCCGGCGTGGACCGCGCCATACGCGTGGTGGAGGAGGCGCTGCGCCGCTACGGCGCTCCGGTGTACGTCCGCCACGAAATCGTCCACAACCGCACCGTGGTGGAAACCCTGGAAGCGCAGGGCGCCATCTTCGTCGAGGAGCTGGACGAGGTGCCGGAAAACGCCCACGTGGTGTTCAGCGCGCACGGCGTGCCGAAAGCGGTGCCCGAGGAAGCGCAGCGCCGCAACCTGGCCTATCTGGACGCCACCTGCCCCCTGGTCAGCAAGGTGCACCGGGAGGCGGAACGCCACTTCGCCGAGAGACGCCACATCCTGATGATCGGCCATGCCGGCCACCCGGAAGTGGTGGGCACCATGGGCCAGCTGCCGCCAGGCACCGTGACGCTGGTGCAGAATGCAGCGGAGGCGGAGATCGTGGCGCCGCGGGACGTGGCCGCCCTGGCCTTCATCACCCAGACCACGCTGAGCGTGGATGACACCGCCGAGATCGTGGACATCCTGCGCCGGCGCTTCCCCGCCATCGAAGGGCCGAAGCGCGAGGACATCTGCTACGCCACCACCAACCGCCAGGCGGCGGTGAAGGCGATCGCCCAGGGCTGCGACCTGCTCATCGTGATAGGCAGCCCGAACAGCAGCAACAGCCAGCGCCTGCGCGAGGTGGCCGAGCGCGCCGGCGCCGGCCGCGCCGTCCTGGTGCCCAAGGTGGGCGACATGGATTTCTCGCTGATGGACGGTGTCGGCACCGTGGGAATCACGGCCGGCGCATCGGCGCCGGAGAGCCTGGTGCAGGAAGTGCTCTCGGAATTGGGAAGGCGCTTCACGCTGCAGATCGAGGAGCGCCAGGTGACGACGGAGGACGTCATCTTCAAGCTGCCTTATCCGCTGGCTTAGGAGCAAGCAAGCAGTCCTTTTTTGAAAAAAAGGACCAAAAAACTTTTGCTTCCCCCGCATCTGCGAGAGCGGGGAGCTTTCGGACGCAGTTGGCGGCTGCCTCGGCTTCAGGTCTCCTGCAGCGATGTCTTCTCCAGCCGGCAGCCGTCGATCCGCCAACGGCCGTCCGGCTCGTGCGCCATGTCGTAGATGGCGGTCACCAGCCTTCCGTCCTGGCCCACAACCTCCACGCGCTGCGTCACCAGGCCGTTTTCGCTGCCCCGGTCCAGGAACCTGAAGGAGCGGGGCCGGTACACCTGCGGGTAGGCCTGCTTCACGGCCGCCAGGAAATGTGCGCTGTCGCCGAACTTCTCCTGTATGCCGGGCGTGGCGAACGCAAACGCCGCCGCGCCGTCATCGCGCCGGAACGCCTCGATCTGCGCGGCGATCACGCGCCCGATCTCCTTGCTGTCGGCCGGCGAGACCGTCTGCTGGGCGTAAGCGGACAGGCTCATCATCAAAAGCACGGCTGACACGGCGTTGCGCATCGGGGCGGTCCTCCTCGGCCACGGAACTTCGCAGGCAAGCCGGCAAACGCAAGGCCTGCCTGCCAGGTCCGCGACGTTTTTGTTGCAGAAAGAACCGCTTTCCTGCGGTGCGGCTCTGTGGCATGAAACTGCAATGAACGTGCTCGACGGATTTGCTCACGGCTTGGTCGGCGTGTTCGGCACTTTTGCACGGATCATGCTGAGCATACTCGGCTTCATCGAAGGCGCGCTGCGCTCGCTGATGAAGGGCGCGGGGCTGAACAGCGATGTTCAGACCGTGATCCTGATCTTCATCGTCGCCATGCTCCTGGTGGCGATACTGCGTCTGCTGCGCGGACGCATACGCACCAGCCTGGCCTGGCTGATGCTCCTGGTGCTCGCGCACACGCTGGAGACGATCGCACGTGGATCGCTAGGCTAGAGCATCATCCGATCAACCGGGGTCACCTGTCGGATAAAGATGCTCGCAACATCAAATAACTAGAGCATTTGCAGTGAGCCCTTGCGAACGGAAAATGCTCTGGGCACGCAGCCGCGGAAGCCAAGGTCGCCTGCTGCCTGTCTGAAAAAGAAGGCCTCATCCTATCTAGGCGGCCAGCAACCGCTCCCGGGCCGCCTGATACTCGCGCGACCATTGCGCAATACGCGAAGCGGCCGGCACCACGCTGTCCACCCGCCCCACGCCCTGCCCCGCGCCCCAGATGTCGCGCCAGGCCTTGGCGGACCCGCTGCCGAAATCCATCGCCGACGGGTCCGACACCGCCAGCGCCTCCGGGTCCAGCCCGGCGGCCACGATCGAGCTCTTCAGGTAGTTGCCGTGCACGCCGGTGAACAGGTTGCTGTAGATGATGTCGCTGGCTTCGGACTCCACCACCGCCTGCTTGTACTCGGCCGCGGCGTTCGCCTCCTCCGTCGCAATGAAAGCCGAGCCGATATAGGCCACATCCGCGCCGGCCGCCTGCGCCGCCAATATTGCACCGCCGTTGGAAATGGCGCCCGACAACGCCAGCGGGCCGTCGAACCAGGCGCGTATCTCGGAGATCAGCGCGAACGGCGAGGTGGTGCCGGCATGCCCGCCGGCGCCGGCCGCCACGGCCACCAGGCCGTCGGCACCCTTCTCGATCGCCTTGCGCGCGAACGCCACGGTGATGACGTCGTGCAGCACGGTGCCGCCGTAGGAATGCACCGCCTCGAACACCTCGGCCCGCGCGCCCAGCGACGTGATCACGAGGGGCACCTTGTACTTCACGCAGAGCGCCAGGTCGTGCTCCAGCCGGTCGTTGGAGCGGTGCACGATCTGGTTGACCGCGAACGGGGCCGCCGGCGCGTCCGGATGCGCCGCGTCGTACTCGGCGAGCTCGCCGGTGATGCGCGCCAGCCATTCGTCGAGCAACGCCTTCGGCCGGGCGTTCAGCGCCGGAAAGGAGCCGACCACGCCGGCCTTGCACTGCGCCAGCACAAGGTCCGGGTTGGAGATGATGAACAGCGGCGCCGCAATGACGGGCAGGCGCAGCTTCTGGGCGAGGAACGGGGGCAAGCTCATGCGGCGGTCGCCTTGGTGCGGGATTGAAAGAAGGCCTGCACCGTCTGGCGCAGCTCGGCGGATTGCAGTTGCGCGGCGAAGGCTGCGTTCTCCTCCGCCAGGCGCCCGGGCAGGGCGCGCGTGGCCGATTTCATCAGCGCCTTGGTGGCCAGCAGCGCACCGGCCGGCTTGGCCGCCAGCCGAACCGCCAGCGCCTGCGCCTTTGCCACGGCCGTGCCGGCAGCCACCACGCGGTTCACCAGGCCGAGCGCCTCGGCGCGCGTGGCATCCACCGCCTCGCCCAGCAGCAGAAGCTCGGCCGCGCGGCGCTGGCCCATCAGCTCGGGCACCAGAAGCGAGCTGCCGGCTTCCGGCACCAGCGCCAGGTCGACGAACGGCATCTGCAGCACGGCGTCCGGCTCGGCCAGCACGAAGTCGCAATGCAGCAGCATGGTGGTGCCGATGCCCACCGCCCGGCCCTGCACGGCGGCGATCAGCACGCGCCGCGCCGCGGCCAGCGCGCGGATGAAACGCTGCACCGGCGCGTCCTCGCCGCCCGGCGGATTGGCCACGAAGTCGGCCAGGTCGTTGCCGGCGCAGAACGCCACGCCCTCGCCGGAGAAGATCACCGCGCGCGTCTCCGGGTCGGCCTCGGCACGCGCCATTGCGTCCGCCATGGCGGCATACATCGCCACCGTCAGCGCGTTGCGCTTGGCCGGCCGCGCCATCCTGATGTGCATGGCGGCACCGTCCTGGTGCACGCGTATGTCCTGTGTCTCCACGGAGCGCTCCTTTGTCTCGGCGAGTCTTAGCCCCGAAGCGTGGGGCTGCCCAGCGGCGGGCAGGTGCACTATGTGTCGGATCATGACGCAAGAAAGAAAGCAGTCCTTTTTTGAAAAAAGGGACCAAAAAACTTTTGTCCCTGGCGCTGTTCCCAACAGCATGCCCTGCTCAGAACCACCACGCGCGCCGGCACAACGTCAGAACAAAAGTTTTTTGTTTCTTTTTTTCAAAAGAGAAAGCGCTTCCTTCCTTCCGTCCTCCCTACGCAGGCCATCCATGACCCAAGACACCCTGAACAACGGCGGCCTGGTCATCCTGGTGGACGATGCCGCGGACCGCGGCTGCTTCGTGGGCGTCGCCGCCCTGGCCACCGCAGAGACGGTGAACACCACCGTCACCTGGGGCCGCGGCCTGACCTGCTTCAGCGTGACGGCGGAGCGCGCCATGGCGCTGGGGCTGGTGCTGGCCGGCGAGTACCGCGAGGGCTACCGCGGCCCCATCCTGCTGCGCTCGGTGGAGGCCGCCGAATGCGACGGCACCGGCATCTCCGCCGCCGACCGCGCGCTCACCTTGCGGGCCGCCGGGGCACCGGACGCGGGGATCGCCAGCCTGAAATCGCCCGGGCACGTGATGCCCGCCATGGTGGGCTACCGCGGCCGCGAGCACCGCGCCAGCGCAGACCTGGCGCTGGACCTCGTGCGGCGGCTGACCCGCTACGAGGTCGCGTCCTGGACGGACATACTCGACGACGACGGCGAGGTGGCCTCGGCCGCTCATTGCCGCGCTCTGGCGGCGCAACTCGGCCTGGGGTACGTGAGTGCCGCGGACACACTCCCGCAAGCCGCGGTGGGACAGGCGTGATGGCGAAGATCGACGACGACGCGGCACACATCCTGACCCTGCTGGCGGCGCACGGCCAGGTGGACATGTCCACCCTCTCGCCTGCCGCGGTGCGCGCATTCTACGCGGGGTTTCCCGTCGCACCCGGCCGCCCCGTCCACGAGGTGCGCGAGCTGCAGGTCTCCGGCGCGGCGGGCGAAATCCCCGCCCGTCTCTATCGTCCCTCGGCCGAAGCGGGCCTGCCCGTCCTGATCTGGTTCCACGGCGGCGGCATGGTGCTGGGCGACCTGCAATCCGGCGACCAGGTCTGCCGCGAACTCTGCGTGCAAGCCGAAACGCTGGTGGTCAGCGTGGAGTACCGCCTGGCGCCCGAACACAAATTTCCCGCCGCCCCTGAGGACGCCTACGCGGCACTGCTCTGGGTGGCGGCGCACGCCGCGTCGCTCGGCGGCGACGCCACCCGCATCTCGGTGGGTGGCGACAGCGCCGGCGGCACGCTGTCCGCCGTCTGCTGTCTGCTGGCCAGGTCGCGCGGCGGCCCGGCGCTGCGCAGCCAGCTGCTGGTCTATCCCGGCGTGGACCGTGACCTCACCCGCCCCTCGGTCACCGAATTTGCCAACGGCCCCATGCTGACCCGGCAGTTCATGCTGTGGTTCCGCCACCACTACCACACCGACGAGGCCGAGCTCCTGGACCCGCGCGCCAACCCGGCGCTGGCGGAGAGCCACGCAGGCCTGCCGCCCGCCTGCGTGC
>CAXUOA010000129.1:6963-8003 GCA_964252625.1 uncultured Acetobacteraceae bacterium | reverse complement strand
GGCTTGGGCGGGTAGTCCATCGTGCAGTGTTATAGCGGCGAATGATCGCGTTTGTGTGGGGCGTGTGAAGAAAAGAAAGCAAGGCGTTCTTTTTTGAAAAGAGGCAAAGAACTTTTGTTCCTGGCGCTGTTCAGGCGCCTGGATTTATCCGGAAGCGCAGGGCTGCCGCAAAGGCGGGGGAAGCAAAAGTTTTCGATCCTTTGCAAGAAAGGACTGCTTACTTACCCCGCCAGGACCTCGCCGCCCCATCCCCGCACGATCTCCGCCATCGCGGCGGCCGGCGCCGGGTCGATCAGCAGGTCCGGGCGCAACCGGCGCAGTGTTTCCGTCTGCGAGCCTTCCGCGATCAGGCAGATCAGGTCCACCGATGCCAGCGCGGCCGCTTCGGCCAGCGTGCGTTTGGCGTGGTCCATGTCCGCGTCGTCGGCCGCCGCCTCCACGCCCAGAACCAGCCGGTCACAGGCGGCACGCGCGGTATCCAGCCTGGCGCGGTTGAAGCGGTCCGGCGTGGTGGTGATCAGCGCGGTGCGCAGGCCCATGCGGCGCCAGCGGCCCACCTGCTCGACGGCCACCTCGTGGGCGACGATCTTGCGTAGCGCGCGGCCCTGCGGGGTGAGCATGGCGATCAGGTCGGTGCCCTGCGCCACCGCCATGCCCGGCTGGCCCGCGGCCACGCCCATCGCCAGGTTGGCCAGGCGAACGGCCACCGGCAGCTTCAGGCCGATCGCCATGCTGGCCGCCAGTGCCGAGACCACCGTGTCGCCTGAGCCGGCGAGGTCGAACACTTCGGACATCGCTGGCGGCACGTGCAGCACGGTGTCGGCGGAGACCAGGGACAGTCCTTCTGCGCCGCGGTTGACGACGACGGCGCCGAAGCCGTGCGCGGTGCGCAGCCAGCCGGCCGCCGCCGCGATGCGCCTGTCGGAGCTCACATCCATGCCGGTGACCGCCGCCAGTTCGCGCAGCGTGGGCACGGCCAGGTCGGCGCCGGCGTAGCGGTCGTAATCCGGTCCGCGCGGATCGACCACCGTGGGCCGGAT